>JASEEX010000030.1 GCA_030019415.1 Thermodesulfovibrionales bacterium
AACATCTTCCTCAAGCTACGTGGGTGAACTGCCGAATTCCCACGGTTGGACTTTAACCAACAAGTCATACGGCATACGGTCAAATCTTTATTATTGACTCTTAAGAGAAAATATAAGAGAGGATTGTCAAAATGAAAGATCTGACCCGTGCTATTATTACTTCCAACTTGGACTCTAATTCTTTCATTATGGGTCTCCTTACTTCGAGAGGTAAATCCCACCACCTTTTCTTCAATGGCCCGAGTCCTTTCTTCCTCGTGCTGTAGATGTACTGTTCCTCATCTATATTGTAGAATTCCGCATCTATTGCCTCTGTGATAAGACCTTTCACATATTCTGTCTCGGCATCAGAGTCACTTAGATAACTCTTTCTCACAAGCTGGAAGTGGTCACCCTGGATAAAGACAGGACCTTCAAGCCCTTCTTTTACAGCGGCAGCAAGAATGGTGGTTGCATACTCCAGAGGTCTCTGTTTTGTGTAGCCAATCTCTGACCTTACAATCTCAAATATGAGGGCGCCAACGTTCATCTCCTGTGCCTTTCTCAGCATTGTCTTCGCAACATCATATGTGAGCCCTCTTATGTTTATGGCAGGTACAGTGAATCCACGATAATTTCTCCCTATCTCCTCATAGAGTCCCTGAATAGAGGAGGGCACAGCGCCGCAAGCCTTCGCAATCTCTTTAATGAGCACAAAGAGTGCTTTCTTTTTTCTTCATCGGTCTCAAAAACAGCATCGTAGATAAGGCCATCCATTATATTCCTGAGACCTTCTCTGTCTTTTATGTGGACAGAACCATCTCTGACTTCAATGACATCTTTTCCTATTGTCATAAACCCCCCTTCACGCTGTGTCATTCCGAGTCCGCAAAAACGGACGATGAATCTTGTCGAGATTGCTTCTCCGCCTTAGGCGGATTTGCAATGACAATTAGAAGAATATATTACATTAGTTCTACAAAGTCTACTACTTAAAATGCCGGAGCTCTTCTATCTTCTGAGCCATATCCTCTGGCAGAGGACTTAAAAATTCAATATACTCTCTTGTTACGGGATGAATAAACCCTAATAATTCTGCATGAAGCATCTGTCTCGGGAATGTAAGAGTTTTCCATTTTCCATTTTCCATTTTCCATTTAAGAGTCGTTTTTTTTCCGTATGCCCTATCTCCAAGAAGTGGGTGACCTATAGAGGCGAAGTGTACCCTTATCTGGTGTGTCCTTCCGGTTCCGGGTCTCGCCTCGATTAAGGTGGCATTTCCGAATCTCTCCAGAACCTTCCATCTCGTAACCGCCTCTTTACCCTTTTTCATGCGAGTTGACATCTTTTTTCTGTCAGACTCAGAACGGCCTATCTTCAGCGCTATCTCACCTTCATTTTCTCTGATATTCCCATAAATTAGTGCAATATATCTTCTTTTTATTGCCCTGTGCCTGAATTGTTCAATAAGGTTGTAGTAGGCTTCGTCACTCAGGGCGATGACCATTACACCTGATGTGTCTTTATCGAGCCTGTGTACAACACCGGGTCTCAATGGCCTTCCCACTGTGGCAAGCCTTCTGCAATGGTATGAAATGGCATTCATAAGGGTGCCATGGTTGTGGCCAGCAGAGGGGTAAACAACCATGCCAGCAGGTTTGTTTACTACTACAATATGATCGTCTTTGTAAAGTGTGTCTATAGGGATTGGCTCAGGGATAAGACCCTCAGGTTTTTTCTCAGGAACTTTCAGGGATATGAGATCATCTTTTTTTACTTTGTAATTCTGACTAACAGACCTTCCATTAACGAGGACATCACACTTCCCTATGAGCTTTTGTATCTGCGAGCGAGTAATACCAGTTTTCTTCGCAAGAAATGTATCAAGCCTCTGACCGACATCAGACATCTGAACTACTATTTCCTGAACGTGCATGATAAATTCTAACCTAAATTGAGCGATTCTTCACCACTATTCCCCTTGCATAATCTATGTTCAATAAATATGTTACCATTTATTTTTATGAAACAGCGCATTCAAAAGATACTATCACAGATGGGAATCGTTGCCAGGAGGAAGGCTGAGGAGCTCATCCTTGAGGGGAGGGTGACTGTCAACGGTAAGGTTGCGACTATCGGGATGAAGGCAGATCCTTTAAGGGATTATATAAAGGTTGATGGAAGGCTTATTGCAGGGTCTAAAAGGAAGGTCTATATCATGTTCAACAAACCAAAGGGGGTTGTAACAACCCTATTCGACCCTGAAGGAAGGCCCGCTGTAAAGGATTTCTTGAAAGGTGTAAAATACAGAGTGTTTCCTGTAGGAAGACTTGATTACAACTCTGAAGGTCTGCTTTTATTAACAAATGATGGTGATTTTGCACATGCAGTGCTTCATCCGTCAAAGAAGATATTAAAGACGTACATAGTAAAGGTGAAGGGAGTTCTTGGGGAAGAAGAGATAGAGAAATTGAGTACAGGGATAAAGCTCGGAGATGGGATGACAGCTCCTGCAAAGGTAAGGAGGATTAGAAGGACAGAAAATAACTCATGGCTTGAGATGACAATATACGAAGGGAAGAAAAGACAGATAAGGCGTATGCTCGATAAGGTAAAACATCCAGTGCTCAAGCTCAAAAGGATAAGGATAAACGGCCTTGAACTTGGCAAGCTTGAATTAGGGACATACAGATATTTAACGCATGAGGAAGTTAATAAAATTAAAAAAGAAACACTAAATCCTAAATTCGAGCGGTGCTTAGAATTTAGAATTTGTGAATAATTTTTAGAAGAGCTAAACTATTACAAAAGCTAAAGCAGAAAGTATATGATTCGTGATAAAGGTTGTGGTGAAATAAGAGAGTCAGATATAAGAAGAAATATAAACCTCAGCGGATGGGTCTTCAGGCGGAGAGACCATGGAGGGCTTATATTTGTGGATTTGCGTGATAGGAGCGGAATGCTACAGGTAGTTTTCAGCCCTGATGTATCAGGCAATGCACACGAGCTTGCGCATGAACTGAGAAGCGAATATGTAGTCTCTGTATCGGGCGAGATCAGAGAGAGGCCTGATGGTACGGAGAATCCTAATATTCCAACGGGCACAGTCGAGATGTATGCAGATAAACTTGAGGTCTTAAATAAGGCAGCTCCTTTGCCCTTCTGTATAGAAGATGCCGGGGATGCATCAGAGGCCTTAAGGCTCAAATACAGGTATCTTGATTTGAGAAGGCCTGAGATGCAGAGAAATTTAATTATAAGACATAAGGCCACTAAGGTTATCAGGGACTATCTTGATGAGAAAGGATTTCTCGAGGTTGAAACACCTGTTCTCACAAAATCCACTCCAGAAGGTGCAAGAGACTATCTTGTTCCGAGCCGTCTGAATCCCGGGTATTTTTATGCGCTACCCCAATCACCACAGCTCTTCAAACAGATATTGATGGTCTCCGGCTTTGAGAGGTATTTCCAGATTGTGAAGTGTTTTAGAGATGAAGATCTTCGCGCAGACCGGCAGCCTGAATTCACTCAGATTGACCTTGAGATGTCCTTTGTCGATAGGGAAGATGTTATGGAGGTCATAGAGGGCATGATGAAGAGGCTCTTTAAAGATGTCCTCGATGTTGAGATCGAGACACCCTTTGAAAGATTGAGTTATCATGAATCTCTGGAAAGGTTCGGCAGTTGCAGTCCCGATTTGAGATTTGGTCTTGAACTCAAGGACATGGCTGACCTGTCAGAGAAAGGCTCATTCAGGGTATTCCTCGATACCCTTCACTCCGGCGGAAGGGTCAAGGCCATTAATGGCAAAGGTATGGCAGGTCTTTCGAGAAAAGAGATAGACCTGCTTACGGAAGAGGCTGTCTCTTTTGGTGCAAAAGGACTTGCATGGATAAAAGTGAAATCCGCCTCAGGCGGAGGTTTTGAATCTCCCATAGCAAAGTTTTTCCCTGAAGAAATAATGAGAGAAATGGCAAAAAGGCTTGATGCAGAAGAAGGGGATTTGATGCTCTTTGTGGCAGATGAGGAGAAGGTCGTTTATGATGTTTTAGGCAGGTTGAGAGTTGAGCTTGGAAGGAGACTGAACTTGGTAGGGACGGGATATAAGTTTGTCTGGATTACAGATTTCCCACTCCTCGAATGGAATAAAGGGGAAGGCCGGTTCGAAGCGATGCACCATCCCTTTACTTCACCGATGGATGAGGATATTGAAAAACTACTTACTCTAAATGTTACTTACGATGGACTTCTCACTTCTCACTTCTCACTTCTCACTTCAATTCGGGCAAAGGCATACGATATTGTTCTCAACGGACATGAGATAGGGGGTGGGAGCATTCGTATTCATAGGCGCGATCTGCAGAGGAAGATGTTCGAGATTCTGGGGATATCGGAGGAAGAAGGGAGGATGAAATTCGGTTTTCTACTGGAAGCCCTTGAGTATGGTGCGCCTCCTCACGGAGGAATAGCACTTGGGCTTGACAGGCTTGTAATGATCATGGTCGGCGCATCATCCATTAGGGATGTGATTGCATTTCCAAAAACTCAGAAGGCATCCTGCCTTATGAGCAGCACCCCGTCAAGAGTGGAGCCAAAACAATTGAAAGAGCTTTATATCAGGACAGATCTGCCCTGAAAATAAATAACCAATCACCAATAACCAAATTCCAAATAAATTCCAATAACCAATTACCAATAACCCAAATCCAGCAATAAACGTGCAAACCATTGCTATTGTGTCACCCTGAGCGTGTCGAAGGGTGACACTGATGTCATGGTTCGACTGGCTCACCATGACATTATCGCTTCATTACGACAAATTTATCGCTGGATTTGGGAATAACTAAACTATTCGATCTGCTTAAGGTTCAAAGAAGGTTTAGGATTTTGTTATTAATATTACTATGTTTGGTTATTGGAGTTTGGTAATTGGGTATTGTTTGGTTATTGTAATTTGATTATTGGTTATTTAGGTTATGCATTGCGTAAATGATTTAGAACCTCTTTATATACTCTATATATGATTCGTAATTCCGTTTCGTTTTGTCCATGCTATCTCCACCAAATTTTTCGAGGAAGGCATCTGCAATAATCAAGGCCACCATTGCTTCCCCTATTACTCCTGCTGCTGGCACTGCGCATATGTCAGAACGTTCATAGGCTGCTTCTACAGATTCCTTTGAAATAATGTCGACTGATCGGAGGGGCCTTTTTAATGTAGGTATCGGTTTCATTGCAGCCCTCAAGATTATTGGCATTCTATTTGTCATTCCACCCTCTATTCCACCTGCATAATTTGTTTTTCGATAAAAACCAACTGTGAGTTCGGAGTTCGGTCCGCATGAGGCGGATCGGAGTTCGGAGTTTATGCTCTTTGCTCTTTGCTCTTTGCTCTTTGCTCTGTAGAAGATTTCATCCATCACCTCTGAGCCAAAGTGTCTTGCTATCTCAAAACCGAGACCAATCTCAACTCCCTTTATTGCTTGTATGCTCATCAATGCATGTGCAAGCCTTCCATCGAGTCTTCTGTCCCACTGTATATGGCTTCCAAGACCTATGGTAGCACCAGTTACGAAGACCTCGAATATACCCCCGAGGGAATTGCCTTCTCTGGTTGCCTTATCTATTAACTTGATCATCTTTTTTGATGCCTCTTCATCCGGGCACCTGACAGGTGAAATTTCAGCCTTTTCGAACATAGATAACAGTCCTTTTTCTGAACTTTGAACTTTTAACTTTGAACTTTTAACTTTGACTTTGCCTATCTGGATGACATAGCTTCCAATTTTAATATTAAATTCCGATAAAAACTTCTTTGCCACTGCGCCCAATGCAACCCGCGTAGCAGTCTCTCTTGCGCTTGAGCGTTCAAGGATATTCCTTATGTCATGCTGATTATACTTTATTGCACCTGCTAAGTCTGCATGTCCCGGCCTTGGCCTTGTCACAGCAGGGATCGAGCCTTCGGCCTTAGCATCGGGAGACATACCTTCAAGCCAGTTCTTCCAGTCTTTGTTTTCGATGAAAAGAGTAATTGGAGAGCCTGTAGTCTTTCCCCACCTCACTCCTGAGAGGATTTCAGCACGGTCGAACTCTATCTTCATCCGAGCCCCGCGGCCATGACCTGATTGTCTTCTTTTGAGGTCTCCGTCAATGTCCTCTGCAGAAATAGAAAGCCCTGAGGGAATTCCCTCAAGAATCCCTACAAGCGCCTTTCCATGAGATTCACCGGAGGTGAGAAATCGGAGGATCATATCGGTTTCTCCACAATCCTCGGCGTAATGAATATCATGAGCTCCGTTGTTTCCTCTTCAGTCTTGGTCTTCTTAAATAGCCAGCCGAGAACAGGAATCTTCATTAACCCTGGAACACCTGAAGTTGACTCCCTCTCTGTTTTCTTGTATATTCCACCGATAACTAATGTCTCTCCATTTTGTATAAGAACTTTTGTGTCTCCTTCTATCTTACTCGTTCGGGGCGCTTGACCATAACCGATTGTTACAAATTCTGTAAAGTCCTCTTTCGTGATTTTTACGCTCAACGCGATCGATTGTTCAGGAGTTATATGAGGGGTTACCTCAATGCTGAGGGCAACATCCTTAAAGGCTGCTGATATGGTTCCCTCTGCAGTTGCCTGAGGATAAGGGATACTCTCACCCTGCATGATCTTCGCCTTTTCATTATCCGTAGTAACGACTCTCGGATTGGAAATTATCCTGCTTTTGCCGACTTTCTCGAGGGCCGTGAGCTGTAAATCAAGACCTGCTGTCTTTCCGTGGCCAAGGATTCCAAAAGCGAATCCCGCACCAGGGCCTGCACTAATTGCTGGAAAGTCAACCAGAAGTCTATTACCAGTAAATGGTCCAGTTCCTAAAGGTGTTGCACCTCTAAAAGGTATGCTTCCGCCAGGTTGACTGAATCCCCATTGGATTCCCAAGTCCATTACATCCGATGTACTCACCTCAACAATTCGTGCCTCTATGAGTACCTGTGGTGTTTGCATATCGAGAGTCTTTAGTAGGTTTTCCACCTGTGGAAAGATAGCCGGAATATCTTTGACGAACACCGAGCTTGTCCTTACATCAGCACTAACACTTCCCCTCGGTGTGAGTATCTTTGAGTCCTTTAAAGCCGTTTCTACATCTTTGACCTTAGCATAGCTTATGGGGAATATCCTGGTCTCCATTAGCTCTGCTAGGACCTCAGCCTCTTTTGCCTTTGCCTTTTCCTCGCTCTCCTTCACAAAGACCGTATGTGGCGCAATCCTTATGATGTTTCCTTCAATAGACTTTCCGAGGCTGAAGGTTTTAAGTATTAAGTCCAGCGCCTGATCCCATGGCACATTGATTAGTTTCATTGTTAATCTGCCCTTGACCTCAGGACTCACGACTATGTTATAACCGCTTATATCAGCAAGTAACCTGAATATCGGGACTATATTAGCATCATGAAAATCGAGGGAAATCTTTTTACCCGTATACCTGCCCTCTGTTATCGGCATGACTTCTTCAGCCCTTATCTTTTCTTCAGGCATTTCAGTGAGTTCGGGTTCTTTTCTCTCTGATACCTCCTCTTTTTCTTTTAATACCTCTTTAGGTGCTTCTTCTTTTATTCTGATTTTCAGTTCATTGTTTTTATACTCCGGTTCAACCATGGATGGCGTCTGGAGCAGCATCTCGAGTCTTGCCATAAAAGATGGTGACTCAACCTGTGAAGGAACTATCTCGGTTATTCCTGCCTTATCAGAAACAATCTTGCTTTTAAAGGTACCGATGCTTACATCAGGAAGTTCGACGACCATTTTATAAGGGTCATCTGACCTGTATATGGTATAGACAAACGGTTTGTTAACCATTACTGTTACTATATAGTCCTGAAGCTCAATACCGGTTATCACAGAAGCTTCCTTGAGCTGCGGAGACTCTTTAATACTACCGATTGTTGCACAACCCCAGAGGACAAAGATTACAATGACTATTAAGGTTAAAGAAAATAGACTTTTTACTTTTGACATTTGATATTTGACATTTGAATTTTTATTCATTCTTCCTCCTTACGGAGTATCAATATTGAATCCTTTGGCTTTATATCCCCTCTAAAGTCTTTGATATATTCCCTGATTACCACCTTGTCCTCTGTTATTTTCTGTACCTTTCCACCATATAGTCCTAACGTCATCCCTTCTGTAATCGTAAAAGACTTATTGTCAGGTAACATTATAAGGGCATAATATTTCTGATCGTCCCATGCGATTGCTAAAAGGGTGATCTCATCAATGCCATAGCTTTCAAAGGGACTAGCACCTTTCTTCTTACCCGGCTTTTGCTTTGTTACAGTTACAAGAGACAGGAAGGGATCCCTTCTCCCTTTTGAATCGTATGTATAAACTTCCTGCCCGATCTTCTTTGCTTCTTCAGGTTCTTTCGTCACTTCTTCTGCCCCCGGGAGTTGAATCTTTCCAGCCATCGGCTTTTTTAGGGGAGCTTGTTCTTTTTTGCAGCCTGCAAAAACTAAAAAGACACAAAGGATGATTAAAAGGCAGGTTATCTTCTTCATGTACCCGCACCTGGTTTCCGAGCGATCTCTTCCTCCGGGATTGCCGAGAATGTTGTGGCTGTGAAGGATACCTTGAGTATGGCGTTATCTTTTTCTGGCTTTGGATCACTGAGTTTTATGTCAGAAATGTTCACTATTCTATTAAGCCTTGTCAATCTGCTGGAGAAATAACCCAGGTTATGATAGCTGCCAGAAAGCTCGATCTTTACCGGAATTTCATAGACTATACCGCTTGCATGAGTCTTCCTCTGTTCCGGTTTCCAGAGTAATATACGGAGCCCTGACTTGGTGCCGAGTTCTGAAACCTGTTTTAACAGGCTGGATACCTCCTTTTCCTCGGGTAGTTGTTCTTTTAACTCGTTAAGCCTTTTCCTGAGCCTTTCGTTCTCTGAAATGAGTTCTGTAAGTTTCTCAGCCCTTGTCTGACCTTTTGCTATCTCATTTTCCTGGACTGATATTTTATTTTCCAGGGCCTTGATCTCTTTATTTTTAGGTAAAATTATAAGGATAGTAACAGCTATTGTGATGACCAGTGCAGGGAGAATAGATAGTATCGCCTTTGCGTATGGGGGTAAGGTTTTAATATCAATTTTTATTGCCATATCAAACCTTCATCTTAAATGTTAGTTTGAACATATAAAGAGGTACATTTTCTACGGTTATACTTTTGGATTCCTGTAAGTAAATTTCAGTAAATATCTTTGAATTCTTAAGATTGTCTACATATGAGACAACAGCCGAGTTTGCAAAGGCATAACCATCTATGTTTATGTCCTCCCCCGAGACTGTTATCGTATCAAGCCAGACACCATCAGGAAGGAGTTTACTCGTTTCATCAAGGAGCTTTACCGGGGCACTCTGATTTTTTCTGAGTTGCTCGATAATGCTGTTCCTCTGCTGGGTGGCTTTGTTAAGCTGTTCAAAGCCTTCGACTACCTTTATCTTTCCCTTGAGCTCTGCTATCTTTTTTTCATTGGCTGTGAACTGTTCCTTTTTTGCGGACAGTCTGGAGTTAAAAAGGAAGACAAGGTAGGCTATTACAATGCCTGTAACAGTGGCTGCCATTACCATTGTGATGACAAATGAAGGTACCAGCTTAGGCTTCCTCTTTACAGGTAAAAGATTAACCTTTATCATCTGTCACCCGGCCTCCTAAGGGCTAACCCTGTAGCAACGGCCATTATCGGGGCAATCTCTTCTACGTAGGTTAAGTCAAATCTTTTAGGTATTTTAATGTTTCTGAAAGGCCCTATGACCTTAGTCTCTATCCCTAACTTTTCTGCAAAGAGTTCCGGAAAGTCCTTTATGAGTGCACAGCCACCACTTAATATCACCTCATTGGTATCCTCATATAACGCTGTGCTACCGAAGTACTTGAATGAACGGTTGACCTCTCCAATTATCTCCTCTGATGCTGATTCTATCACAGAAAGGGCATCTTCTGAGGACACATTCTCAACTGGCTCACCCTTTTTTAGCCTTTCAGCGTTTTCGTATGTCAGATTGAATTCCCTCTGAAGGGCCTCTGTATGAAGGTTGCTGCCGACTGCGCTATCTCTTGTAAAGACAGAGATGCCTCCTTTAAGGATATTTATGTTTATTGTACTTGCACCGATATTTACAATAGCCACATTTTTATCCGGCTCAATTTCATAATTGATTTCATACATATTCTCAAGCGCAAACAAGTTGACATCAACAATTATTGGATTAAGGCCTGCCTCTTTAACAACAGAGACGTATTCATTTATTATGTCTTTCTTTGCAGCTACGAGGATAACATCCATCTGTCCTGGTTCTTCCTTAGGGCCGAGGATCTGGAAGTCAAGGTTGACATCCTCGATATTGAATAGCACGTACTGTTCTGCCTCAAACTTTATGGATTCTGAAAGCTCTTCCTCAGACATCTCAGGTAAAGAGATTCGTTTAATTATTACTGAAGAGTGGCCAGCCATGCCAATAATAGTATCCTTTGCCTTTATCTTAGCCTTTCTTATCAGTTCTTTCAGGGAGTCTATGAGCCGGAAAGAATCTATTATTGAACCATCAACGATAATTTCTGGAGGAAGAGGCAGCATGTCAAATATTTCAAGTTCATAACCACCCTTTATATCCTTTAGCTGTACGACCTTGATATAACTTGAGCCTATGTCTAAACCGATTGTGCCTTTTCTACCCCGAAACATAGCTTATGAATACCAGAAAAAAGCCATTTTGTCAAATATTTTTTGTTTTTAAATACGGAAGATTTACTACAAATATTAAGGAATTAGTTTAACAATCTCTCTATCTTTATCCTGTCACGTTCTACCCTACCTATTCCAAATAAGTTATTTTCAGGACCTTTAAGTCTGACGTATTGATTTATTTGTAATCCCCTTCTGCCCCCCCTTAGTAAAGGGGGATGCAGGGGGATTTTGGTGGTAATTATTGGCATGCCATTTTTTGCTTTATAATAAGAGCCTTCATCGAGTATTATCTCATTCAGATGCGAAATCGCTGAATCTATTGAATGGAGGGTAGTTTTTTTATATTTTAATTCTTCTAAAGATACTGAATCCTCAATCCTGAATTTTCCTACCCTTGTCCGCTCTAACAAAACCATATGGGCACCTACACCGAGGGACTTACCAATATCGTCGCATAAGGTTCTGATATAGGTTCCCTTTGAGCATGAGATTTTCAGATCAAGATATGGTTGTTTAAAGCCTATGAGGTCTATTCCATAGATATTTATTGTTCTATCTGGTCTTTTTATGTCCATACCCCTTCTTGCGAGTTTATAGAGGGGCTTTCCACCTATTTTAATTGCAGAGTACATAGGTGGTGTCTGTTTTATCCGGCCTATAAAATTATTCAGGACCCTATGGATGTCGGCCTCTTTTAATAAGAGGCAGTCTGTTTTATCTACTATCCTTCCGGTTAAATCATATGTATCTGTTCTTTCACCGAGTTTTAATCTTACAATGTATTCCTTATCAAGGTCTGATAAGAATCTTGTTATCTTTGTTGCCTCGTTCAGGCATACGATTAATACACCGGTTGCTATCGGGTCGAGTGTTCCCGCATGTCCAGCCTTTTTGACAGTAAAAAGTCTTTTTACCTTGATTACAGCCTGCTGTGAAGATATGTCCTTAGGTTTGTTGAGGTTTATGACTATGTCCATAGTAGGCCCTCAAGAGGGCTTCCTTTGCAGATTCCAGACTCGCCTTTATTTTATAACCTGCTGCATTTTTATGTCCGCCACCTTCAAAAAGAGTAGCAATCCTTGCGACATTTATATCCCCCTTTGAACGGAGGCTTATCTTCCAGTAATTGTCATCCAGTTCTCTGAAAAGGGCAGACACCTTTATGTCCTTCATAATCCCGGGAAAATTGGGAAAGCTCTCCGTATCTTCAGGGGCTGCACCTGTCTCTTTATACATCTCTCTTGTGACAACGGTTATAGCAACAGCATCTCTTATCTCGAGAGTATTTAAGGCCATTATTAGTAAAGAGAATCTCTCTTCAGACCATGTCTCATAAAGGCTATTTGATATGTATGCCGGGCTTGCCCCCGCATCTATAAGCTCGGCTGCAATTCTGAAGGCCTCAGCAGTTGTATTGCCATATCTGAATGTCCCTGTATCAATAGCAATGGCAGAATAAAGGTTTATGGCCATTTCTCTCGTAATGTTTATACCCAACTCTTTAATCAAATAAAAGACCATCATTCCGGTTGCCGCAGCCTCTGGAATTATCCATCTTATATTCCCGAAGTCCTTTTCTGTCCCCGGCCTTGCTCCCCGGCCTCGCTCCGCGAAGCGGGGGGCAGGCTCATGGTGGTCTATAATAGCAGAATACTTGAAACTCAACCCCTCAATCCCTGCCCTCTCGAGAGTGTTGCAGTCGAGGAGGATTAATGGCCAGGTATGGTTGACGACCGATGGGATGGAATGTGTAAACTTTTCGTGACCAGGTAAAAAATAGTAAAACTCGGGTATAGAATCCTTATCATAGAGTACCGTTACTTTCCCAAGGGATTCAAGCGCCATTGAAAGGGCAAGAGAAGAACCAATTGCATCGCCTTCAGGATTAACATGGGTCGCTATAAAGAATTTACCTTCTTCCTTTAAAAATGAGAGGAGTTCAGGAGGAATAATCATGATTGGCTTTCTCCTCGATCTCTCTTAGTAGTTTATCTATCCTGTTTCCATATTCGATAGATGTATCGAGCCTGAACTCGATGCTCGGTATGAATTTCATCCTGAGTCTTTTTGATAGTTCAGAACGCATGAAGCTTTTTGCAGAATTTAATATCTCGAGCGTTGTCTTTCTCTCCTCATCTTTAAGGATACTTACATAAACCCTCGCTATCTTAATATCATCTGTGACATCAACTCCGGTGACTGTTATAAAGCCGATTCGGGGATCTTTAAGCCTGTGGATAACTATGTCTGCTATCTCTTCTCTCAGGAGATCCCTTACCCTCTGGGAGCGCTTATAAGGAAGCATAATTTAAAGTTAAAAGTTAAAAGCTGAAAGTTCAAAGTTGATACTGGTTTTAAACTTATAACTTATAACTCTCAACTCTTAACTTTGTTTAAAGTTTTGCTGCTATCTTTTCAATGATGTAGTTTTCGAGTATATCTCCAACTTTTATATCATTAAAGTTTTCTATCAGGATGCCGCATTCATATCCTGCCTGCACCTCTTTTACATCTTCCTTGAATCTTCTAAGGGAAGCGATCTTACCGTCGTATACAACGATGCTGTCCCTGATAACCCTAATACCGTCACTTGAGCGGCTTACCAAGCCATCAAGCACATAACATCCTGCAGCAGTTCCGATCCTTGATATCGGAAACAGTTGGCGAACCTCTGCCTTTCCAAGGATTTTTTCTTTGAGTGTGGGTTCAAGGAAACCCTCGAGTGCCTTTTTAACATCCTCGATTGCATCGTAAATCACATTATAAAGCCTGATATCAACGCCTTCTTTCTCTGCTGCCTGGGAGGCCTTGGGCTCAGGTCTTACATTAAAGCCTATGACAATAGCGTTTGAGGCAGAGGCAAGCATAACGTCTGACTCATTGATACCACCAACGAACGAGTGTATTGTCTTTACCTTTACCTGTGGGTGAGTGATATTTTCGAGGGCATCCTTTATTGCCTCAACAGAGCCTTGAACATCGCCTTTTATAATAAGGTTGAGCTCCTTTATCTCTCCCTCTTTTATCTTCGCGTATAGTTCATCGAGGGTAAGCTTTCTCGTCTTCGCCATATCAGCAAGTCTCTGTTTCTGTTGCCTCGCAAGGGCTATCTGTCTGGCCCTTTTTTCGTCTTCAACGACTATAAAGACATCCCCTGCTGAGGGAACCTCAGGAAATCCGATTACCTCAACGGGTGTTGATGGGCCTGCCTCTATCATCCTTTTACCTGTATCGTCGGTCAATGCCCTAACTTTTCCTGCATGCATACCTGCAAGGAATGTATCGCCAACCCTCAGGGTTCCAGATTGGACGAGTAGAGTTACTACGGGTCCCCTTCCTCTATCAAGTTTCGCCTCGATAATAGCACCTCTTGCCTTTTTATCAGGGTTGGCCTTAAGCTCCATTATTTCTGCCTGAAGGAGTATCATCTCAAGCAGGTTTTCTATACCTATACCTTT
This sequence comes from Thermodesulfovibrionales bacterium, assembly GCA_030019415.1. GTDB lineage: Bacteria > Nitrospirota > Thermodesulfovibrionia > Thermodesulfovibrionales > SM23-35 > JASEEX01. Next base: position 14,183 of record JASEEX010000030.1, read on the forward strand.
TTTAGCAGAGACCTCAACAAAGATGTTATAACCTCCCCATTCCTCGGGTATTATTCCATGCTCTGCAAGTCCATTCCTTACCTTTAAGGGATTCGCCTCAGGCTTGTCAATCTTGTTTATAGCCACAACGATCGGTACATTTGCGGCCCTTGCATGATTGATAGCCTCAACGGTTTGGGGCATTACGCCATCATCCGCAGCCACAACAAGGACAACTATATCTGTTACCTTTGCCCCCCTTGCCCTCATAGAAGTGAATGCCTCATGACCTGGGGTATCGAGAAATACGATATCCTTGCCTTTCAGGTTGACCTTATATGCACCTATATGTTGGGTGATTCCACCAGCCTCGGTCTCTATAACCTTTGTCTTTCTTATTGCGTCAAGGAGTGAGGTCTTTCCATGGTCTACGTGTCCCATTATGGTTATAACAGGAGGACGTGGTAATAATTTACCAAGATCCTCAGGTGCCTCTGTGGTAACGGTATCTTCTTCAATAATAGAAGAAAGCTCGAGTTTTACCCCAAAACCCTCTGCAACTAACAGGGCTGCATCGGGGTCAACGGGCTGGTTTATCGTAGGCATATATCCTAATTCCATAAACTTCTTTATAACATCAGAGAGTTTCACACTTATGAGTTCTGCAAATTCTTTTACCGTAGTACCTTCCTGAAGTTTCAGTGTCTTCTTTCTCGGGATAACAAGCTGGATAGGGGGTTTCCGTTCCTCCTTCTGAAATGGCTTGAACTTTTCTAACCTCTTTGCTTGTTTTTGTTCATGCCATCTTTTTGGCTCTATCTTCCTGATCGTCTGAAAGGCCTTCTGCATCCCCGGTTTTGCCTTGAACTTCTCGATCTTTTCTGCCTCTATCTCCTTTTTGAATCTATCCGGAACCTTTAATTCTTCTTCCTCTTCTGGCAGTACCGGTACTTCTTGTTTCTCTACTTCAGGTAGTATTTCAGGCTCTTTTTCCATTACGGGCACTGCTGGTTCTATATGCTCCTCGGGTGATTTCTCAATAAAAGGTCTAACAGGTTCTTCGGTAACTAACTCTTTCTCGGGGGTAACTTCTTTTATTGGTTCAACAGCCTTTTTTGGTTCAACAGCCTTTTTAAGTAATGTAGCTTCAATAGTCTTAGCAAACTCGAGTTCAATGCCTGAAGAGTGTGTTTTACCTTCAATACCGAGTTTTGAAAGCTCGCAAAGTATAACCTTACTTGTTACACCTAACTTCTTTGCCAGTTCATAAATTCTTATCTTTGACATTTATTGTCTAACCTCTATTAAAATGTTATCATAGAAAACTCTTTTAATGCAATGCAGGTGAGGTGCAGTTAAATAAAAGATGATTTCGGTGTCATTCTGAGGGACTAAGTCCCGAAGAATCTCGATTTTCAAGGGATTACGAGGTTTTAAGCAGCATTTCAATGGGTGAAGGAGGCGAAAAATGGCAAGTTGTGCTTTGTGTGGGAAAAAAAGGACAGTCGGTAATAATGTCAGCTATGCTAATAATAAGACAAAGAGAGTGATGATGCCTAATCTGCAAAGGATGCGCATAATTACCAAAAGCGGGGTAAGAAGGCTCTATGTATGTACGAGATGTCTCCGCTCGGGTAGAGTTAAGAAGGCGGTTTAGTGAACCCCGCACCACGTCTTTACCTTACAACAACGCATTGGTACGTGGCGGGGCATGGTGGTGCGGGGTGAAGAGGGTAGATTCCTTATTTCTCCCTCTCATCAGGGACCTCGGGATTGAAGATGGTATGAGGCTCGCTGAGATTAAAAAGGACTGGTATAACCTATTCAATGAGCCCCTTTCATCCCATATGTCACCATGCAAGTTATCCGGGGGAGAAATCCTCCTTAATATTGACTCACCTGTCTGGCTCCAGGAGCTGAATTTCTACAAAGAGGCTATAATAAAAAAGTTGAGTCCTTACAGTGTCAGGGATGTACGATTCAGGCTCAGCAGGGTTTCAACCAAGGAAATGTCAAATGTCAAATGTCAAATGTCAAATGTCAAGCCACTCACGACCGAAGAGCGTTCTTATATAGAAAAGACAGTCTCTCAAATAAGTGACGAAGCACTCAGGGAAACTGTCAGAAGGACGATAGGAAAGGCACTCATCTCAAGACGAACAAAACAATAACCAATAATCAAATTACAATAACCAAATAATACTCAATGACCAAATTCCAATAACCAAACATTTAACAACCAATAATTAAATCCCGTATTCCAAACTTCAAATAATTTGGTTATTGTTAATTGGTTATCAGAATTTGTTTGGAACTTGGTGCTTGGATATTGGAATTTATTTGGTGATTGGTTATTGGTGCTTGATTATTTTTACGCTGACTCTGCCTGCCTTTCGTATAAAAGTATTGGTTTTTCGTTTTTGACAATAGTCTCTTCGTTTATTACACATTCCTTGATGCCTTTCTGAGAAGGTATCTCATACATTACGTCAAGCATTATCTCTTCGAGTATAGCCCTGAGTCCTCGTGCACCAGTCTTTCGCTGTGCAGCCTTCTTTGCTATTGCTGATAGCGCACCTTCTGTAAATCTCAGTCTGACATTGTCAAAGGAGAGGAGCCTCTGATACTGTTTTATAAGGGCATTCTTAGGCTCTGTTAGTATCTTTATCATGGCTGGCTCGTCGAGTTCGTCGAGGGTTGCTACGACAGGCAACCTTCCTACAAACTCAGGTATGAAACCATATTTTATCAGATCCTCGGGTTCAACGAGGCTGAGTATCTCACCTATCCTTTTCTCCCTTCTTGTCAGGTTATCATGACCGAATCCCACTATTTTTTGTCCTGTCCTCTGTTCAATAATGCCTTCAAGTCCTACAAAGGCACCACCGCATAAGAAAAGGATATCCGTTGTATTAATCTGAATAAATTCTTGCTGCGGGTGTTTCCTTCCGCCCTGAGGCGGGATATTGGCCACTGTTCCTTCGATTATCTTGAGAAGGGCCTGCTGTACGCCCTCACCTGATACATCTCTTGTTATTGAGGGGTTTTCTGATTTCCTGCTAATCTTATCTATCTCGTCAATATAGACTATGCCCCTCTGTGCCCTTTCAACATCATATTCTGCTGCCTGGAGCAACTTCAGGATTATATTTTCTACATCCTCACCGACATAACCTGCCTCTGTGAGGGTCGTTGCATCGGCTATGGCGAAGGGTACATCGAGTATCTTTGCTAATGTCTGTGCAAAGAGGGTTTTGCCAGTACCCGTAGGACCTATCAGGAGTATGTTACTTTTCTGTAGTTCCACTTCTGATTCACTTGGGCTGTAGATCCTCTTATAATGGTTATATACAGCGACGGAGAGTATCCTTTTTGCTCTCTCCTGGCCTATAACGTAGTCGTTAAGGAAATAATGGATCTCCCTCGGAGTAGGAAGCTTCGGAAGCGTGGGACCTTCCACATCTGTATGGAAGGCATCTGCAATGATCTCATTGCAGAGCGCAACGCACTCATTGCATATATAAACCGAGGGCCCTGCAATGAGCTTTTTTACCTCATTGTGCTCCTTACCGCAGAATGAGCATTTGGGCAAACTCTCATCTTTCTTGGCCATATATCCTCCCTAAAAAAAGTTAAAAGTTAAAAGTTTCACGACAAAAAACTTAACTTATAACTCCTGTAACTCGTCACTTGTTACTTCTTTTTAATACTATGTATCACCTCATCTATTATCCCGTACTCCTTTGCCTCATCTCCTGACATGAAGAAATCCCTGTCTGTATCTGCCTGTATCTTATCAAGAGGCTGCCCCGTGTGGTCTGCAAGTATCCTGTTAAGTGTATCCTTCATCTTGAGTATCTCTCGAGCATGGATTTCAATATCGGTGGCCTGTCCATGAAAACCGCCCATGGGCTGATGCAGTATAATCCTTGAATGAGGGAGCGAGAATCTCTTGCCCTTTGTACCTGCTGCAAGCAGGAGCGCACCCATGCTGGCTGCCTGTCCGATGCAGTAGGTTGCGATGTTCGACTTTACATACTGCATCGTGTCATATATTGCAAGGCCAGAGGATACTATACCTCCTGGTGAATTAATATAGAGATGAATATCCTTGTCAGGGTCTTCTGTCTGAAGAAAGAGGAGTTGTGCGATAACCGTGTTAGCTATATGGTCATCTATAACCGTGCCGATGAAGATAATCCTGTCTTTAAGGAGCCTTGAGTAAATGTCATAGGCCCTCTCTGAACGACCTGTCTGCTCTATAACGATAGGGATAATACTCATCTACTCTCCTTTCTCAGAAATGGCTTTGGACAAAAGCATATCCAGGACTTTATCCTCATAGATCGAATGCCTCAGTCCTTCCAGAGAGCCATCTCTCGCTATGTAGAATTTCATGACAACCTCTGGTTTGGCCGAGAGCCTTTCCGCTATAAAATGGATTCGATCCTTCACTTCATCTTCTGTTACCGTGATTTCCTCTTTTTGGCCTATGGCATCTATAATTATCGATGCCCGAACATTTCTCAATGCCTTTTCTTTAAGTTCAGAGGGGTCTGGCTTGCTTACCTCTGATGTCGGATGTGCATCAGACGTCCCTTGTATCATAAGGGATTCAAGCTCATTTCTGAGCAGGGCCTCCGGTACTTCAAATTCATGGGATTCAATAATCTTGCGTAGAATCTCAGCCTTCTGAATTTTAACGGCCTGTTCTTTCTTGGCATTATGTAGCCTTTCCTTTATATTTTCTTTCAACACTTGTAGGTTTTCATAACCGAGATCCTTTGCAAATTCATCATCAATTGCCGGCAGGATCTTCCGCTTTATCTCCTTTATCATAACTTTCATATCAACCGTCTTCCCCGCAAGTTCTTTTGACTTACAACCTTCATTGAATGTGGTAGTGAACTCCACTACCTCGCCCTTTTTCTTCCCTATCACTCTTTCCATTATGTCCAAGGGGAATATCTCTTTACCCATCTTCAATATCTGTTCCTTTATGGATGGGGGGCTTTCTTCCCCGATCATTTTACAGTCTACATACTCAAATGTGACGAGGTCATCCATATCTACATCTTTTTCAGCAACTTCATATATAGCCTTTTCATACTGGAGTTTTTTAATGTAATCTTCTACCTCGGCCTCATCGACAACTATAGGAATATCTTTTATCTTTATATTCTCGTAATTAAGATTCTCAATCTTCGGCATCACTTCAACCGTGAATGAAAGATTAAGAGGATTGTTTCTTTTAAAGTCGAGCCTTTTATCGAATGATGGCATTGTAACAGGCTTGAGGTCTGCTTCTTTTAATGCCCTGCTGTAATATTCAGGGATTACCTTATCGAGTACCTCTGTCTCAACCTCTTTACCGAAGCGCTTCTCTATTAGGTTAATTGGGGCTCTGCCAGGCCTGAAACCAGGGATATTAGCCTTCTGCCTTAATCTTTCAAGAGAATCCTTTATCTCTTTTTCTATTATATCTGATGGAATCTCGATCCCGAGACGCTTCTTTGTCAAACTGATATCTTCTACTGCTATAAGCAATTTAACCTCTTCGAATATTTATTTATTATTTTAATGTAAAATAATAGCAAGACTTTGTCAAACACCATGACCATTTATCTTATTGATGGAAACTCTTATGCCTATAGGGCTTACTATGCTATAAAAGAGCTTTCAACATCTCGGGGCTTCCCAACCAATGCCATCTATGGCTTTACAAATATGCTCCTTAAAATCATCAGGGAAAAGAAACCAGACGGCATTGCCGTATTTTTTGATTCACCTATCCCAACAAAGAGGCACATAATCTTTGAAGAATACAAGGCCCACAGGCCCGAAACCCCTCGAGGGATCGTGGAGCAGATGCCACATATAATGGAGCTGATTTCTGCCTTTGAAATAAAGATATTCGAGATGCCTGGCTATGAGGCAGATGACCTCATCGGCACAGTTGCAAAGAGCTTAGCATCTGAAGGAACAGATATATTCATCGTTACTGCAGACAAGGATATGCTCCAGCTTGTTAATAGAGGCATTAAGATTTACGATCCGATGAAGGATAGAATCCTCGATGAAGAATATATTAAAGAGAGATTTGGTGTAGGGCCTGAGAGGATTACAGAGGTTATGGCCCTAACAGGAGATGCGGTTGATAATATCCCAGGGATTAAAGGTATTGGCGAGAAGACAGCTAAAGAACTTCTTTCAGAGTTTGAAAGCCTTGATGACCTGCTGAATAATACAAACAGGATAAAAAAAGATAAGTTGAGGCTGCTTGTGTCCGAAAACGCTGATATCGCGAGGTTAAGTAAGAAACTTGCGACCATTGATACATCTGTGCCTCTTGATATTGATATGGAAGAATTCAGATTAAAAGAGCCTGACTGGCCTCATCTCCTTTCCCTATTCAGGGAATTTGAATTCGGTAGCCTTATGAAGCTCATCCCGGTAGAATCCAGAGAAAGGGAATATGAAATAGTTCCCTCCCTCGAAAGGCTCAAGGAGATAGTCACATTAATAGAATCCGCCTCAGGCGGAGAGTTTTCTTTTAACATCGAGTCCGCCTTTGGCGGAGCCTCTGGCGGAGGCAGAAATCCTATGACTGACAGCCTTGTTGGCTTGGCATTATGTATAGAATCCGCCTCAGGCGGAGGTCACGCCTTTTATATCCCTGTCTCCCACTCTTATTCAGGGGTGCCTCCTCAGATAAATAAGAAAGATATGTTAGGGGTGCTTTTCCCGATCTTCGGAGATAGGAGGGTGACAAAGATAGGGCACAATATCAAATACGACATAATGATGCTAAGGGGGGAGGGCATCTCTGTTAAAGGAACCCTGTTTGACACGATGATAGCGTCTTATCTTATCAACCCCAACAGACCGAATCACGGGCTTGAGGAGGTTGCCCTCGAATATTTATCCAGGAGAAAAAGGACCTTCACGGAAGTCCTTAGTGATAAGGATTCATTTGAGAAGGTCTCATTAGAAGAGGCGGCTCCCTATGCTGCGGAGAATGTAGGTCTCAGCCTTGAATTAAAGGAAATCCTTTTCAGCAAGCTTAAGGAAGAAGGCCTTGAGAAGATTTATTTTGATATAGAGATGCCCCTTGTTTATGTACTTGCTGATATGGAAGAGGCAGGCGTAAAAATTGATTCGAATAAACTCGAGGGAATCTCAAAGGAGCTTGAAAGAGAGCTTGATGGAGTTCAGAGGAGGATATATTTTCTTGCAGGAGAAGAGTTTAACATAAACTCACCAAAACAGCTCAGCAGGGTTTTGTTTCAAAGTCTCGGTTTCCAACCAACCAAAAGGACAAAGACAGGCTACTCTACGGAGTTGAGTGTACTTGAAGAACTCGCAGAATCCCATGAACTCCCCAGAGAAGTACTCAATTATAGGAGTCTGAGTAAACTAAAAACTACTTATGTGGATGTGCTGCCTCGCTTAGTAAATCTAAAGACAGGGCGGATACATACCTCCTTTAACCAGACAGCAACAGCTACGGGAAGGCTAAGCAGCAGCGAGCCGAATCTACAGAACATCCCGATCAGGGGAGAGTGGGGCAGGCGTATAAGAGAGGCCTTTATAGCAGAAGAAGGTAATATCCTGCTTTCAGCAGATTATTCACAGGTTGAATTAAGGATACTTGCCCATCTGAGTCAGGACGAGGGTCTTCTTGAGGCCTTCAGAAATGACCTCGATATACATGCAAGGACAGCATCCGAGCTCTTTGGTATTCCAATAGATAAAGTCACTCCCGATATGAGGAGGATTGCAAAGACAGTAAACTTCGGGGTTATCTATGGTATATCGCCATTCGGATTATCAGAAACACTCAGTATATCCAGAGATGATGCAAGAAAATATATAGAGCAGTATTTTAATAGACACCCTGGCGTCAAATGGTATATAGAAGAAACCCTCGAGGGTGCAAGGAATAAGGGTTATGTGGCAACACTATTTGGAAGGAGGCGTTTCATTCCAGAGCTAAAAAACCAGAACTCAAATATAAGACAGCAGGGTGAGAGGTTTGCGATAAACTCTCCTGTACAGGGAACAGCGGCAGATATTATTAAAATTGCGATGATAAATATACGGAAGAGGTTTAAAGGGAGAGGTTTGAAGGCAAAGATGATTCTGCAGGTTCATGATGAACTTTTATTCGAGCTCCCCATGCGGGAACTCGGAGTCGCTACAGATATTGTCAGAAAGGAGATGGAAGGTGTAATAAGGCTTTCTGTGCCTATAAGAGTAGATATCGGTTGCGGGGAAAACTGGGCAGCGGCGCACTAAGCAGTAACAAGTTAAAATTGCGAGAGTGGCGGAACTGGCAGACGCGCTGGACTTAGGATCCAGTGGGGAAACCCATAGGGGTTCAACTCCCCTCTCTCGCACCAGGCTATCTAGACCTTAATCTTTAGGCGGAAGGTTTAGCCTTATGACCTTGCCCTTTTCTCCGAGGGGTCCGATCTCCTTTCCGTTAAAGATCAATTTAATCCCACCTGCGTTACCGATTTTTAAGGAGAAACTATTTTTGGCATCCCACTTAACTGACTCCCCGGGCCTCAGCAATATTTCTTTCGATCTTGTTCCATCTATATTTACGAGCAGCCAGGTTGTATCCTTGGCAATAACCTCGAGGATAAGTGGTGTATCATACTTAGCTTCTAAAAGGTCTTCTTTTTTAGTCTCGGAAGGGCGAGATGGCATCTTTTGTTTTTCTGGAGCAAAGGGGTAGAGAATAATAGATGCGAAGGTTATCACTGGAATTAACAGAATTAATAGATATCGAATCTTTAGCCTTTTCCTCTGTGAAATCTCCTTTCGAAGAACCTCCTTTTCTTTAGCCGTTGATGTCTGCTGAATGTAAACATCTATAACAGTCTCTGGGTGGATATCCAGGATTTTAGCGTATTCTCTGACATAACCCTTTACATAGACCTCCGCAGGAAGTTTTTCGAGGGTCTCATCCTCAATCGCCTTCAGGTAGTCATGTCTTATCTTCGTAATTCCGGCGATTTCCTTGAGATCCAGGCCTAATTCCTCACGTCTTTTCCTCAGTATCTCCCCTACCAATTGCTCTCCTTATCTTACATTATATAGGGATATAGGGAGTTTTGCCAATAATAACATATATAAGAGCAATGAATCTAAGGGGCATTGCAAACTCCACTATGCTATTATAGCTAACAATGAACCCAGATAATGCGATTGGAAGATTCAGGTGAATCGGGTTGTTGTTACTGGTATTGGGGCTGTTAGTCCCCTCGGCATTTCCTTTTATGAGTCCTGGAAGGCTGCAAAGGCCGGGTTATCAGGCATAGGATCTATAACGAGATTTGATATCTCTGAGATGAGATGGAAGGTAGCAGGAGAATTAAAAGGATTTGATGCAGGGGAATATCTTTCTCAAAAAGAGATAAACCGTCTTGACCCATTCGTGCATTATGCTGTTGCTGCATCAATGATGGCTGTGGAAGATGCAGGACTGATAAACGACTATTTGACTTCAGGCGGTGTTATTATTGGGTCAAGCCGCGGCGGAATAAGCACAATAGAACAGTCGATAGTCGATAGTCTTAAGTCGTCACGCATATCTGCCTATCTTATGCCCTCAACAACAATCAGCATGGCTTCATCCTATGTTGCTCAAAAACTGGGCATAAAAGGCTACTGTCTCGGCATATCTAATGCCTGTGCGTCAGGCACAAATGCAATAGGTGAGGCATACAGATTAATCAGGTCAGGCTATCGAGGTCCTGTGCTATGTGGTGGTACCGAGGCTCCTGTATGCAGGGTATGTGTTGAAGGATATGGTGTATCAGGTGCTTTATCTAAGGTTAATGATTCTACAGCGAGCAGGCCCTTTGACAGGACAAGGGATGGTTTTGTTATTGCAGAGGGCGCTTGCATTCTTGTAATAGAAGATTATGAGAGTGCATTAAAAAGAGGCGCAAAGATTTATGGAGAGATTGCAGGGTATGGTAACACAACAGATGCATTTCACCAAACAATACCCCTGTCTGAGGGTGAGGCGAAAGCGATGAGACTGGCAATGGATGAGGCAGGGTTGAGGCCTGAAGATATTGGTTATATTAATGCCCATGGCACATCAACACCCCTTGGTGACAAGACGGAGACAGAGGCGATAAAAATTGTATTTGGTAGAAAGGCAAAGGACATCCCTGTAAGCTCCGTGAAATCCATGACAGGCCATATGCTTGCTTCATCGGGGGCCATTGAGGCAGCCTTCACTCTGATGGGTATAAATGAAGGGGCTATCCCGCCAACAATCAATCTGGAGGAAAGTGACCCTGAATGCGACCTCGATTATGTGAAGCACGCAAGAAAGGCCGATATCAAGGCTGCTATCTCTAATTCCTTCGGCTTCGGTGGATTAAATGCGGTGCTGGTTTTCAGGAGGTTGAGCCTTTGAACTCCCTGATTGCCTCATCCTCCGGGGTTTCTGGCTGCCTTCTGTATTTTGGCGAAAAGTGCATGGCGATAAGATTCTTGACCTTCGCTTCCCTCGCAATCTTCCCTGCGGCCTTTGCTGTAAGGTGGAACCTCTCTAAGGCCCTGCCTCTGTCTTTTTCCAGGAAATAGGCCTCACAGTAAAGTGTATCAGAGTCGTGCACGAGCTCAACAATTTTTTTAATATTTTCGTCATCTAAGGATACATCAGTGACATAAGAGACCTTCTGACCTCTTGTTATCTTTGCGATATCTCTCAACTCTTCGAGCTTATATCTCCTGTTAGAGATTATGAACTCTGTATCCCCTGATTTTTGCTCCCTGATAGCCTTTTTCAGTTCTGAAAGCCATGGCCCAACAGGAAGCCCCCTCTCTATTAAGGCAGCCTTATTTATATTAATGTGAAATTCTTCCTCGAGGCAGAAGGCGAGGCACGGCACCTGATGGTCTAACTGGATAGCCTTTACCCCGAATAAAGGCTCCCTTAAGATGGTACCATTGAAATCGGATACACCATTATCTATCCTCTCAAAGCAGTTTTCGGCATGAAAGCTTGAGGTGATTATTTTATCTCCCTTTATGCATAAGACCTTTATCTTCAGAGGATATTCCTTCACAAGATTCCATGTGTAGCCCCTTAGCTTACCCTCTATACAGTCCGTTATATTTGAAGGGCCATATATCCTCAGAGGCCTCTCCCTCCTGAGGAGTGCCCTAAGAAGTGTATCAAATCCAATGAAATGGTCTATATGCATATGTGTTACAAAGACGTCTGTTATCTTTTGCAAATCACCGGGTTTAAGTCTGTATATATTGCCTATGTCAAATAAAAATGCCCTCCTTTCCCTTATTATCCTGATAAAAAGAGAGGGGTCTTCAAAAGAGCTATTTATCAGCCTGTGAATGAATGTAGGTTTCATGAGTTACCTGTTGCCTCACGTAAAAATCTACACGAAATGACTATTCGTTGCCTCATGTAAA
>JASEEX010000031.1 GCA_030019415.1 Thermodesulfovibrionales bacterium
GTTGCTTATTTTATCGAGGAGTCGCTCTTACTTCAACTAAATCTGGGACATGTTCGTGGCAGGAACAGGACAACTTCCTAAATTTGTAAATGAGTTATTTATAGTTTCTGATCCTGAATTTTACCTCATACCAACTGCTGAAGTCCCTGTAACAAACATTCATAGAAATGAGATTTTGGATGAAGAAGACCTGCCAATTTACTATACTGCATACACGCCATGTTTCAGGCGTGAGGCGGGCTCGTATGGAAAGGATGCAAGGGGTCTTATCAGACAGCATCAGTTCAACAAGGTAGAGCTCGTCAAATTTGTCAAACCAGAAGACTCCTACGATGAGCTTGAATCCCTGACAAGAGATGCCGAGGATATATTCCAGAAATTGGAGCTACCCTATAGGGTTGTAGCTCTCTGCACAGGAGACCTTGGGTTTGCCGCCTCAAAGACTTATGACCTTGAGGTCTGGCTTCCTGCCCAGCAGAGATACAGGGAAATCTCTTCGTGTTCAAATTTCACAGATTTCCAAGCAAGAAGAGCGAACATACGATTTAAGCGAAAGGGAAAGAAAGGGACTGAATTCGTACATACACTTAATGGTTCTGGCCTTGCAATCGGCCGTACGGTTATTGCGATCCTCGAAAACTACCAGCAGAAGGATGTAAGTGTTATGATCCCAGAGGCTTTGAGGCCGTATATAGGGGTGGAGGTGATAAAATAATCCCAAAAGATTTTATGCCTGCCAGATTTAATTCTTTTAAACCTTTATTTTTTTTACCTGTCTAAATAAACAGATGGATGAAGATATCAAACTCGTTGAAAGATACATTTCTGGAGATGAAAAGTCCATCGAGGAGCTCGTAATGAGATATCAGAAACAGATTTATGGCTTTATTTACAGGATGACGAATGACATTGAAGAGGCAAAGGATTTGACACAGAAGACATTCGTAAGTGCGATAAATGGGATCAGGGGTTTCAGAAAGGAGGCTTCATTCAAGACCTGGCTATATCAGATAGCTATAAATACAAGCCTTAATCACATCAGGCAGAGCAGACATGAAGAGATAGAAATTGAAGAATCAATTGTAGGGAATCAGGCAGATGCCTTATCAACAATTATAGAAAAGGAAAAGAAAGACCATATAAAAAGGGGCTTACATGAGCTCCCTGAAAGGCAGAGGCTTGCAATAGTTCTCAGAGTATATGATGGTCTGAGCTGTGGTGAGGCTGCTAAGGTGATGGGATGTTCAGAAGGTGCGGTGAAAGCCCATTATCACAATGGTGTGAAAAGATTAAGAGAGATTTTAAAGGAGAGGGGTTATGAAATTAGATCATAACAAGATAAAGGAGATACTTCCTAAATATCTGGAAGGCTCTCTTCCTGAAGAAATGAGAAATGATGTTAAAGCTCACTTAAAGGATTGTCAGGATTGCAGAGATGAGTTGTCTTTTATCACAGAGCTCGTTAGGATTGAAGTTCCTGACCCTGGAGACCTGTTCTGGGAGATCCTCCCCCAGAAGGTAAGAGGAGCTGTTGAGACCAAAAGAGATAAACGTTTTTCGCTGAAATCACTATTCTTGAGACGGTTACCGGCTGTAGCAGCAATTGCGGCTTTGCTTCTTCTAGTACTCATATATACCAATACAAAGAAGAAAGGTATACCAGAGCTGGAACAGACCCTTACTCCTTCTACAGTAACAGTTTTAGATTATAGTGACATAACTGAAAAAGATATTCCCATAATTACAGAGCGATTAGCTGTTGATGAGTTATATCTGTGCTCGGAGAATTTCACGGGATATTCCTATTACGTGGAGTTTGCTTCTTTGGACTCAAAGGAGATGGACAGCCTCTACGAGGCGTTGAAAAAAGAACAGGGAACAGGAGGTTAAAATGCAAAAAAATATATTTAAGTTTTTGCTTCTCCTCTTTTTGGTTGGGGGTTTCACTGTAAACAGTATGGCTGAACCCCCTGAGGGTTTTGATAGACCACCGACGAAGGAACAGATGGAAAAGGTGAGAAAAAGGATTGAAACATTGAGGATGTGGAAACTCACCCAGGCCCTCGATCTCGACGAAAAGACCTCTGCACAGGTCTTCTCACTACTTAATAAGTTTGACACGAAGAGAGCTGAGATAGAGTATGCCTTGCGGGATAACATGAGAGAGTTGAGGAGATCTTTGGGGGAAAGGCGCGAGGGCCATTTGAAGAATATCCTCGACAAGCTTGAACAAAACCATAAGGCCATGCAGATGATTAACGACGAAGAGAGGGCGGAACTTAAAAGGATTCTGACAATAGAACAGCAAGCAAAGTTCGTCCTTTTCCAGCATGAGTTCAACAGGGAGATTAGAGAAATCATTGCAGAGGCAAGAGAGAGGCGGCACGAAAGGTTCGGAAAGGGTGGGCCAGAGAGATTATCTCCTTCTGAAAGATAAGTGGCGTCATGCTTTAGAAGAAAAGGGTCAGAGGGGTCAGGTCTTTACTTTTGACATTCCTTAGCATTCGTTTATTTCCCTTGAGGGATTTGTATAACATTTCTCGTATTCTATCAATGTCAAAATCCAAGACCTGACCCCCAACTGCTTCCCCCAACTGCTGTTTCCCTTATTCACATAGACCTGAGTGGGAAAAACTGCGCCCTTTGTGTTTCAGTCCCGCGAATGGTCTAATGATTCTCTAACAGGTTTTAGGGTAATTCCTTCCAGCGACTCTTATCGGTTTCAGTCCCCTGGATAGTGTAACATGAATTATGCAAATACGATTTTGGGTATAATTCTCAATGGTTTAAACAAACCCCTAAATGGAGAGAAAGGAGAATTATACCCATGAGAAGTTTATCAATGAGGAAAGGACATTGTCAATGGTTTACTGGCAGATGAAAGAGCTAAGGTGGTATGGAGTCGCTACGACAAAGGAGGCACGATCAATCTTAGCAGCTATAAGAGTATCAAAACTTGAAAGTATTGCAGCTTAATTGAAAACCATGGAAACCATTGAGAATAGACCCTTTAAGAGAATTTGCATAAAAGACTTGACAATACCCTATTCTTGCTGTTCTTGGCATGCAGGAAGTTTATCTATCCTGCTCATATTATCAAGCAAATAGAACCGTCCCATTTATTTCTTTATTTCTATTCCACGCTACCAGGATACTATCAGTATACTCACCAGGATTGAAAAAGTCAGAGCCGCTTCAATACAATTTTTTCAGAGCGTGATGAAAAACAGTGGCACCTTAGTTGAAGCACATATTACCCTGGTGTGTGTGGACAAGGATTTTAGACCAATACGGATACAGGAGGAAATCACAAGGTCGTTGGATTAACAGGTTTGTTAATCTATTTGTGATACAAGTGCTAACACTGCTTTGCTCCATCCCTCAGGCCCGACACCACCTGCCTTTAGAACGTTGGGGATGTCTATGCGTGGATCATGGGTTCCATTGGGTTTTTGGACAATAACGGGGTAATCAACCATCTCGAGCATGGGTATGTCATTAGGATTGTCACCGATGGCTACAGTTTTGATCTTGCCGAATTTCTTTTTGAATAGTTCGATTAGGATGGATACTGCTTTTCCCTTGTCACTATCACCAAGGATATGGAAAAATCTTCCCCGGGTATGATTGAATCCTTTTGCCCTTATAGCATCAAGAAGTCTCTGGGTCTCTTCTTCATCACCTTCAAATATAAACGCCTCGTCAAAATCCCTCACCTTTGCCATTTCTGCCTCATAAGTGCTCATGTTTGCGATTTCTGCAATCTCCCTTACTGTCATATCTCCGAAGCCCCTGACCTTAAAGCCTTCTCTTCTCAATGCTTCAACTGCCGCTCTTAAGTCAGAGTATTTGGAACCAAGTCTTATAACATGATAGTTATTTTCAACTTCGACAATAAACAATGGAATGTAAAAGGTAAATTCAAAATAATTTCTGGGGATAAATATCCCCCCACCGTTTTCTGATATGAAGGGATGGCTATTGCCGAGCTTCTTTCTGTAATACTCTATTTCTCTTCTTGTCTTGCTTGAGCAGATGATGAGTGGGATATCCCTTTCTCTAAGCATCTGGAGGGTGGGTAGGGCTGATTCAAAGGAGTAAGTTGAATAATCTAAAAGTGTCCCATCGAGGTCTGTAAAGATGATGAATTTTTTTGTTGGCTCTCGACTCACGACTATTGGCTCCCGACTAGTATTATCTGAATATCCATCACATTTGTTCCCGTAGGTCCTGTGATAAAGAGACCGTCTATTTTTTTGAAAAAATTATAAGAGTCGTTATTATTTAAATATTTTTTAGGGTTAAGTCCAATGGCTTTTGCCTTTTTCACAGTGTACCCATCGATAATGGCTCCGGCTGCATCTGTAGGCCCGTTTGTTCCATCAGTTCCTGCTGAAAGTAGTATAATACCATCAATGCCCTCAATCTCCATTGCAAATGACAAGGCAAGCTCCATATTCCTTCCACCAACACCATTGCCTTTAACGGTGACTGTTGTCTCTCCACCTGAGATTAGACAAATCCTCGCATTACGCTTCACGCTTAACGCATCACGAGTTCTTATCGCCTTTTTCGCAAGCCACTTTCCAGCATCCCTTGCCTCACCGGTTAGCTCTGAAGATATTATCTCAGCATAAAAACCAGACCCCTCCGCTTTCTCTTTTGCAGCGCTAAGGGCTTTTTTGTTACTGCCAATAATTATATTTTCAACTCGCTCAAATACTATATTTCCTTCCTTTGGTGTTTCAGGTATTAACCCTTTTGCGCCTTTATAGAGGACTTCTAAAATACTTTGAGGACATCCATCCATCAAACCGTATTTTTCTAAAATTCTTAATGCCTCACCATATGTTGTTTTATCAGGAGATGTTGGGCCTGATGCAATAACATCAAGCCTATCACCAATGACATCTGAAAGGATTAAAGATATAACCTTTGCAGGATAGGCAAGTTCTGCAAGTCTTCCTCCCTTAACTCTTGAGATGTGTTTTCTGACTGTATTAAGCTCATTGATATTTGCTCCTGCCTTGAGAAGCAGTTCTGTAATTTTTTGTTTCTCCCCAAGAGATACTCCCTCATATGGAGAAACAAGAAGGGCAGAACCTCCACCTGATATGAGGCATACAATGAAAGTTCTTTCATCAGTATCGCTAACAAGCCTTATTATCTTCTTTGCTGCTTTAAGCCCGCTCGCATCAGGAACTGGATGACCTGCTTCACAGACCTCTATTTTTTCAGGTTTAAATGGCAAATAACAGTGTCCGTATTTTGTAATCACAATTCCGGCATTAATCAAACTTGCTAACGAATCTTCTGCAGCTTTAGCCATTGAGCATACGGCCTTTCCAAAACCAATAACAAAAAGCTTATTGTAATTATCATTTTGATAGATGGAATAAATTCTGTCTATATAGGGCTTTGCTGATTCATAAGGATTGACTGCTTTCAATGAGGCATTAAATATTTCTGAAACCAATATTTTAGGTGCACTGTTTTCCATATTTTAATTATAGTCCATCCGGTTTTCCTTGACCAACCGGCTTTTTGCAGTTATACTTGTAAGTATACAAAAAATATCAATAATTATCTCTCTCTTAAATAAATCTTCAGGAGGTTAAGGTGGCTGATTTTTATCAAACAGGTGCGGTGGCAACACTCCACAGGCTTGGAAGAATTAATCTTGAAAAGATTGAAGCAGAGCTAACATGGTATACCCAGGAAAGGCCCATCGCCCTTGTGTTACCATCTCTTTATAGCGAACTCGAAGGAGATGCATTAAAAGGTATTGTTAGGGAACTAAGGGAAGCTAAGTATATCAAGGAAATTGTAGTTACCCTTGGGCCTGCATCAGAAGAGGAATTTAAACATGCAAGGGAATTCTTCTCAGTACTTCCTCAGAAGACAAGGATTATATGGAATACCGGACCGAGAATAAGTGAAATATACAAGACTATCGAATCTGCTGAACTTCCTACCGGGGAGCATGGTAAGGGGAAGTCTGCGTGGATGGCATATGGATATGTCCTCTCACAGCGGTATTTTCATGCTATTGCACTCCATGACTGTGACATACTCACATACAGCAAGGATATGCTCGCAAGGTTATGTTATCCTGTTGTAAATCCTAACCTTGACTATGAATTCTGCAAAGGTTTTTACAGCAGGGTAACAGACAGAATGCATGGAAGGATGACAAGGCTTCTTGTCACTCCACTTATAAGGTCACTCCAGAGGATTCTTGGTTATCACCCGCTCCTGGTATTTTTTGATAGCTTCAGGTATCCCCTTGCGGGTGAGTTTTCAATGGGTAGTGATCTTGCAAGAGTAAATAAGATTCCAGGTGATTGGGGACTTGAAGTTGGTATGCTTGCAGAGGTTTACAGAAATACCTCTACAAGAAGGGTATGTCAGGTTGATATTGCAGAAAATTACGAGCATAAACACCAGGAACTATCCCCTGATGATGCAACAAAGGGCCTCCATAAGATGTGTGTAGATATATGTAAATCCATATTTAGAACACTTTCATCAGAGGGAATAGTTTTTTCAGATGGACTTTTCAAAACACTGGTAGCAACATATGTAAGAACAGCGCAGGACATGCTCAAAAGATATGAGGATGATGCCGCAATAAATGGTCTTTTCTTTGATAGACACGAGGAAAGCCTTGCAGTGGAGACATTCACAAAAGGAATAAAGAAGGCATCAGAGATAATAATGGATGATCCCCTCGGGGTGCCATTGATTGCAAGCTGGGACAGGGTAACATCAGCAATTCCTGATATTCTTATCAGGATAAAAGAGGCAGTGGAAGAGGATAATAAGTAGGTGCCGTAGGAGGGAAAATAATGAGTTTCTGGGAAAAGGTAAAAGAGGATTTACAGAAGGGAATCAAAAGCTCAAAAATCCCATGCTCGACAAAAAGGTGAAAGCAATTATAGCGCGAATCAAAAAGTTAGAGGCACGGGTAACAAAACTTAAAGGAAAGGAAAAGGTACCTTCCAGGAAGGCAGCAAAACGTACTGTAAAGTCAAAAACAGGTTGAGCTGTTGAAAAGAAAATGTTTAAAACCAACAGAGGGATAAAATGATTACAATAGTGCTTGCATTGGTCATTGTCACACTGGTGACCATCTTTTCAGTTCAGAATGCAAAACCTGTTGCAATATCTTTTCTCTTCTGGAGGTTTGAGGCATCCCTTGCAATAGTTATATTCCTTTCTGTGCTCACAGGAGTGATAATAGCATCAATTATTGCAACCTCAGCGTATATCAAGCGGATTAGAAAGCAAAGCAAACCCTTAGAATGATCAGGGCAGAGTTGATTCTGAGAGGCGTAATCCCTAAAATAAAGGCGTCTGAAAACGAGATATAGGGAGGGCAGAATGAGGAAGGTATTTATAATACTCGTTTTTCTGGCAACAGCATTCCTTACAATAAAAAGTAATTTTAACATTATTAATGAACCTGAAGAAGTTGAGTCTACAAAATCTAAGGAGTATCGTGAAATAACGGGTAATATCAAAAAAGGCGAGACCCTTTTTGACATCTTCAAAAGATATGGTCTTGATATAGGAGAGCTTTTTGAATTAAGAGAGGCATCTGCAGACGTGCATAGATTGAGAAAGTTATATCCCGGCCGTCCATACAAAATAATAATTGATAGTAACAACCAGATTAACTTTTTTGAATACTGGATAGATGATGATTTTATTTTGAACATTACCCGTACTGGATCAGGGTTTTGTGCTGAAAAGGTAACCATAGAGTACGATAGAAGAATTCAACATATTGGAGGAGTTATAAAAGATAATCTCATCTCATCGGTGAGTGAAGGCAGAGAAAACCTGATGTTAGCACTTCAGCTTTCGGACATTTTTGCATGGGATATAGATTTCACAACAGACCTCAGAAATGGTGATACATTCAAGATTGTTGTCGAGGTACTTTATCTGGATGGAGAATTTAAAAAATATGGAGATATACTCTCTGCAGAATTTCTGAATAATGGTGAGATTTACTATGCTTACAGATTTGAACATGATGGAAAAACTGACTACTACGATACTGAAGGTAAATCGCTGAGAAGGACATTTTTAAAGGCGCCTCTGAGTTTCAGGAGAATAAGCTCGGGCTTTAGTCAAAAAAGATTTCATCCTATTCTTAAGATTTACAGGCCACACCTCGGAGTTGATTATGCTGCACCTTCAGGAATGCCTGTTTCTGCTGTAGGAGATGGTATTGTTATTTTTGCTGGATATAAGGGCCAGAACGGCAATATTGTGATAATAAAACATCCCAATGGGTATAAAACATATTATGGTCATTTGTCAAAGTTTGGGAACAGTATAAAAAGCAATATAAAGGTTAAGCAGGGTCAGATTATTGGATATGTGGGTGCAACAGGGCTTGCAACAGGATCCCATCTGGATTACAGGATAAAAGTCAATAATAGGTTTGTAAATCCACTTACATTAAAGCTACCCCGTGGAAGGTCTATTCCAAAGACATCGATGGCTGAGTTTAGAAACTTCAAAAACCAAATGGACAGGCGACTCGCTTCAATTGCACCTCCAGTTTTAGCTTTTGAGAAAAAAGAAATGGTTAGTGTCAGTAATTAGTGCCGGCTAAATTTTTGACACCGTCACTGAACATATAAATGATTGGGAGGAACATATGGACATTGATTTAAAGAGGATATTCATTCCGGCAATCATAATCCTTGCGACCGCTTCTGCCTTATTCATAATAAGGGGTATTGTCTTCAGACTCCTCCATAGATGGGCAAAAAAGACAGAGACAAAGATTGACGACATAATAATAGGGTCATTTAGAATACCTTCCATTTACTGGTGCCTTGCCATTGGGCTTTATATCGGAATCGCCATTTCAGAGCTCCCGGAACGATATGCCTTTTATCTCAGCAAAACAATCCATGTGATTGTGATACTATCAATTACCATTGCAACAGCAAACCTTGCAGGGAAAATATTCAGAAATTATGTTCAGAGCTTAAATCTTCCAATCCCCACAACTGGTCTTGCATATGGGATACTAAAGGGGACCATATTCATTATAGGAATACTCATAGTACTCAGCGTTCTTGGAATCTCCATAACCCCTCTTATCACAGCATTAGGTGTCGGAGGTCTTGCAGTTGCCCTTGCCCTTCAGGACACACTGGCAAACCTATTTGCTGGCATCCATATCCTCATGGAGAAATCTATCCGGGTTGGAGACTTTGTGAGGCTTGAGACAGGCCAGGAAGGCTATGTTGAGGATATTACATGGAGAACAACAAGGGTAAGAATGTTACCCAATAACATGGTTGTGATTCCCAACGGCAAGCTTGCTCAAAGCGTTGTAACAAATTATTATCTGCCCGAAAAGAGAATGTCTCTGTTAATTCCAATAGGTGTAAGTTATTCTTCTGATCCTGGAAAGGTTGAAAAGATACTCGTTGAGGAGGCTAAAAAAGCAGTAGGTGAAATCCCGGGATTACTCGGAGATCCGGAGCCCTTTGTAAGATTTATACCGGGTTTTGGAGAAAGTTCCCTTGATTTTACCCTTATCTGTCAGGTTCGGGAATTCGTTGACCAGTATCTTGCACAACATGAATTAAGGAAAAGAATATTTAAAAGGTTTCATGAGGAAGGCATAGAGATACCATTCCCCCATCGAACAGTCTATCTCAGGGAGGAGAAGGATTGGAAAAAATAGTTGAGCAGTCATCTGCTTGCATAATTTGAGTTAAATTATTCCGGGATACGTTCACAAGTTTATTGGGGATATAATAATGGCACATCCAAAGGTTCTTGCATTCGTTCTTGCTGGAGGCAGAGGTGAGCGACTTTTTCCGCTAACTGCATTCCGCTCTAAACCATCGGTACCATTCGGTGGGAGATACAGGATAGTAGACTTTGCCTTGAGCAATCTTGTTAATTCACACATATACTCCATCTATCTTCTCGTGCAGTACAAATCCCAGCCTCTTATTGAGCATGTGAGACAGAACTGGGTTTTGTCTTCTGTTGTCAAAGATCATTTTGTGACCGCGGTTCCGCCACAGATGCGTATGGGTCCCGAGTGGTTTCAGGGTACAGCGGATGCCGTTTTCCAGAACATTGATCTTATTCGCCAGCATAATCCAAGACTCGTTATAGTCTTCGGAGCAGACCACATCTACAGGATGGATATCCGCCAGATGATAGATTTTCATCTTGAAAAGGATGTCTTTGTCACTGTGGCTGCAAGACCCGTTCCTGTTGAAGAGGCATCAGCCTTTGGGGTTATTGTAACTGATGGTGAAAAACGAATTGTAGGATTTCAGGAAAAACCAAAGAGGCCTACTCCCATCCCTGATAATCCTGGCCGTGCTTACGTCTCTATGGGAAACTACATTTTTAACAAAGATGTACTTTTAGATGCACTGGCAAAGGCACAGAGGAAAAAACAGCATGATTTTGGTGCCCATGTGATACCGGATCTTGTCGAGACAGGAAAGGTATTTGCTTATGACTTTGCAACAAATATTATCCCTGGGACTATGCCCTATGAGGAAAAAGGATACTGGCGTGATGTGGGAACAATAAAGGCATACTTTGACGCCCACATGGATATGTTAGGAGAGACCCCTCTATTTGAGTTAAACAATGCTCTATGGCCCATACACCCATCAAGTTACGAAGGACCTTCTACAAAGATACTGAGGGGTGACATAAGGAACAGCATAATCGCCG
This sequence comes from Thermodesulfovibrionales bacterium, assembly GCA_030019415.1. GTDB lineage: Bacteria > Nitrospirota > Thermodesulfovibrionia > Thermodesulfovibrionales > SM23-35 > JASEEX01. The sequence continues at coordinate 10,738 of JASEEX010000031.1, forward strand.
AGGGGGCTGTTATTCATAAGTCAAAGATACGTAATTCTGTTATCCGTAGTGGAGTGATAATTGAGGACAATGTCAGTGTGGAAGACTGCATAATCATGGACCATACAGTGCTAAAAAAAGATTGCAGTCTTCGAAGGGTAATTGTGGATAAGTTAAATATGATAAACGAAGGCGAACAATTCGGTTTCGAACCTGAAAAAGACCGTTTTCGTTGCCATATAGACTCCTCTGGGATAGCAGTAATTCCGAAAAGGGGTCGACCTATAAAGGCTTCGAAATTTTCACCGTGAAATAGATTTTCTCACTATGATTTCCCGGATATGAAAGGCATTATTTTTAGAAAAGAGGCTCAGGAACGAATTGACGAAATAAAAGAGGTTGACATCCTTATTGGAATTCCGAGCTACAATAATTCACGAACCATAGGCCATGTAGTAAGGGCTGTCCAGACAGGGCTTGCCAAGTATTTTCCAGAAAAAAAATCTGTTCTTGTAAATTCAGATGGCGGTTCCACTGATGGCACTATGGAGGTTGTCCAGAATACAACTATTGAAGATTTCCAATCTATCCTTCTTCACCATAGGGTAGAGCCTGTTTTAAAAATAGCAACCCCATATCATGGGATCCCAGGAAAGGGAAGTGCCTTCAGAACCATATTTGAGATAGCAGATGCCATTAATGCGAAGGCATGTGCGGTGGTGGACTCTGACCTGAGAAGTATCACCCCTGAATGGATTGAACTTCTGATTAAACCCGTAATCGAGGGCAGATTCGACTATGTTGCACCCCTTTACCACAGACATAAATTTGATGGGACGATAACAAATAGCATAATCTATCCATTAAATAGGACATTATACGGTAAGCGCGTGAGACAGCCTATTGGTGGGGATTTTGGCTTTTCAGGCAACATGGTAAAATTTTATCTAACCAAGGATGTCTGGGAAACAGATGTTGCAAGATATGGGATAGATATATGGATGACAACTACTGCTATAGCAAATAATTTCAAAATCTGCCAGGCGTTCTTAGGTGCAAAGATTCATGATCCTAAAGACCCTGGCGCTGATCTGAGCGCAATGCTCTATCAGATAGTGGGATCAACCTTTGATCTCATGGAGACATACTCACATGTGTGGACGAAGATAACCAGCTCAGAACCTGTGCTGACCTGTGGCTTTCAGTATGCTGTGGGTCTTGAACCTGTCTCAGTTAATCTCGATAGAATGATAGATAAATTCAGGCTTGGGGTGAAGGAACTTATGGGGATATGGAAGGAATTCTTCCCACCGGAGATCATAGATTTTCTCCACAAGGCAAAGGGGCTGCGGAAGAAGGAATTCCATATCCCTGATGATGTATGGGTGGAGATTATCTATAACTTTGCTATCGCAGCGCATAAAAAAATAATAAACAAGGAACATCTCTTAAAATCCCTTACGCCCCTATATATTGGAAGGACTGCTTCCTTCGTGATAGAAACATGGGATAGCGATGCCTCAGAGGTGGAAGAAAAGATTGAGCAGTTGTGCAAGATCTTCGAGGATAAAAAGACTTTTCTATTAGAAAACTGGGTATAGTGAAAGGGGGTATGATATGAATAGCTTTTTTCAAAGGGTAATAATTGAACCATTAGATCGGTTTTTAGAGAGAGTTCTGTACTTCCTGCCAAACCTTTTTAGTTCTATCCTCATATTTATCTCAGGTATCATCCTTGGCTTGATTTTCAAAGCCATATTTTTGAGATTTTTCCGTGCGATAAAACTTGATAAATTCTCAGAGAGATCTGGGATGCTTGAGATGCTAAAAAAGGGTGGAATAAAAGAACCCATCTCTCTTATCCTTTCAAAGCTCATTGGCTGGCTGGCTATAATCAGTTTCTCAATTTTATCCCTCTATTCCCTTGACGTCCCTGCTATTGAGCGAGTACTCGAAAGATTCCTTCTTTATTTACCAAATATTTTCGTCGCTGCTCTTATTCTCTTCTTTGGTTATCTTCTGAGTAACTTTCTTGGACGAGCAGCACTGGTTGCCGCTGTTAACGCTGGTATAAAGTTATCAGGTCTGATAGGAAGACTCGTTAAGCTGACTGTTTTCCTACTTGCCTTAACAATGGCACTTGAACAGCTCGGCATCGGCAGAGGGACAATAGTTATCTCCTTTGCAATAATCTTTGGAGGTATAGTCCTTGCCCTTGCCATAGCCTTTGGCCTTGGAGGAAGGGATATCGCAAAGGAATACCTTGAAAAGAAGATAAAAGGTGAAGAGAAAAAGGATGAAATTAACCATCTCTAAACTGCAACTAACCATTTTTATTTTGTTTTTCGTAGCAACTGTGGAAGAGTCAATAGCAGGGGATATTGATAAGCTCATATCAAATCTTCAGAGTCGTGACTGGAGAACTCGTCTATCGGCAGTGGAAGAACTGAGAAGGATCAGGGATAGAAAATCAATTAATCTGCTGATGAGTGTTGCTGATACCAAGAGTGAAGTTTGGAGAGTTAAAATCAGGGCAATTCGGTTGCTGGGAGAGATTGGAGATCCAAAAGCAGTAAGCCTATTGATAAGCATCTTTAATGACCCATTCCTCAATTATGAATGTCCTGCAATAAAATGGAATACTGCCATTGCCCTTGGTAATTTCAACAAGGATTCAAGGGTGGTGGATATGATTATCAATGCATTGGACAATGACAATCGTATCATCAGGGAGGCAGTCATCCAGTCGCTTGGAAAAATCGGTGATTCAAGGGCTGTCCCTTTTTTAATTTCTGCGTTATGTGATAAGAGTTTTGCAATTAAGTTGAGTGTTATAAAAGCCCTTGGAGAAATCGGAGACCCTCAGGCAATTCCTTCTTTGAAGCAAATTGTAGACAATGATAATGATCCATACATAAAAAATGAAGCCCTGTCAGCATTGAAAAATTTATCACAAGGAGGAGATGAATAGTCTCCTATTTATTTTCATAAATCATCAGGGTGGTACCTTATAAGTCCTCAAATTTTCTTACCTTTAAAGTGCTGAACTTTTTTACATTCTGGGCATTTCTTGTAAGAACTAAAAATTGCTGATAAACAAAGAAGTAAAGCACAATTTATGCTACCATAAAAATTATGGAATTTGAATTTTTAAAATCTCTGGTAATGACCTAACAATCCTGATCTTTATGCAAGAATATGAAATTTTAAGACTATTGGTTTTGATTTTTGGCGTATCCGCCCTTGTGGTTTTTTTACTCTACAGGCTGAGAATCCCTTCCCTTGTGGGTTTTCTCATTGCGGGTGTATTGATTGGTCCTCACGGCCTCGGATTGGTAAAGGATGTCCGTGACGTTGAGCTTCTTGCCGAGATCGGTGTAATACTTCTGCTCTTTGTAATAGGTATTGAGTTCTCCTTATCAAATCTTTTGAGAATGAAAAAGGCTGTAATTGGAGGCGGAGGGACTCAGGTAATACTTACTATAATCTTATCAGCGATAATAGCTTACCCATTGGTAGGATTGGCAAATAAATCCATCTTTTTTGGATTTTTGATCGCCCTGAGCAGCACCGCCATAGTGTTAAAGATGCTTTCTGAAAGGGGAGAGATAGACACACCTCATGGACGGATTATGGTTAGTATATTGATATTTCAGGACCTCTGTGTCGTGCCTCTAATGCTGATTACACCTGCCATGGGTGGAGAAGGCATAAATTTGTCCAAACTGATGATAAAGATGGCAAAGGCAGGCCTCATTGTGGTTGTTGTCCTGCTTGCCGCAAGATGGATTGTGCCAGGGCTTCTCCATCAAGTTATCAGGACGAAAAGTCGTGAACTCTTTATAACAACAATAATACTCCTCTGCCTCGGCATAGCATTGCTTACCTCTAAGTTTGGATTATCCCTTGCCCTCGGTGCATTTCTGGCAGGACTTGTAATAGCTGAATCAGAATATGCACACCGGGCCACCTCAGAGATACTTCCATTTAAGGACAGCTTTATCGGTCTTTTTTTCGTATCCGTGGGCATGCTTATGGATGTGGGCTATATAACCGACAATTGGCTGAAGGTTACGATAGCGGTCACGATGATATTCTGCCTTAAAGTGATAACGGGCATGCTGTCGGCCATCGTAATAGGTAGTCCTTTCAGGACTGCTCTTCACACAGGACTCGGCCTCGCACAGATAGGAGAATTCTCTTTCGTACTTGCAGTGGCTGGAAAAGCCGCTGGACTCATAACAGATGAGTTTTACCAGATATTCCTTTCATCCTCCTTAGTCACTATGATGATGACCCCTTTTATTATTAAGTCAGCACCTGATGTATCAGGCCGGATAACGTCATGGTCTCTATTAAAGAGACTGGGCAGGATCAGAAAGATATCAGAAGAAGCCTTTCCTGAGAAAAAATCAGGTCATGTGGTAATCGTCGGTTTTGGCGTAAACGGTAGTAACCTTGCAAGGGTGTTGAGGAAATCGGAAATCCCCTATGTTGTTCTGGAGTTAAATAGCGACACTGTGAGAAAGATGAAGAGAAAAGGTGAGCCTATCTATTACGGTGATGGAACAAGCGTAGAAATACTCCATAAGCTCGGCATACAAAGGGCAAAGGTGTTTGTTATTGCCATATCAGATGCAGCAGCAACAAGAATGATAGTCCAGATTGCCAGAAAGGAAAATCCTGATTTATATATTATTGTGAGGACTCGTTATGTTGCAGAGGTAGAGGACCTCAAAAAGCTCGGCGCAAATGAAGTTATTCCAGAGGAGTTTGAAACCTCGGTAGAGATATTTTCAAGGGTGCTTCATTACTATCACGTGCCAAGGAATATAATTACGGAACATATTGATGATATCCGAAAGGACAGTTATAAGGTCTTAAGAACCATAAGATTGCCTGTGAAACACCTCGTAGAAAGACATGAATTTCTAAAAGATATAGAAACGGAAACCTATCTAATAAAAGAAGACTCCAGTGTGAGTGGATATTCTATTAAGGACCTGCGCTTCAGGACTGAAACAGGAGTTACCATTATCGCTATTCAACGTGGAGATGAGATTTATCAAAATCCACCACCTGAATTTATACTAAAATCCGGAGATATTATTTTACTAATAGGCAAAAGAAAAAATATTAATGAAGCCATAAGTTATCTTGAGTCCGATAGATTTCTAAAAGCAAAGTATCACAGGTAATTTCTTATATGATGTCTCAATTACTCTTCTGGCTTGGATTTATAATATGCACATTTCTAATTGTTTATTCAGGCTCAAGACTTTCAAAGTATGGTGATATCATAGCCGAAAAAACAGGTTTGGGAAAAATATGGGTAGGTGTTGTGCTTATGGCATCGGTTACGTCCCTCCCAGAACTTGTTACAGGAATTAGCTCCGTTACCTATGCGGGAGTTCCTGACATTGCAGTAGGAAACGTGCTGGGAGCCTGTGTGCTTAATATGCTTATCTTTGCCATCCTTGATATATTTCATCGCCCAATGCCCATATCTGCAAAGGCTCATTACGGTCACATACTTTCTGCTGGTTTTGTAATGCTTATGCTAGGGATAGTTGCCATAAGTCTGTTTTTAGGGAGATATATTCTTCCACTGGGCTGGATTGGACCATATAGTTTGTTATTCATTTTCATCTATCTTATCGCAATGAGGCTGATCTATTTTTACGAAAAGAGGGAAATCTCCGCTTTCATGAGAGAAATGGCTGTTGAACTAAGATATAAGGATATTTCAAAAAAGACTGCCTATATCAACTTTGGTATTAATGCATTGGTTGTTATCGTTGCCGCCATTTGTTTGCCAAAAGTTGGTGAGGGAATTGCACAAATGACAGGTCTCGGACAGACCTTTGTGGGTAATATCCTTATCGCAATCTCTACAACCCTTCCAGAGTCAGTTGTATCTATATCCGCTGTAAAGATAGGCGCGATAGACCTCGCAATAGGTAATCTATTCGGGAGCAACATCGTCAATATTCTCATCCTCGCTATTGATGACATTTTTTTCATCAAAGGTCCCATTTTTTCTTTTGTTAATCTAAATCATATAATCCCAGCTCTGTCAGCTATTACCATGACGACTATTGCAATCATCGGTTTAACTTATCACGCTGGTAAAAAGCGTTTATTTTTAGCATGGGATTCAATAGGGATAATATTAGTGTATGTGGTTAATCTGATGCTTCTTTATATGCTGAGATAGGTTGAAATTACTGCCTCGGCGAAGGCCATTACTCCTGGTCTTTAACCGCACGGAGGGGTTCCATCGCAAAATATTTTAAAATATTTTATAATTAAATAAAAAAACACATAACATATAATGGAAAACCTAAATGAAAAACAATAGCCAGAAAATCCAGGGTCTTTACGAGGCAGTTGGTTCCTATTTTTACTTAGGCGAAGAGACTTTTGAGATCGGGGATAAAAGATATGATCCTGTAGCCCTCTTTGGGATTCTAAACCTAATCCTTGATGGTAAAGAGCTAATCTTTGGTGAATATGGAAGCGGTAAGACCAGCTCGAGTGAGAGGATCTCGTCTTTAGTCAAAGGGCTCCCTTTGGAATTTGTTCAATCGACTACTATCCATGGTCATCCAGAGCAGACTGAGGAGAAGATGAAGGCTACTTTGGATCTTGGTGCCCTGGAGAAGGAAGGGAGGGAAGTGGTTAAGTGGAAGATAATCCCCTATTCGCCTGTTGTTATCATTGACGAGATAAATCGCTTGCCCATAGGTAAACAAAATATGCTCCTCAATGAGGTGGATAGAAACATTTGGAGCTACAGGGGTGAAACTCTTATACTCAAACTGGCCAAATCCTTTTTTGCAACTATAAATTATCAGGATGCTGGCACAACAAAATTAATTGCCCCTTTATGCGATCGGTTTGACTTAGCCGTAGAGACTGGGATGTTACATCCTATAAGAAAGAGGTTCATCAGAAGGGGAATTGATGAAGAGGTCTTGAGAGACAAGAAGCTTACAGAAGAAATGGTTGAGTATATTTTAGAAAATAATGAGACCAGGCAGGCTGAAAAGGTAGTTCAATATATAAATGAGCGGTCTGAGGAATTTAAGGGAGAGCTGGAAAGGAGGCTAAAGGAGAGAGGGCTTTATTTGCAGATTCCAAGAGAAGAAGAAGTAAAGGAGATAAAAAAAGAGATAGCAGAATTAGAAATCTCAGAGGATGCTGAACTCTTCTTAGACTACGTTGGACAAGAAATCTACTGCCATTACGCCTTAAAAAAAGATTTTTCGAGATGCCATGGCTGCCATTATAGCAACTTTCTCTGTGCTGATCTCTTTAATATCTCCAACCGCGCAGAACAGAGTCTGTTCAAATATTCTAAGGTCCTGGCATGGTTCATAGGCGAAAGAGAGGTAACATTGGGACATGTCATGGCGGTCATGCCTTATGCCCTATGGCACAGGAGCACTGTTAGTGCTGAAAAAATGGGTGGGGTCAGGGAGTCAGAAAAGGATGCATCTGATGAGTTTTATGCCATTCATGAGCTGCTAGGGTCAGTAAAAAGGAGATGGGAGGAACACAGGGATTATCAAATAGAGGCCTATCTCGCCCTTAAAGAGGGCAATTACGAGAAGATCAAGAATGTGGCAGACAAAGTAGGCCACCCTTTCTTTAAGAGTCTCGCGAGAGGACTTTGAACCCTATTCAGTAACTGATGGAAGAAGAAACAAAAATGGAGATTGAAGATGAAGAGGACATACCCCGCATAGCAGTGGGGAAGAGCTTTAGGGTTTATGCAGGGCATTAAGAGGCTACTGGAGAAAAATCCAAGCCTATTGAGGGTCGACTCTCTTGATTTAGAAAAGAAGGAAAGAAGGCGCAGATATGAGGAAGCGTTAAAGTACGATAAGGTTGAGGAACTTGCCAGAGAATTTGTGAGCTGGGGATCAAAAATACCGAGCTGGAAAATAGATCCCTTTACTGTAGAAAAAATATTCAACTTCGGAAAAAGTACCGCCAGGGAATATGATGTAAACCTTCTGGAGATCGAAAGACTTTTCAATGACGTCCTGTCTAACTTCATGAGGGGTGGATTGTTGGGGTTTTATATCTCCGGTCTATACAAAGATGTAATCAGAGAAAAAGATGTCCTCAGACTTGATCTCAGGAAATACCCTGCCAGCATATCAGGTTTAGGTTATAGACATAGTTGCGGAAGGCTGGAGATTATTGGTAATAAGGCTTACTACCTTGGGATGGAAATGGAAAGGGGCGAGATCCTGGTCAGTGGAAATGTGGGCAACTATCTTGGAAAATCGATGAAGGGCGGCCGCATAATCATTGAAGGTGATACCCGGAATTGGGTGGGAGAGAGGATGGAAGGCGGTCTTATTCTGATCAGAGGTAATACGGGCCATATAGTGGGGAAAAAGATGACGGGAGGGGAGATAGCAGTCAGAGGTAATGTTGGATACTGGGTCGGAGATGATTCCAGAGGAGGTATAATTAGGGTAAGAGCTGGGCTCTAAAAATTGAAGAATTTGAAAGACTCTTCTACACCTCTACTAACAAAGGCATGTGGGTAAAGAGCAGGTAACCCTTTGTCCTCAAGAAGAATGTCTTCTCTACAGCCTCTCTGTAAATATCCATCTGGAATCTGTATTTATCAATGAGCTCCGATAATCCCTTTTCCCCTGTAGGAAAGGTCTTGTAATCATATATATGGGCAATATTATCCTTTACGATAATCCTATCAATTCTGCCTCTGAAGATAGTTTTTCCTTTCGGCAGGTTGAAAGGAAGCTCTGTGTGGGAGTCCCTCAGGGGAAAAACTATATCCTTGAGGTATCCTGATACTGAAAGCCTTTCAAAATCCCTTTTTATAATCTCCGTCATTCTCTCCACCTCTTTCTTGTTGTATATCTCGGCTCTCAAGAGAATTAATGCCCTTTTTTCTATATCATCAATCCCTATATGCCCTTTTGAGAGTTCCTCAAAGAGTTTGTGAAAGACCTTTCCAAGCAAGACCCACTCTTCACCATGTCTTACTCTTATATCTATCTCTTCTGTGATATCCCTCCATTTAAATGGAGGTTCATACGAAATAGGCTCTGTGTATATCGGTTCTGACATGAATGGCTCTGAAGGCAGCTGATGAGTGCTAAGTGATGAGTGACGAGTAAGGTATATCTCATCTATCTGGGATTCATTCATGATTTTTAGAGATGAGAGGTGTTCAAGAATATCAATAATATATGCAAGTCGTCCTGAGACCTTTTTCTCCTTTTTCCATGCCCCGAGCATGCAGAGGAAATCCTGTGCCCTTGTGACAGCGACATAGAAAAGTCTCTTTTCTTCTTCGAGTTCCTTTTCTTTTCTCTTCAAGAAAGACTCCATCTTCTTTCTTTTGGCAGGGTCCTCCTCGTATGCTATAGAAATCCTTCCACCTTCTTCGTCAATGACAATGGATTTGGTCCTGGGACTATTATCCTCATCAAGGGATGGAAGAAATACCATTGGAAATTGGAGCCCCTTAGCAGCATGGATAGTCATTATCTTTACTGCATTCATACCTTCAGTGTTGATATTTGCCTTTGCCTCATCACCCTGCCTTGCCTTGATGAGTTTTTCCCTGATATCAAGGGTGGAGAACCCTTGAGACTCGTATTGTTCGATAAGCCTTATGAATTTTTTTGCATTTGCGTGCCTCTGTTTTTCCCAGTAATATTGCCAGCCTCCTGTTTCTGAGAGTACATCCTCAAGAACCATAGCAAGGGGGGTATATCTGGATCTTTCAATCCATCCCAAGATAAGATTGGATGCCTCCCCGACCTTTTTATTTTTTGTTGATCGAATCTCCTCTAACAAGGACCGGTCACCAGTTTTATCAATCAGTCTGAACAACGTCCTGTAGTCGATGCCAAAAAGAGGAGACCTCAAGATACAGAATAGGCTGTAGTCATCCATCGGATCGATAATAAGAGAAAGCAGTTCTCTTAGTAGTGCAACTTCTGGTTCATCATAAAAACCGATACCTTTTACAACAATGAAGGGTATCCCATGTCTCCTCAATGCATCCTCAAATATAGATAGATGGGTTCTCCTTCTGAGAAGTATTGCCATATCACCATAAATGCATGGCCTTTTCATGTCCCCATCAAATATCTCATAGTGATTAACAAGGGACTGTATCCTCTTTGATAAAACTGATGCCTCCTGCTCACGACTCTTCTTTGTGCCTTCGCCACCTTCCATGAGAATGAGCTCAACACGGCCATCACCCTGTCTTGTTGCCTCAAAGGGTGCGTACCTGGTACGCCAGCTTTCATATCCTGAATCAAGTTCAGGATCAGGGTGCATCAGTCCTTCGAAAAGGCTGTTAACAAATTTTGTTATTTCAGGAAGGCTCCGATAGTTTTCCCTTATTTCTTCAAAGTAGTATTCCCTTCCAAGCCATTCAGAAAATCTCTCCTTTGCCTCCTGAAATACGCTCACGTTTGCACCTCTGAAGAGATATATGGACTGTTTTTCATCTCCAACGAGGAAGATGGTTGGTATTTTCCCCGAGTCCTTTTTTGCACCGATGCCTGACCGCCATTCCTCTGTGAATTTGTCTATAATCTTCCATTGAAGAGAGCTTGTATCCTGGAACTCATCCACAAGTATGTGGTCTGTATGCTCATCAAAGGAATAAAGGATATTCTGCCATTCCGGGTTTTTGATAAGGGCTCCGTATGTGAGTAACTCAAGGTCATCAAAATCAATGAGATGTCTCTCGAGTTTTTTATCGGTATATCGTTTAAGACATCGTGAATATAACTCAAGGATCCTCTTTTCTCCCTCTTCCTCGACAGGGTGATTTTCTCTTAAAAAGAGCTCTGAATGAGGTCTCCTGCTGTGCAGTTCATTGAGGAGCCTAAAAAGACCATCCCATCCCTTTATACCCCTGTTTTTCATCATCTCAAAAAAGAGGTCAGGGCTGTTTTTCTCCTCTATCAGGCATTCATAAACAGACTCCGACCAGAGGAGGGAAGCACTGAATTCATCCATTACATCAAGTGATGGATCGAGGCCGAGCTCTATTGAAAAACGTTTAAGTAACTTAAGGCAAAAGGCATGGATTGTGGATATGCGCATAAGGGGCATCTTCTCTCGAACCTTCAGGAATAAATCGGGATCCTCTTTTTCAAGGATAGTAAGTATCCTATCCTTCATCTCTGCTGCAGCCTTCTCTGTGAATGTGACTGCCAGTATCTTTTCTATTTCAGAGCCGCCAAGCAATAAGCTGACATATCGCCTTGCAAGCTTCTCTGTCTTCCCTGAACCAGCAGGGGATGAAATGATAACGCTTCTGGTTATGTCAAGATAATTTTCCATAAACTCTTAACTTCTCACTCTTAACTGTCTTTTGTATATACGGACAGTATGGCCTTTCTGAACAGTTCCTGCATGTCTGCTCACTTAATGGAGACGCAGAAAAATTTCCCATCTTTATCTTTAATATCATTTCCTCGAGAAATCTGAGACTCGCCTCTATATAATCTTCTATTGTCCGTCCATCCCTCCTGTCATTCTTTCCCGGGATCCATGATAAGTTTATGTCTTTGAGTGAATAGATACCCACACGCTCTACCTTAAATCCCAGCAACTTCATCAATGCTGCGTAGATGAATAACTGTAAAGTAGCGCCTTTTGTTATTACTTGTGATCCCCTGATCTGGGTTATCCCAGTCTTGTAATCAATAAGCTCAACAGTATCAGTGGCGAGTGACGCCTGCCCCGCTTCGCGGCCTGCCCCGCTTCGCGGAGCGAGGCCGGGGAGCGAGGCCGGGGAGTGAGGCCGGGGAGTGAGGCCGGGGAGTGAGGCCGGGGAGTGACGAGTGACGAGTTTATCATCTTTTGAACTTTGAACTTTTAACTTTGAACTTTTAACTTTTTTATCAACCCTATCTATCTTTCCTTTAAGTCTTATCCCTTTTATGATTTCGCCCTCAACGGTAAACTCAGCCTTCATAAATGAATAACCCTCATCAATGAGGCTGCTTTCGAGCTCATATATTTCTGGCAGGATAGAAAGGAATGTGTCTTTAATAAGCTTCTTCCAGTAATTTTCGAGAGGTTTATCAGAGAGGAGGCTTTCCATTATCTCTTCCGCCTTAACCCTGAGGTCTTCGACGTCAGCGAAGGGCTTTGATAAAAGAAGCTGCATTGTTTCATGGACTATGGTTCCGAGGAGCATAGCCTCGACCTTATACTCCTTTGTCTCCGGGGGTTCAAGCTGGAGGACTTTTTCTATAAAGAACTTCCTCGGGCAGGTCCTGTAAGAGTCTATGTCAGTGACCCTGATGTAAGAGTTTTCTCCAAACTTATTTCTGATTAACTTTTCCCCGACCTCCTCTATCTCCGTAATATATGATGCGAAAGGCCTTCTGCCCTTTCCCAATAATTCTTCCTCTTTTGAGAAGATTCCCGAAACCAGCTCTTTTTTCTCTCTATTCCAGGGGAGTAATGGGGAGGGAAGGAAAAATCTATCCCCCTCCATTACGGGATAGGAGAGGTGGGGGTTTTTTGTTGATTCTATCGTCCTTGAGAATATAAATCTCTGCAGGAGTAAATATTTTTTCAGGTTTATGAGGCCGAACTTTGTCCTTACACTGTCAGGCAGTATGTAGTCAATATCAGGCTTTGATGGTAGGTCTCCCTCCTTGAGTCCTCCTAAGTAAAGATATTCTGGCTCGATTCCCCTCAGCTCAAAAAAGCCCATAACCTGCACACCCGTGCCTTCTATCTCCATATCTGTGGCATTCAGAATATGCCTGAGGGCATCTATAAATTGGCGTAAGTCTTGAAACTTAAGGCGTGAGTTATAAGGAGTGAGATTTTCAATAAAGGAGAGCTCCTTCAATACACTAATTGCCTTTTCCTTTAGATCTGCCTCCTGGCTACTGACACCTGAAAAATCAAGGTCATTCAAGAGATCACCGATAACTTCACTATATTGGCTGTAACTTCCTTTATTTCTTATAGATTCCAGTGGCGCAAGTTTCTTGAAGACCCACCTAAGTCCTTTCTCGATTTTAGATGGAAGACTGCTGACTGTCTTTGACAGGTTGAGCCATGCGTCTTTCCCCTTTATGATCCCTGATCTGAGGCAGAGCATAGGGATCCATTCTCTGAATCCTGAAGGTATATTTTTAAAATAAGGCGATGAAAGGAACCGAGAGAATGGAAGTCTCGGATAATCATCTGCAACAGATTCAAGGAGGACTATAAAGTCAAGAAAGGGCCGTGACTTCCCCGCAGGCTTCGAAATCGAGATGGTGTGTGGTATACCATATCTTCTGAAGATGCGTTCTACTATGTCTGAATATTCGTATAATTTTGGGAACGTGACTATTACCTTTTCTAAATCCCTTATCTTTCCTGATATAAAGTAGTTCTTTATACATCTTGCAATTCCTTCAGCCTCTTCCTCCATTCCAGGATATGGATAATAAAAAGGCTCTATTGCCTTTTCTTCAGTAGATAAATAGACCTCTCCAGATTTAAAGTTATTTTTTATAAAGTTGCCGTAACCATTTGTTATTTCTGAAAAATTAATATCATGGGGTATTGAGATAAGGATGTCCTTTGTATTTTCGATCAGTGCCTTCAGTATTGCCTCCTCTGACCTGGTAAGTTCATAGAATCCATCGAGTATGAGGGTCTCGGGGCTCCAGTTATGCCCTTTAATCAGGCGAGGGCATGCTGCCATTACGTCATCTTCGTCCAAAACAGACTGTCTTTCCAGAATTTCTTGATATACCTTAAAGATCTCTATAGCTTCCATCGCCCTGCTTGAGACCTCCTCAGGGATACCGAGTTCATAAAAAATAGCCTTTAGCTCTTTTCTGATAGTTTCAATCCCTTTACCTGGATGATACTGCTTAATCTCATTGATAAAATCTGTAATGAGGGATGCAAAACCCATCCCTTTACCAGAAATTTGTGAGATTACGACAGGCATGAGGTGCTGAGATATGACGTTTCTGTCTCCATAAAGAGAGTAGAGCCTTTTTGAGAGTTGTTTGATCGTCATCATTTCAGGAGGGATGTAACAGCCCCCGATAAGTCCATGAAATATCCGCTGAGCATCCCTCACCTTTCTTGGTGTAGGAGCAATATAGAGGATTCTTGAATAATCAGGTCCTTTTATTTTGTCAACTGATACCTTAAGCAGGGTTTCTGTGGAGCCTCTGTACCGGAAGGGAATGTAAAAGACTTTAATAGACATCTCACTATTTTTTCTTATTATAACACCTTAAATGTATCGAGAGTCACAAGTCGAATTGCCTCATCAAAAATCTATATAAAACTGAATCGTTGCCTCATTTAAAAA
>JASEEX010000032.1 GCA_030019415.1 Thermodesulfovibrionales bacterium
ATTATTATACTCATTCTTATTATCTTGTCAATCGAATTTTGAAGGTTTGACCCTTGTTTTTTTCCACCGGTATTCTTACGATCCACGGAAAAGGGAAAAGGGACCGTACGGTTCCCATTCCGCAGGCAGTCGTGCAGGAACTGAACGCCCAGATTGAGGTTGTTAAGAAGATACATGACGATGACCTCGCAGCGGGATACACGGATGTGTTTCTTGATGACCGGCTTGAAAAGAAATATCCCTCTGCTGCAAAGGATTTTATGTGGTTCTTCCCGCAAAAGTCGCTTACGCCTGTCCCGTATAAAAAGGAGCTGCGGCGATATCATCTGCACGAGACTCATGTTCAGGAAGCGCTTTACGAGGCTGTCCGCAGGGCAAAGCTCACCAAACGCGTATCGTCACATACTTTCCGCCATAGTTTCGCCACCCATCTATTACAGGCCAATTATGACATCCGGACGATCCAGACGCTTCTCGGTCACAGCGATGTAAGAACTACGATGGTTTATACCCATTGCATTCCGAGCAGGACGGTAAAAGAGGCGAAAAGCCCCCTTGATTTCTAATGCTTTTCACGACACATCATTTGAGAAAAAATTCAGCAACAATTGTTTTTACTTTGAGGTGATACAAATAATTAATGTGAATGACATATGAATGAACATAATATATAATATTGTAATTGTATAATACAATTTGGAGGAAAAATGACTAATAAAGACAAAGCTAAGGCACTCGAAATGGCTATTACACAGATTGAAAAGAGTTTTGGAAAAGGTGCCATCATGCGGCTTGGTGCAGGGGGAGTCACTGAGGGTATTCAGGTAATACCTACCGGCTCTTTAGCCCTCGATATCGCAACAGGGATTGGTGGTTTACCGAGAGGCAGGGTTATAGAGATATTCGGTCCTGAAGCCTCGGGGAAAACCACGCTGGCTCTAAGTGCTATTGCACAGGCACAGATAGGCGGTGGCTCTGCGGCCTTTATAGATGCGGAACATGCACTCGATATTAATTATGCACAAAAACTCGGTGTTAAAATAGAAGACCTCCTTATCTCACAGCCTGATACGGGAGAGCAGGCCCTCGAGATTGCAGAGGCCCTCGTAAGGAGCGGGGCCGTTGATATCATCGCTGTAGATTCGGTTGCTGCTCTTGTGCCCAGGGCAGAGATAGAGGGAGAGATGGGTGATTCCCTTCCAGGGCTTCAGGCAAGGCTGATGAGCCAGGCATTGAGAAAGCTCGCCGCTGCAATATCAAAATCCCTGACCACAGTAATATTTATCAACCAGATAAGGATGAAGATAGGTGTGATGTTCGGCAGTCCAGAGACTACCACAGGTGGAACTGCATTGAAGTTTTATTCCTCCATGAGGCTCGACATAAGGAGGATAGATAACATTAAAAAGAATCAGGAGACCGTAGGCGGAAGGGTAAGGGTAAAGGTGGTAAAGAATAAGATGGCCCCTCCTTTCAAGCAGGCTGAGTTTGATGTATATTTCAATGAAGGGATTTCGAGGGTTGGAGAGATTGTTGACCTCGGTGCTGAAAGAGGCATTATCGAAAAATCAGGGGCATGGTATAGTTATGGCGGCAACAGGATCGGTCAGGGCCGCGAAAATGCAAAAGAGTTCTTGAAAAATAGTATAGAGGTTTCAAGAGAGATTGAGAAAAAGATTATCGAGTCCTGTAACCTGAGGAGATAATCATGGATATCAATGAGCTTTTGAAGAAGGCGCACTCATTAGATGCCTCAGACCTTCATATAAAGGTTGGTTCTCCGCCGATACTTAGAATCTATGGAGAAATCACCCCCCTTACGTCAGAGGAAAGGGTAAGCCCTGAAGATGCATTGAGGATAGCCTTCTCTGTTATGACACCTGAACAGGGAGAGATATTCAAAAAGAGGAATGACATCGACTTTGCCTATAGTGTCTCCGGGCTAGGAAGGTTCAGATGTAATGTCTTCATGCAGAGGGGGACGATAGGGATTGTTTTCAGGCTCATCCCGGTGAGGATCCCCACATTCGAGGAATTGCACCTCCCTGATATTATTAAGAGGATTTCGATGGAAGAAAGGGGCTTGATCCTTGTTACAGGGACAACCGGTAGTGGAAAAACCACAACCCTTGCTGTAATGATAGACCTTATAAATACAAATAAAACAAAACACATCGTAACCATTGAAGACCCGATAGAATATATACACAGTGATAAAAGAAGTGTAGTCAACCAGAGGGAAATAGGAAGTGATACTGAATCCTTCAGCAAGGCATTGAGACAGGCCCTTAGACAGGACCCTGATGTAATACTCGTTGGGGAGATGCGTGATTTCGAGACCATCCAGACAGCATTGGTAGCTGCTGAGACAGGTCATCTTGTTTTGAGCACCCTGCATACAATAGATGCTACCGAGACAATCAATAGAATTATCTCTGTATTTCCCCCTTATCAGCATAAACAGGTGAGGATACAACTTGCATCGGTGCTAAAAGGTATTATATCTATGAGGCTCATGCCGAAGTCAGACGGCAAAGGCAGGGTTCCTGCGGTTGAGGTTCTTGTAGCTACGACGACTGTAAAAGATTGCATCCTCGATCCAGATAAAACAAAATTAATCCATGATGTAATTGCACAAGGGGCGATACATTATGGCATGCAGACCTTTGACCAGTCTCTCCTTGGCCTTTTTAAGTCAGGGCTCATAACCTATGAAGAGGCACTTAGATGGGCCACAAATCCTGACGATTTTGCCCTCAAGGTAAAAGGCATCCAGTCCACAAGCGACCTTACATTCGAAGAACTTTCTGAGAAGGACAAGATGAAGATTGATAGGTTTGCACGATAAGGCAAGGCAATATGCCTTGAAGCTCCTGGGCTACAGAGGAAGAAGCAGAAAGGAACTGGAAGAAAGGCTTACAAAAAAGGGGTTTTCTGAAACTGTGGTCTCCTCTACAATAAACTATCTCAGGGATGTAGGGCTTATTGACGACAGGGCATTAGCTGAGGCATTGAAAAGAGAGGCAATGACAACAAAACTTTTCAGTCAATATGGTGCAAGGAGATTCATGCTTACCAGGGGCATACCGAGGGAGATTGTTGATTCGATGTTCATCTCTGATGAAAAAGAAGATATTGAGAATGCTAAGAGGCTTGTAGACAAAAAACTGAGGATTATGAAGAACTGTCCAGCAGAAAAGATAAAGAGAAGACTATATAATCTTCTTCTCAGGAAGGGTTACTCCTTTGAGACGATAGAGGCTGTATTAAAGGGCAAAAAATTTAAGGAGGATTTAAGATGAAAAATGCTATTCTTTTAGCCTTAGCCTTATTACTCCTTTTAGGGGTGGGCTGTACGAAATCAATACGATACTCGGAAGAGGAGATAAAGGGCTTTCCACCTAATATCCAGGAGCATATAAAAAAGGGTGAGGTCACCCCTGGTATGACCCAGTCTCAGGTCAGGTACTCATGGGACGCCCCTAATTCGGTAAGGACACTGGCACCTTCTGAGGATGGCAAAAGTCGCGAGGAGTGGGTCTATGAAAGATTTAAGGTTTTCAAGACCAGGCTTATCTTTACAGATGGAAAGATTACAGAGATAATATCCAATGACCCTGGAATAAGAAAATAGGTTTATGAAGAGCAGAGAAATAAGAGCCGCTTTTCTTGAGTATTTTAAATCCAAAGGTCATACGATAGTCCCAGGCTCTCCTCTTATCCCACGACATGACCCTACCCTGCTCTTCGTAAATGCTGGAATGGTCCAGTTCAAAACATTTTTTCTCGGGGTAGAAAAGAGTCCTTATAATCGCGCTGCCTCATGTCAGAAGTGCTTGAGGGCTGGTGGAAAGCATAGTGACCTTGAGAACGTGGGACATACTGCGAGGCATCATACATTTTTCGAGATGCTCGGCAATTTTTCCTTTGGTGATTATTTTAAGAAAGATGCGATCCTTTTTGCCTGGGAACTTTTGACTGAATGGTTTAAATTGCCGAAGGAAAGGCTTTACGTATCTGTATATGAGAAAGATGATGAGGCTGCAGAACTCTGGTCTGAGCTGGTAGGACTTCCTGAAGAAAGAATAGCAAGGTTTGGTCCAAAGGATAACTTCTGGCAGATGGGGGATATAGGCCCATGTGGCCCATGTTCTGAAATAATAATAGACCAAGGTAGCAGTATAGGATGCGGCATGCCTGATTGTGCTGTTGGATGTGAATGCGGCAGATTTCTCGAACTATGGAACCTCGTGTTTATGCAGTACAACAGAGATGCATCAGGTGAGCTGACTCCACTGCCAAAGCCGAGTATTGATACAGGGATGGGGCTTGAGAGGATTTCTGCAGTGCTCCAGGGTAAGATAAATAATTTTGATTCAGATATATTCAGGTCTGTTATATCTCAGATAGAGTTTTATACTAAAACAGCCTGTGGTAAAGACAAAGAGACCGATGTCTCGATAAGGGTTATCGCAGACCATATACGGGCTATAGTCTTTCTCCTCTCTGAGGGACTTATGCCTTCAAATGAGGGGAGAGGTTATGTATTGAGAAGAATAATCCGCAGGGCATCAAGACATTCAAGGCTCCTTACTGTGCATGAACCATTCCTTTATAAATTGATTGATTCTGTTATTGATGTACTGGGAGATATCTACCCTGAGATTGTGGATGAACGCGAAAGGACAGAAAAACTCCTCAAGACAGAAGAGGAACGGTTCGCGAGAACTATTGAGATGGGAATGACTATATTTGATGAGATTATATCAAGGGTGAAAAGGGATGGTACCGATGTTATACCAGGAGAAGAGATTTTCAGACTCTATGATACCTATGGTTTTCCTCTTGACCTTGCACGAGATATTGCAATGGATGTTGGACTGAGAATTGACGAAAAGGCCTTTCAAAGGGAGATGGAAATACAGAGGGAAAGGGCAAGGGCATCATGGATTGGAGAAGAAGAGGCTGTGGCTTCCGTTTACAGAGAATTAATCTCAGAGATAGGGGAGACGGAATTTGTCGGCTACGAAAATCTCGAATCCGAATCTGTCATAAAAGCTATTTTAAAGAATGGAAAGTTGCTAAAGGAGGCATCCGAGGGTGCAGTAGTTGAGGTCTTCCTTGATAAAACCCCCTTTTATGGTGAATCAGGTGGCCAGGTTGGTGATACAGGCGATATGATTGGGGAGGATTTCAGAGCTACTGTCCTCGACACAAAAAGGCCCCTTGATGGTTTTCATTCACATATTATTGGGCTTAAAAAAGGTAAACTCCAGGTATGGGATAGAGTAAAGTGCAGGGTTGATGCTGAAAAGAGAAAAGCAACCATGAGAAATCATACAGCTACCCATCTGTTGCATGCAGTCCTGAGGTCTGTCCTTGGAGATCATCTGAAACAGGCAGGGTCTCTTGTCTCGCCCGAAAAATTACGTTTTGACTTTACCCATTTTTCTGCCCCTGATGAAATTGAGATACAAACCATTGAAACCTTGTTAAACGAGAAGATATTAGAGAACCTTCCTGTTGTGACATCAGTTATGGATATAAAAACAGCCATTGAATCAGGGGCTACAGCACTATTCGGAGAAAGATACGGTAAAACAGTGCGTGTCGTAAATGTGCCTGGTTTTACCTCCGAACTCTGTGGTGGAACTCACTGCAAGGCAACAGGTGAAATAGGATTATTTGTGATTCTTTCAGAGGGTAGCATTGCCTCAGGTATTAGAAGGATTGAGGCACTAACAGGAAACACAGCCTTTATTTATCTAAAGCAGAAGAAATCTGAACTTGATGCACTTAGGGCATTATTAAAGACGGAGAAACCACTGGAGAGAGTGGAAAGGCTTCTCAATGATATGAAATCACTCGAAAAGGAAATTCAGAAACTGAAAACCACCTCCAGAGATGTAATATCAGAGGCACTGAAAGAGGCACACGACCTCGACGGAGTAAAGATTGTGAAAATAAGGCAGGATGGTCTTAATCCAAAGGAGCTCCGTCTTTTAGCTGATAATATAAGAGAGCGTCTTCAGTCCTGTATTATTGTTGCTGCATCAGTAACAGATCGTCAAGCTGCCATTGTCTGCATGGTAACAACGGATCTGAAGGATAGATATAATGCAGGAGAGATAATAAAAAGGATATCTAAAATTGCAGGTGGAAGCGGTGGTGGCAGGCCTGAAATGGCACAGGGTGGCACGAAAGAGATAGAAAAACTGGACAAAGCACTTGAGTCGGTATACGATATAGTTAAAAAATAAGTTTAAAGTTATAAGTTAAAAGTTAAAAATTAGAAGTTAAAAGTTTTTAAAGTTTTTCGCTATTAACTTATAACTATTAACTATTCACTAATTTTGGGGGGTGATTATGAGTTTATTTGATATTGTCAGGAAGGCACTTTTAGCAGGTTTTGGGGCTCAGGAGAAGGTAAAGGAGTTTATTGATGAGCTTGTGAAAAAAGGAGAGCTCAGCGAATCCGAGGGGGCAAAGATCGTAAAGGCGTGGACAGAGAAGGCAGGTAAAGGTACCGAGCAGTTCACCAAGAATGTTTCTAATATGATAAACAAGACCCTCGAGAAGATGAATCTTCCAACAAAAAAGGATATCGAAGAATTAAATAAAAAGGTGGAGACCCTTTCTGAGATGATAAAGAAGCTCGAAGGAGGTGAGAAGAGTATGAACTAAAGAATGTATCTACTCAGGTCTTCGTCTTTCGCTATGTCACCCAGCTTATCTCTGACATATTTTCTATCTATTACGAGTTTTCCGTTCTTTCTTTCGGGGGCTTCAAAGGAAATGTCCTCAAGGAGCTTTTCGAGTACAGTGTGTAGCCTTCTCGCACCAATATTTTCTGTCTTTTCATTCACATGTGCTGCTATATCAGCAATCTCATCAATGGCATCCTCTGAAAAATCTATTTCCACGTTTTCTGTAGAAAGCAGGGCAGTATATTGTTTAATCAAGGCGTTATAAGGTTCTGTCAGTATCCTTACAAAATCATCCTTGCCAAGTGGGTCGAGTTCAACCCTTATAGGGAACCTGCCCTGAAGCTCTGGAATCAGGTCAGAAGGCTTAGTCATATGAAAGGCACCTGCTGCTATAAAAAGGATATGGTCTGTTCTTACAGGCCCATACTTTGTTGATACCGTACCGCCTTCAACTATTGGTAGAAGATCTCGCTGGACTCCCTCACGCGAAACATCAGGTCCATGGGTATATCCCCTGCTGGCTATCTTATCTATTTCGTCGACAAATACAATACCTGATTGTTCAGTTCTTTCGATAGCCTCCTTTGTCACTTTATCCATATCAATGAGTTTATTTGCCTCTTCCTGCAGCAGGATACCCAAAGCCTCAGGAACTTTAACCTTCCTCCTCTTTGATTTTTCGGGCAAGAAGCTGCCGAGCATCTCCTTAAGATTTATCTCAAGCTCTTCAAGCCCCACATTCGAAACGACACCGAAAGGTATTATCTTTTCTTTCACCTCTATATCCACATATCTGTTGTCGAGTTTTCCCTCCCTCATCTGTGTCCTGAGCCTCTCCCTTGTCTCCTTATACCGTTCTCTTTCTTCCTCTTCAAGCCCTATTCCCTTCGTTGTTCTTTGCAGTGGTAGGAGCAAATCAAGAATACGTTCCTCCGCAAGAACCTTTGCCCTTTCCTGAACCTTTTCTACGTGTTCTGATTTAACCATGCTAATTGATATCTCCGTCAGGTCTCTTATCATTGACTCCACATCACGACCTACATAGCCCACCTCTGTAAACTTTGATGCCTCGACCTTCACAAATGGTGCATTTGCAAGCCTGGAGAGTCTTCTCGCTATCTCAGTCTTACCCACACCTGTAGGTCCTATCATAATTATGTTCTTTGGTAAGACCTCATCTTTTAGTTCAGGGGAAAGCCTTTGCCTTCTCCACCTATTCCTCAGAGCGATAGCAACTGCCTTCTTTGCATCATGCTGCCCTATGATGTATTTGTCGAGCTCTTCTACTATCTTTCTTGGAGTAAGTTTATCCATCATTTTATGGCAGTTCCTCTACGGTTATATTTTTATTTGTATAGATGCAAATATCCGAGGTAATCCTCATAGACCTTTCCACAATCTCCCTTGCCGAAAGGGATGTATTTTCATAAAGTGCCCTTGCCGATGCCTGGGCATAAGGGCCCCCAGAACCGATGGCTGCGACTCCATCCTCAGGCTCAATAACATCGCCTGTGCCTGAGATTATAAGGGTATGTTCTAAATCAGCTACTATCAGAAGGGCCTCGAGCTTCCTTAAAACCTTATCAGTCCTCCAGTCTTTTGCAAGCTCAACGGCGGCCCTCGTTATATTCCCTCTATAAGATTCGAGCTTACCTTCGAATTTTTCAAATAATGTAAGTGCATCCGCTGTTGCCCCAGAAAAACCAGTAAGGACTTTCTCGCCAAACATCTTTCTTAACTTTTTTGCATTGTGTTTGAGGATAGTATTACCCATTGTAACCTGTCCGTCTCCAGCTATCGCAACCTTTCCATTACGCCTGACGCATAATATTGTGGTACCTTTAAACATACCCTCTCCAATATATTTATCTATTAAATTTATGATACATCATCATGTTGATCTTTTGCAAAAGGATGTGCCCTGTCATAGATGTCTATTAAATGTGTAATATCCAGATGAGTGTATTTCTGGGTCGTGGAAAGGGATGAATGGCCCAGAAGCTCTTGTATTACCCTGAGGTCTGCACCGCTCTGAAGTAGATGGGTTGCAAATGTATGTCTCAGTGTGTGAGGTCCTATCTGTCCGTTGATACCTATCATCCTTGCATATTTAACCACTATACGTCTTGCTCCCCTTTCTGTCAACCTTGTCCCTGTTCTATTAAGAAACAAAGCCCTATTCTTACTTTTGAGTGGTATCCTCTCCACCATATATGATTTAATGGCATCAATCGCCTTTGAACCAACCGGCACTATCCTCTCTTTTCTACCCTTCCCCTTTACCTTTAACAACCCCTCCCTTGTGTTAATGTCATCTACGTTGAGCCCTGAAAGTTCGCTTACCCTCAGACCACTTGAATATAGAAGTTCAAGGATGGCCCTGTCTCTTGCAGGTATAAACCCTGTCTCCTCAGGTCTTTCAACAAGAGAAAAGACATCATCAACAGAAAGAAATCTGGGAAGGAGCCTTGGAACCTTAAGGTTCGATACAAGCTTCGCAGGGTTTGTTTTTATGTAGCCCTCTCTGTGAAGGAATTTGAAAAAAGATCTTAAACTGCCAAGTCTTCTGCTTACAGTAGTCTTATTCAACCCTTGCCTAATCTGTCCTGCAATGAAACCGCGCACATCGATCATATCTATACTTTCCGGCTTTGTTTTTATGTATTCAAAAAACTTTTCAAGATCCTTCCTGTAAGCCCTTAGGGTATGAGACGATGCAGCCTTTTCGATCTCAAGATATCTAAGGAACTTATCAATATGGTCTTTCATATAAGCCAATAAACCTGCCTCCGGTACCTACTTTAGTTCTGTTAGTGTTTTATTGAGACTCTTAATATCCTCAACATTAAAGACCTTTGCCGAAGGCTCTATCCTTCTGATAAGCCCCGAGAGTACCTTCCCGGGGCCAACCTCTATAAATGTGTCTATTCCGGAATCCACGATAACCTTTATGGAATCCTCCCATAAAAGCGGATTGTTGAGCTGACGGATAAGAGATTTCTTGATGCTGTCTGTATCATTCAGGAACATAGCATCTGCATTATTGACAATAGGTATCAGAGGGTTCTTAAAATCTATTTCATCGAGCAATTTGGCAAGCCTGTTGGAGGCATCAGCCATTAGTGCGCAGTGAGATGGAACACTGACTGCAAGGGGCACTACCCTTTTTGCTCCTGCCTCTTTAGCAAGTTTCATTGCCTCTTTAACAGCACCTTTTTCGCCTGAAATCACAATTTGACCTGGACAATTGTAGTTGGCAGGTGATGCATGACCTGATTGTAAAGACAGGCATATCTCGTCAACCTTATTTCTTTCCAAACCAAGGATTGCAGCCATGAGTCCTTTCCCCCCTGGAGCCGCTTCCTGCATGAATTGCCCTCTTTTCTCAGTAATTTTTACGGCATCTCTAAAAGACAAAACCTCTGCTGCCACAAGGGCAGAATATTCTCCAAGGCTATGACCTGCAACAACGGATGGTTTAATTTCCTCTGAGACTAAAACCCTGAAAGCTGCAATACTTGCAGTAAGAAGGCATGGCTGAGTTTTTAATGTTTTATTCAATTCTTCCTGTGGCCCATTAAAGCTCAGGTCAGCAACGTCATAACCAAGGGTTTCAGAGGCTTCCTTATAAAGTTCTTTTACCCCATCAAGGTTGTTGTAGAGGTCATTACCCATTCCAACATACTGAGAACCCT
Organism: Thermodesulfovibrionales bacterium; assembly: GCA_030019415.1. Classification (GTDB taxonomy): domain Bacteria; phylum Nitrospirota; class Thermodesulfovibrionia; order Thermodesulfovibrionales; family SM23-35; genus JASEEX01. The sequence continues at coordinate 10,403 of JASEEX010000032.1, forward strand.
GGCCTGGGAAGACAAAGGCAAGTTTCACCGTTTCTCCGCTTCTCTGTGTCCCTGCGTCTCTTTAACCTTCTTGATCAGCAAAGGTACTATTTCATAAAGGTCTCCAACGATCCCGTATGTAGCCACATTAAATATGGGTGCCTCTGGATTCTTGTTTATAGCAACAATTATGTCCGATGTCTGCATGCCGACGAGATGTTGAACAGCACCCGATATCCCGCATGCGATATAAAGTTTAGGACATACAGTCTTGCCCGTCTGGCCAATCTGGTGGCTATAGGAAATCCATCCTTCATCCACAGCACATCTCGAAGCACCAATAGCGCCACCGAGCAATTTTGCCAACTCTTCAAGAAGCTTAAAACCTCTTGCACTCCCCAGCCCCCTGCCCCCGGATACGATTATGTCTGCTTCCTGGAGATTGACTGCGATTTCAGAGATTTCCTTTATCGTATCGATGACCTTTGTCCGTGAGGATAAATTATCTGCCTTGATATATATAATCTCTCCTTTTTTGCCTTCTATATATTCTCCCCTTTTCATAACCCTTGGCCTAACAGTTGCCATCTGGGGTCTGTGGTTAGGGCAGAGAATCGTAGCTATTATATTTCCGCCGAAGGCAGGACGTACCTGCAAGAGGTTTCGCGTCTCTCTGTCTATTAAAAGAGATGTGCAGTCTGCTGTTAAGCCTGTTCCCAGCCTTACAGCAACTCTCGGTATGAATGAACGGCCTATTGGTGTTGCACCTGCAAGGACGATCTCCGGCCTGTAGGTATTTATAAGGGAAGATAGGAGTTGCGAATGGGGTTCGTCATTAAATCTCTCAAAGATCGGATCATCGCAGAAATAGACCTTATCAGCACCCCATCTAATGAGCTCCTGTGCCTCTTCCTCAGATGCACCGAGAAGAACCACTGAAAGCTCCACATTCAGCTCATCAGCGAGCCTTCTGCCCGTGCCGAGAAGTTCATAGGATACAGATGCAGCCTTTCCACTTCTCTGCTCTGCAAAGACCCATACCCCTTTGTGCTCCAAAAAGTCTTGCGACTTTTTGGAGACCTCTTCTCCAACTTCTTCTATCGCGCCTTCGGGGCAGGAATTTATGCAGGCCATACATATCTGGCAGTACTCATTAATAAATGCCTTCTCCTCTTTTATCACGATTGCATCAAATGGACATGAAGCAAGACACTCCTTGCAACCTGTGCATTTATCTATGTTGACAATTATAGGCACTTAAGCCTCCTCAGTTCCTGAATCAATGCATCAACCATTTCTTCAGGTGCGCCTTTTAAAATTTTTTTGTCACATCTTACCTCAGGTGCAAATATATTTTTGACCTGTGTTGGTGACCCTTTAAGGCCGAGATTCTTCTCATCTGCCAGGATCTTAGAGGGGCCCCATTTTTTAATCTCGGCCTTCTTAACAGCTATTTTACCCCTTAGTGATGGTAGCCTTGGTTCATTCAACTCCTTTACAACAGTTAGAAGAACGGGAAGTGACGATTCTACAATGTCATAACCTTCATCCATCAGCCTCTGTACCCTTATATAATTCTGGGTAATACCTTCTATCCTTCTTACATATGAGATATGAGGAATATTAAGAAACTCTGCTATCTCAGGTCCTACCTGTGCAGTATCTCCATCTATTGTCTGTTTCCCACAGATAATTATATCAGCTCTGAGTTTTTCTACAGCCTTTGATAGTGTATATGATGTTGCCCATGTATCAGAGCCTGCAAAGGCCCTGTCCGTCAGGAGCACAGCATCATCAGCACCCATGGATAAAGCTTCACGTAAGGCAACCTCTGCCTGTGGAGGTCCCATTGTTATAATCGTAACCTTGCCACCAGCCTTTTCTCTTATCTGCAGTCCTGCCTCTATTGCATGCATATCATAGGGATTGATGATGCTTGGAATACCCTCTCTTATAAGGGTCCCCGTCTCTGGATTGATTTTTACTTCAGCAGTATCTGGAACCTGCTTAATGCAAACGATTATTTTCATAAAAGATACTCCAGTGAAGCTGCTGCGACTTTTATCGCATTATCTTCACCAGCCTTAAGAGCCCCTTCTGTAATCTCCTCTTTGGTAGTTCGGTTGACAACCACTCCAGAAACACATCCTCCTCTGAGCCCCATAGCACTACAAAGGGTAAGCACGGTGGATGATTCCATTTCATAGTTTAATACATTAAGCCTTTGCCATTCCTTCATTGAACCCTGGAATCTTTTAGGAACATACCTCGTGAATGAGTCATATCGCTCCTGTCCCGGATAAAATGTATCTGAGGATACAGTAATACCCACATGGTGTCTCACTCCACTCTTGTTGGCAGCCTTTATAAGCGAATCAACGACCTTATAGTCAGCCACTGCAGGATATTCAATCGGGGCGTAATGGGTTGATGCGCCATCAAGCCTGACAGAGCCGGTCGTAATTATTACATCTCCAGGCCTTATTCTTTTCTGTATCGCCCCTGTAGTTCCTGCTCTGATAAATGTCTTAATGCCGAGCATCGCAAGCTCCTCTATTGCGATGGATGTTGAAGGGCCTCCAATTCCAGTTGAGGTTATAAGAATGGGCTTTTTGTTGATGTAGCATATTATGGTTTTGTACTCGCGTTTCCATGCAAGTTCTTCAATATCCCCGCCGAATTGTTTTCCAATCCTCTCAGCAATCTTTGAAACCCTGAAAGGGTCACCGGTTAATAATACAATCTTTGAATTTTTTACCTGACTTTTATAAAGATCTAAATGGTAAACCTTAATCATCACATTAAAAACTCAACCTTCTACTTTAGTGACCTTTTCCCTTGAAATCTTATTTATAAAGTCTTCAAGAGCTGAGTTAAGACTTTCTTCATCCAAGGATTCTAACGTCACCATTACATAATAATCTTCATTACCCAAAACGGGATAGGAGCCTATTTTTACGTCTTTATGGCTTTTGACTATCTCATTTAAAAAGGGTGCTATCTCAGGCTCATATTCTCTAATATAGACCTTTTTTAGCAGTATTGGTGGTTCGTTAAATAACTTTTCTATGACAAAAAATTTCTCCTTCAGGTATTCGGGTATGCCGGGTAAAATGTATATATTTTTAAAGAGTATTAAAGGAAATTTGATAGGTTCATCTTTAAGGAGTTCCGCACCTTCAGGAACTTCTGCCATCTTGAGTTGCTCCGGCGTTAGATTCACCCCATATTTTTTGTAAAGTAGTTTCTTTAAGGAGTTATTTAGAACAGTTTTTACATTGAAAGCCTCTGCTATACCTTCAATGGTAACATCATCATGTGTTGGTCCTATTCCTCCGGATGTAAAGACATAATCAAACCTTTTAGAGAATTCCTTTACTTCTCTGGCTATCTCACCGATATCATCAGGTATAACAGAAATACGGCGAACATCGATACCACGTAACCTTAATTCTTTTGCCATAAACTGAGAATTCAGGTCTTGAACCTTTCCGGAAAGAATCTCATCACCTATGATAATTATTCCTGCTGTCTTTGCCATAAAATTAATATGTAAAGTTCCATAATAGACATCAATTTTTGTCCATTATTATAAAGCAAATTTTTTAACTTGTTCATCAATAGGGCAATAACGATGAATTAAAACGCTATTTATAAATTCTTTCGCTTGGGGGAATCTCTCTCACCATTCAGAATTTTTATAAGCGCTGGCATAAATCCCTCTGTTCAGATCTCTTTAACCAGAACATAATTTGCCATCTCTGTATTTGATATCACTGCATAGCCTGTTGTTGATATGGTTATGATACCCACTTTGATTTCAGGAGGAAACATGTTAATGCCCTTTCTGCAAGCCTTTTTGATATCCTCACCATGGAATATCATATCATACACTGTTTTTGCCAACACCTTTTTTATAATCTCTTCACCTATCCCCGTAGTAGCCAATGCACATGCAGGACCTGCATAGAATCCGCAACCTATCATAGGCCCGTCTCCTACCCTTCCCAGCATCATGGGTGAAAAACCACCGGTCGAATTCGCCACTGCCGTCATCTTCAAGGATACGGGCTGCTTCAACTACTGCATCTAATGAGCCTTTGCCTGCTTCAAGGAGATCAAACGCCAATTCGCAGGCCGCCCTACAGCCATCTGAGAAGTGAGAAGGCGACCCTGCCCCACCATGAACTACTACACCGTAAAAGATCATTTTAGCCCACTGTTCTTTTTCTCACCCCAAAACCCTTCTCCGTAAGGTCTGAAAGAAATTTCCTCTGACCTTGAATGAGCCTGTCTTCCGGAGGTTTTCTGTCTTTAGATTAACTTAAGCCCCTGTCATCACCACCATTATACCAAAATCTTGCTCCAATTGATTACGGAAAGTAAGATTACTTATAAGTTCTGAATTTTTTAGATATAATTTAAAAATGCGAAGCGTAAAAACTTTAATGAAGGAGAAAGAAGTTAAGAAACGGGAAGAAAAGAAAGCGCTCTCAAAAAAAGTGCACATAACGATATGCACAAATGTGGAATGCAGGTTAAGAAAAGCAGGTTGTAAAGGTTTTGAGGGCTGCCCTGGTTATAAAGGGAGATAAGTCTTAAGGAGGCAATTTAGTTGGTACCCAACATAGACGAATTAAAAAGAAGCCTGCTGTATTCTGAAGAACTGAGAATTGAGTTAAAGAAAAATAATGACGATGAACTTTTTAAATGGTTTTTAGCGAGTATCCTCTTTGGGGCAAGAATATCTGAAACAATTGCAAAAAATACATACAAGGCCTTCGAAAAATATAATCTCCTGGAGCCACAAAAGATATTAGAGGCGGGCTGGGATTTCTTGGTAGATCCAATTATGAGAGAAGGAGGGTACGTCCGCTACGATTTTAAAACATCCACAAAGATCCTGAAAATTTGCGGAACCTTTATAAAGGAATATGACGGGAGTTTGAAAAAACTGCATGACGAATCTAAAGATAAAAATGACTTGGAAAACAGATTACTGGATTTCTACGGCATCGGTCCTGTAACAATGAATATTTTTCTGAGGGAATTAAGACCTTATTGGGAGAAGGCAGACCCAGAACCCTTGCCAATAGTCAGAAAAATAGCCCAGAAACTTGGGATAGCTTTAAATAAGTACGGCAGGAAAAGCCCCACCTTCGCAAGGATTGAGGCGGGATTGATAAGATTAAGAAGAAATGATTTAGCTTATCCCTGCTGACCTCTTTAGCTCTCCTAACCTCTCGTATGTTTCTTTATGCAACTTCTTTATCGCCTCTAATCTTTCCGCCATATCTGCTAAAAGATAACTCATTGAACTACTTTTTATCTCCTCCAATAAACCATGTTCTGATATGACATGTAGCACATCAAAAAAAGGTTTCTGTAGAACTTATATGCTTGTTCATTTCATTATACCTACTCAAATCATACATTTTGTTTCCCCCCTTTAGTTTTATTATTAGCTTTAATTTTGATATATTCTATACAGCAAATTAAAAATGAGTCAAGGAAAAAGTGTGAGGTGCTTCTTAAACCACTCAGCCGCGAATCTTGCTACCTCCTCCAGCGTGCCGGGCTCTTCAAACAAATGCGTTGCACCAGGAATAATTCTCAATTCTTTTTCGGCTTTGATGAGCTTATATGATTGCTGATTAAGCTGGATGACGACGTCGTCGTAGCCCCCGACTATCAGGAGAGTTGGAGCTTTAACATGCTTAAGGGCTTGCTCTGCGAGATCTGGGCGACCGCCGCGTGAGACAATTGCGTTTACTCCTATGCCAGGTTCGGTAGCTGCCAAGAGTGCTGCCGCAGCTCCTGTACTTGCCCCAAAATAGCCGATATTGAGATTTCTGGTTTGCGGCTGATCTTTGATCCATCGGGTAGCTGCTATCAAACGCTCTGCCAGCAAAGGCATATCAAAACGTTTTTCATAGAAAGTATCTTCTTCCCTGGTGAGTAGGTCAAAAAGCAGCGTGCCCAGTCCAGCTTCACGGAGCACCTGTGCCACATACTTGTTTCTCTTGCTGTGCCGGCTGCTGCCACTGCCGTGTGCAAAAATTACCAATGCCTGCGCCTCTCGAGGGACATCCAGAACCCCATCGAGGACAGCGGAATCCGCAGGGATATGGACTAACTTTGAGGAGTTGTCACTAAGCATACTGATCCTCTAAACAATATTTAACTCTCAATGTGTCGAAGTTGTCAAGAATGCTAAAATTAATGTATGAAGAAAGAGGCATATTTATACAATAAGCTTGATGAAGGGAAGGTTGTGTGCCTCACCTGTCAGAGGAGATGTATGATCTCAGAAGGAAAAAGGGGCTGGTGCCGTACGAAGATAAATGAAGGTGGAAGACTTTATAGTCTGATATATGGGGAGGTCTCCTCATTATTAATAAACCCAATTGAAAAAAAGCCAGTCTTTCATTTTTATCCAGGCTCGAGGTGGCTTTCCCTCGGTACTGTGGGATGTAACTTTCGCTGCCCTGGCTGCCAGAACTGGGATATAGCCCACTGGAAGGAAGGACCGATGTACACAGAATACCTATCTCCAGAGGAATTGGTTTCTAAGACGAAGGCTATGGATTCAATCGGCATATCTTGGACCTTCAATGAACCGGCTCTCTGGTTTGAATACACCCTTGATGGGGCAAAACTTGCAAAGGCTCAAGGACTCTATACTAATTATGTGACTAATGGTTTTATCACGGGAGAGGCCTTTGACATGATCGCGCCCTATCTTGATGTCTATAGAGTTGATATAAAAGGCTTCTCTGACAGGACATATCAGAGAATCGGTCACATAGATGAGTTTAAAGGGATCCTCGAGATAGCTGAAAAGGCGGAGGAATACGGAATGCATGTGGAGGTCATAACGAATATTACACCTGGATTCAATGATGACGAGAAAGAACTCCGGGGCATTGCATCATGGGTTAAAAATATCCTCGGCCCTGAAGTTCCCTGGCATGTTACAAGGTTTTATCCCCATCTCGAGCTCAGCCATCTGCATCCTACACCTATCTCTGAACTCGAAAAGGCATGGTCTATAGGGAAAGAGGAAGGACTCTGGTATGTCTATCTCGGAAATGTCCCAGGCCACAGGTGGGAAAATACCTATTGTCATGCCTGTGGTGAACTGCTCATAGAAAGATATGTCTTTGAGATTATAAAAAATAAGCTTAAAGATGGTAGATGCCCGAAATGCAAAACCCTGATACCTGGAAGGTTTTAACAAGACAGTGGCTCAGTGTAAGTTATGTAATATCACCTCAAGCTATATCTCAAAGGAGCTCGGCGTATGCCTTAAGTGTATAAGGGAGAAACCTGGGGATGCCCTTCCACTTGCAACGCAGGCCCATAGGAGGAGCAGGTTTGCCTTTGGGCTTCCCGAGAGTCCTCCAGAGGATCCTCAAGGCCTTCCCTGCAATGTCTGCGTAAATAAATGCAGGATTCCTGAGAATGGAGTAGGATATTGCGGATTGAGGAAAAATGAAGGAGGAAGGCTTACAGGGGTATCCCCAGAAGAAGGGAAACTTTCATGGTATCATGATCCTCTACCTACAAATTGCGTTGGAGACTGGGTATGCCCCGGAGGGACAGGGGCAGGTTATCCAGAATATGCGTACTCTTCCGGACCAGAGGTAGGATATAAAAATCTCGCCGTATTTTTCCATGCCTGCTCCTTTAATTGCCTTTACTGCCAGAACTGGCACTTCAGGAGGGAGACCCTGAGGCCTTACACAACTTCTGTAGAGAAACTCGTTTCAGACGTTGATAAAAAGACCTCCTGTATCTGCTATTTTGGTGGTGATCCAACACCCCAACTTCCCTTTGCACTGAAGGCATCAAGGCTTGCCCTCGAGCAAAATAAAGGGAGAATCCTCAGGATATGCTGGGAAACAAATGGCTCTATGAATGAAGTACTCCTCGATAAGATGATAGAACTCTCTCTCAGTTCTGGGGGCTGTATAAAGTTTGATTTAAAGGCATGGGATGAAAATCTCCATGTAGCCCTGACAGGTACTACTAATAAAAGGACATTGAAGAATTTTTCAAGGGTTGGTGAAAAGACCAAGATAAGACCCATTCCTCCTCTTCTTATAGCGAGCACCCTCCTTGTGCCAGGCTATATAGATGAGAAAGAGATAAGAGGCATTGCGAGATTCATCGCCTCAATAGATCCTGATATTCCCTATAGCCTGCTTGCCTTTTATCCCCATTTTTATATGTCGGACATGCCTTTAATAACAAAGGCCCTTGCTATGGGATGTCTCAGGGCTGCTCAAGAAGAAGGGGTCAAAAATGTGAGGATTGGGAATGTACATCTTCTTGTGTGAATAACCAATAACCAAATTCCAATGACCAAATAATAACCAATGATTCAATCACCAATATCCAAAAAATACAACTCCCTTCTTTGCTCTCACTCTTGAAGGTATTTATTGGTTATTGGAAATTGGAGCTTATTTGGTGATTGGTTATTGATTATTGGTGATTATGAAAGGAAATCAAGTGGACAAAAAGCGTTACAAGGATAATCAAAATGGGTCAGGTGATAGAAGATAAGAACCTGAGAAACAAAGTATTCGTCTTTGAAGACAGGACTGATGCAGGCAAGAGACTCTCTGAATTTCTATTAGACTATAAAAGTTCTGATTCAATTGTACTTGCCATTCCGTCAGGAGGTGTCCCTGTTGGGAAAGAGATAAAGGATGCCTTATCCCTTAATCTTGACCTATTGATTGTTCGGAAAATCCAGATACCCTGGAATCCCGAGGCAGGTTTTGGAGCTGTAAATCTTGATGGATATGTGATATTTAACGAGGAGCTTCTCCGTCAACTCTACCTCCCGGAAAGTGTGATTAATACCCAGGCTGAGAAGACAAAAGAGATACTCAAGAAACGTAACGAGTTATTCAGAAAAGGGAGGGATTTACCTTCCTTAGGAAATAAAACGGCAATCATCGTAGATGATGGTCTTGCCCAAATAAAATCTTCTATTCCACCATCTATTATTCCTTATAATAGTACAACATTTAAGCCTAACATATCCTGTTATTCTCTAACCCCAGTGTTTACGTCATCATTCCCCAATTCCTTCATCTTAGTTTCTTTCCGCATTGAATGATATTTAATGGTCCTTTAAAGAGCCCTTTAAGAACGGCCTAAATTGGAGGTATGCATTTTCTGCTTGACAGCCTTTTTCATAGGTGACCCTCTGATCCTCTTTCCTCTTCTTATTTTCCCCTCGGCTCTTCTGGCAACACCGGTATCTGGTCTGTTTCATAAAATGCTATTATCCGTGCATGCTGGTATCTCTGGTGTTCCTTCATCTTAACATTCTTCGGGCTGTAAACGTCCCCTGTACCATAGACCTTGAAGAACTCATGGGGGATGTTCACAAGATACTTGTCAATAATCTCCATTGGCGATTCGGAACGATTCTTTGCGAGTTTCTGATTGAGTTTTTTGTCCCCAAAGGCCGACGCACTGCCTATAGAGATCAATAATATCTTCCGCCCTTTGCTTTCCCTCGACAGAAAGTCTGCGAAATTAACAAGCCTTTTATATTCGAGGGTCCCCTTCTTTATCTGACTTGAACCAACGGGAAAGAATATGGTTATCTCACCAGTGCCCTGTTTCTTTGAAAGTTGTTCAAGTGTCAGTAAAGCCTTCTGGGCTGTATCAAGGTTGCCCTTACTCGTTTCGAGTATCTTTCTATTTGATTCATCCAACTTCTGAATCCCCGCCTCTATCCTCTGTGTGGCCTGCTTTATAGCCTCCTCATTCTCGAGAGACCTCCTGGTGTTGGTCTTGATCTCTGCAAGTTCTCCCATGGCCATATTGTGGGAGTCAACGAATATCTGGGCAAGTGTGCTTGCCTGCCCCTTAGAAGCAGCACCAGTAATCGTGCCTTTTGGAAACTCTACGGTCTTTGTTGCTCCTGCGGTATCTTTCATCTGTAGCTGTTTGACCTCCCCGGCACAACCAATAACAAAAAATATCAGTAAGATCCCGACGAACCCAAAAGCACCCCTTCTTCTCATTTCTTTCCTCCTTAAAAGTTTTATTTCTCCAATGAAATTATCGAGGCATGCTCGAAATAACATGCGGTTATATGGTATTTTTTGCTGCCTCTCTTATTAAGGCCTGGCCTATTATATTTCTCTGTATCTGATTCGTACCTTCATAAATCTGGAGGATCTTTGCATCACGCATCATCTTCTCAACAGGATATTCCCTCATATATCCTGAACCACCCATAACCTGGACTGCATTTGTGGTGACACGCATTGCCATATCTGTCGCAAAGACCTTTGCTATGGCAGATTCCTTTGATATATCCCTGGCACCGCTGTCTATGTACCGTGCAATAGAATATACAAGGGCTCTTGCTGCCTCTATCTCTGTTGCCATGTCAGCAAGCATGTGTTGAACAGCCTGAAAACTGATTACTGGATGTCCGAACTGAACACGCTGTCTGGCAAACTTCAGGGCCTCTTCAAAGGCACCCTGCGCCACTCCAACACCCTGTGCACCAACTCCTGTTCTCGAATTGTCGAGGGTCTTCATAGTTACAATGAAACCCATTCCTTCCCTGCTCAAGATATTTTCCTTAGGAATCCTGCAGTTGTCGAATATGAGCTCCTTCGTTGAAGATGCCCTTATGCCCATCTTCTTTTCCTTTTTACCAAAATGAAAACCGGGGGTCTCCTTTTCGACGATAAATGCAGATGCACCTCTTGCACCCTTCGATTTGTCTGTCATGGCTATAACTGTATAAATCTCTGCCTCTCCCCCATTTGTAATCCACTGCTTTGTGCCGTTTAATACGTATTCATTACCCTCGAGTTTTGCCGTTGTCTGTATACCAGCGGCATCGCTTCCCGCACTTGGCTCTGTAAGGGCAAATGCAACGAGCCTCTTCCCTGCTGCGATATCAGGGAGGTATTCCCTCTTCTGTTCTTCGGAACCAAAAAGAAGGATTGGGTATGTACCGAGGGCATTTGCTGCATAGGTTGTTGATACACCAAGGCATGCCCTTGACAGTTCTTCAACGGCGATACATAGTTCGAGACATCCCTTTCCGAGACCTCCATATTCTTCCGGGATGAAGAGACCAAAGAGATCTGACTGTGCAAGAACCTTCATTATTTCCCATGGGAATTCCTCTTCCTCATCAAGTTCCCCTCTTACAGGAACAACCTTTTCCTCAGCAACCTGCCTTGTAAGGTCCCTAATCATCATCTGGTCTTCAGTTAAAAAATAGTCCATTACCAACCCCCCACTTAATACAAAGAAATTTTAAATTTTGAGTGCCCATTTTAACAGAAAAGAGAAAGTTTTGGAAGACGCTCTTTTTATGCACTTATATCGGTCGGGCCAAAGAGAAGACTCGGGGCACCTACATTACCGAAAAACCTGAGGTCATCTCCTGATGCTTCTATATTTTCAAAAAAGGATAAGATATTCCCTGAAATTACAGCCTCCTTAACTGGGAATGCTATCTCGCCCTTTTCGATCCATAGCCCCGAGACACCAATAGAGAATTCCCCTGAAATCGGATTAACAAGATGTATCCCCATCGCCTCGGTAACATAGAGACACTTGCCGGACACACGGAAGAGCTCCCCGAGGCTCACTACACTGGATTTCGAGACAGCCTCGATATACAGATTCGATATTCCGACAGACGGAAGGCCTGAAAATCCGCTCTTCACGGCGTTGCCCGTTGATGGAACACCATCCTTTTTTGCTGTGTATGTATTATAGAGATAGCCCTTAAGGAGACCCTCCTTTATCAGGGTCTTTCCCCTGGAAGACACGCCTTCATCATCAACAGGCCTGCTTCCGAGTTTTCCCGAAAGAAGTCCGCTATCGATTATGCTTACCTTCGGGCTGATCACCTGTTTGCCGAGTCTCCCTGATAGGAGAGATTTCCCTTTCTGCACATTCTCTGATGATAGGGATGATGCGAATACCCCTATAAACTCAGCAGCCACTAAATTATCGAGGACCACAGGTGTCTCTTGAGCATTCATCCTTCTTGAACCTAAAAGCTGTATAGCGCGCCTTGTGGCATTCCGACCCACATCCTCGAATGAGACTTCATCCAGGAACCTGGACCCTGCAAAATACCACCCCATCTGGCTATCCATCCCATCTTCCGCCATAACCATAATCTGTGCCGTGCACGCTGTCGAGGAATATTGCCTATCTATACCCCTGGAATTCATTATTGTAATGTCTGTCTTTGAAAAAGTCCCGCGTGCCTTTCTAATATTTTTGATCCTTTCATCCTCTTCGTATGCTGCCTTCTCCAGGAGGGAGACCTTTTTTACAGCCTCTTCTTCTCCTATCGAACTTATCCTCGGATCGAATATATCCACACTGCAGGAATCAGATCCTGAAACAAGTTCAGGATCAGGTAGTTCGAGGTACTCGTCCCTGTCAGCCCACCTCGCAGTCTCTACTGCATTATCCCCAATAGACCTGATATCACCTGTGTCTGTTGAATAAGAAAAACCAAGTCTTCTATCTTTAATAACACGCAGAGAATATCCAAAGCTGAGGGATGATTCGAGGGCATCTATCTTCTGAGCCTTTATCTCGATTGAGAGATTCTTTGAGGATCTTATATAAACCTCTGCCTCATCTGCACCTTTCCTGAGGGCAAGATTTATAATATCTTCGGCAAATCGCCTTTCAGCTCTCATAGTATGTAGCGGAAGAGGTCTCGGACTCCCAGACAGTTACAGCAGAGAGATGGATGTTTTCATTATTTATTTTTTTTCTCAGGGAGTCATAAATCCATTTTGCAATGTTCTCAGAGGATGGGTTTTTTTCAGTAAAGGGAAATATTTCATTAAGGACGCGGTGGTCGAGAGAGGAAACAACTTCATCCGTAAGCCTCTTGAGCTCGTGGAAATCCATTGCTATATCTATCTCATTGAGCCTTTCTGCGATAACATGAACCTGAACTTTCCAGTTATGACCGTGAAGGCGTTCGCACTTTCCCTTGTAACCTTTTAATTGGTGGGCTGCTGAGAATGTAGTCTCTACCATAAGTTCAAACATAATAAATTCCCTGACCTCTGACTCTTTACCCCTGACGGAATATTCTGATATATTTTACACAGACTTCTTGAATATCGCTATATAGGGAAGGTTCCTGAACTTGTTATCATAGTCCAGTCCGTAGCCGACCACAAATACATTCGGTATCTCAAAACCTACATAATCCAGAGGAACATCTACTACCCTTCTTTCTTTTTTGTCCAGGAATACACATATCTTAAGACTCCTGGGACTCCTCGCAAGAATCCTTTCCCGTATAAGATTGAGGGTAATACCTGAATCAACTATATCCTCTACAAGAAGCACATCCCTGTCTGAAACCTCTTCTCTAAGGTCGTGATAGATCTTCACTTCTCCTGTGGTATCAGTCTTCACATAGCTTGAGGCTATTATGAAATCAACCGTAAGAGGGACATTGATGGCCCTGACAAGGTCTGAAAAAAACATGAATGCGCCTTTGAGAATTCCCACAGCCAAAATGTTCTTGTCAACATAATCATTCGATATCCAGTCTGCAAGCTCTTTGACTCTATCCAGTATCTGCTCGGTTGTAAGAAAGGGTTTACCTATGACCATCAGATCCTCCTTTTCTCTCATTAAAAAATAATAACTGTATTAATTCAAAAAAGCAATCGGCAGTCATCACTCAAAAGGTCATCAGTCATCAGATAAAAACTCCGGTAAAAACTCCGGACTTTTGACTTGCCTGTTGCCTCACGTAAAAATCTACACGGAATGACTATTCGTTGCCTCATGTAAAATCTACTCCAACCAATTCTGTTTTTCTAT
>JASEEX010000033.1 GCA_030019415.1 Thermodesulfovibrionales bacterium
ATATTAAGCGATACGAAAGCGACAAGAGATACCATTGAAAGAGTATTTCACCTTTTTTCTGTACTTAAGGAGAGACGAAAACAGAAGGCCGGTACACTGTCGAGTGGAGAGCAACAAATGCTTGCCATTGGAAGGGCATTGATGCTTCAGCCCAAGCTATTACTTTTAGATGAACCTTCTTTAGGGCTTTCTCCTAACTACGTAGAGGCAGTATTTGAGAAAATAAAGGAGATTAATAAAAACGGAACCAGCATCCTGCTGGTAGAGCAAAATGCCAGAATGGCACTGGAGTATGCTGACAGAGGTTACGTATTCAGAATTGGCGAAATCGCCCTTGAGGATGCGGGAAAAAATCTGCTTGGGAATGAGGAAGTCAAAAAAGCGTTTTTGGGAGAGTTTTCTGAATGGTGAATGGGGTCGCGTCTTGAATTTTAGCATATCGGTTTTCAACAAGCCTCTCAGTATTTTCTCTAATCTCTTTGATCATCCCCTTTTCAGCCTTGAAGACTCTCGCAATACCCAGATAATCTTCCCACTACCTCTTTTGACCGTCTGAATAAATTCTGTTATTTTTGTTTAAAGGTGATTAAATGCATTTGAAGAGTAAGTTTGTGGGAAGTTTGCTTGGAACCCATGTAGGGGATGCCCTTGGTGCTCCATTTGAAGGACAAGACCTGGTCAGCATGCAATCTAAATATGGCACCATTAGAGAAATGCGAGAAGGATTCAGGAGCAAAGGATGCTACACCGACGATACAGAAATGATGATTGCTGTAGCTGAATCGCTAATAGAGAATAAGGGGGTAGATGTGGATCATATGGCAAAACAGTTCATGAAAAAATATCATCCATCAAGGGGCTATAGATGGGGAACCCGTCTTGCAATCTCCTTGATGAAACAAGGAGTCCCATGGCAGAAAGTGGGTGATTACATTTATGATGGAGGGAGCTTTGGCAATGGCGCAGCCATGAGGATAGCCCCTGCTGGCCTTTTCTATTATGACGATTTAGAAGCCTTAAGAAGGGCGGCTTATCTCAGTAGCAGCGTCACCCATTCTCATCCTCTGGGTAAGGAAGGGGCAGCCATACAGGCATGTGCTGTTGCCTTCGCTGTTCTCCTGAATCCAGAAGATATACTGGATAAGGACAGCTTTATCTTGAAGCTATGGGAGTTTGCATCCGTCGAAACCACTCTTTACCGAAAGCTTCTGTACAGAGTTTACTCATTCCTTCATCAAAAGCCATCTCCAGAAGAAGTTGTAGCCCTACTTGGAAACAACTCCACAGCAATGGGGTCTGTCCCCACGGCAATTTACTCCTTTCTGGCCCACAGTGAAAGCTTTGAAGAAGCGCTTATTTATGCAGTGAATCTTGGCGGAGACTGCGATACCATCGGGGCTATGACCGGAGCCATTGCTGGAGCATACCACGGCAAGGAAGGCATACCTCACAGGTGGCTGAACGATTTAGAAAATGGCCTCTTAGGGAGGACCTATATTGAGGAACTGGCCAGGAGCTTGTTCAGGATAAAGCTGGAAACTAAAAAGGAAGGCTGAGGCAGTATTGATCCATCTTCTGACAGCGCTATCATTGACCATCTCGTGGACATACCGACCACCAGTAATAATGGCAAGAAGGGAAGCCTATACCTCCTTTTTAACCTACTCCGTACTCTTTGTGGATATTATAAAATCTTGATACGGGATGAGTCTAAATACGGTGGAAAATTTAGCTTTGGCCGAGGAAATAGCCGAGAAGTTAAGGAATGAACCCTATCGGCTATTCACCAATAACTGCCTTACGAAGTCCATACGTTTCGTCAAAGAATGCAAAACCTGTGGTATTAAGGCTAGGTTGGTATGGTGTCTACTTGGTCTGGTAAAAGCCGAATTGCCTCTAATCGGGAAGTGGATTGTTCCTTGCTTTATCCATTTCTGGGGTGAAGTGGAGGGAAACAGGTTTGAGACTTCTAGACCTTTAGGAGAGGCAGCTTTCTGGGGGATCATTCCTTCTGAGATCAAACCTGTCATTAAAATTAAGTTTTAAGAAAAGAGCCAATCCTTATGGAAGGACGGCAAAAACCCGGGCAGGGAAGCCAGAACCACCTTTGGGTTTAGGAAATGTTACAAAGGTAAGAATTAGTAAGAATTAGGGTCACACCTTCAATATTCATTTATAAGACAATTTGGGTCATACTGCCTATTTACATAATGAAATATCGTAGATAATCTTTTTTCCATGTCATGGAAGCCAAGAATAGACGCGGGAATCAGGTATCTGTTTAAAAGAATAAGGGAATTGAGTTCGACAGGAGGGATTTCTTCCTGATACTGTTAACCGTTCCTGAATCAAGCCTGTCTCTGAAATAAATTCAGGGCAAGCACTGGCGTCAGGCCAGGGTTCAGGACAAGTTTTAAAACCAATCGCATAGGGAGGGGAAATGACAAAGGCAGAACTCATTGATAAGATTTCTTCAGGGGCAAAATTAAGTAAGGCGGATGCTGCAAAGGCATTGGATTCCACTCTGAACTCGATCAAGGGAGCTTTAAAGAAAGGGCAAAAAGTTACCTTCGTTGGATTCGGGACTTTCTCTGTTGTAAAAAGGAAATCAAGAAAAGGCCGTAATCCTCAGACAGGAGACGTTATCTCAATACCTGCCGCTAAGGTTCCAAAGTTTACAGCCGGCAAGACCTTCAAAGAAGCAATAAAATAGATTGCTATAGCCCCTTTTCAAAACTTTGCTTTCTCTTCTGATGACAGGTAAAATTAGAGTCAAAGACCTTGATATATAGGGGGCAGAAATGAATGCAATCGAGCTATTAAAGAAACATGAAAACGTTATCAAAGAAAAATATCATGTTAAAAAGATAGGTATTTTCGGCTCCTTTGCACGGAGTGAGGCAAAGGAAGGCAGTGACATTGATGTCCTTGTGTATTACAGAATTATAACTTCGGGGTTAAAACTAAATTATACATTTTCTATGTTCCCCCAATATGTAGATTCAACAAGACGACCTCCTTCTTCTAATTATATCGGGTATAGGTTTAGTTGTCCATTTCAAATAATTTACCGTTGGTGATTTGTCCTTGAAATAACTGGCAACCTTACTGGAGAAATTAACTGCCGTTGCGGATAAATCAAATCTATGTTTTTGTGACTTCATACTTGATAGGCAAAAGCTTATCAAGACTTACATGTCTCGATGCATCAAGAATTTCGATGCCTATGATTCTGTCATTCTCTCCGATATCCAGTACAATATCTTCAGAGATACGCCTGTTTATAACATCCTGTTTTCTGTCATCCAATCTTATGTAAAGAAGATCAGCTTTGTCGTTGTAAATAATGTTCATTTTGCTCCTTCCCACTTTCCATAAAATACATACACTGTAGTCGTTACTATCTTATTCTCTTCAATAGTATAGAACACTTCAACTCTCTTTTGTTCATAATATTTATTGAGACGTTTTTGCTTAAAGTCATAAATTTTAGCCTTTCCTATTCGTCCATATTTGGCGGGAATGTCGAAACCTGTGCTGATAACGTCTTTAATTTCGTCTTCGTTTGTACCTCGTTCCTCTGACCGCTCCAATGTATGAGGATCTATTTGTATTTCCATATTTATTCCCTCAGCCTCGTAAGCACACCTTTATGTCCCATAATCTCTTTTGCCTCTCCAATTGTGTAGAATGAACCAGTGACAACAATAAGTAAAGAGTGAGTAATCCCTTCACCCCCCCTTTGCCCCCCCTTACCAAGGGGGGGATGGAGGGGTGAGGAAGGATCTGACTGCTGATAAATATTTTCCGCCATTTCAATGGCATCCCTAACAGTAGGTGCAATGTGTACATCAGGGAATCCTAAAGATGCTGCAATACCTGCGAGTTTGGCAGGAGGAGCTGCCCTCTCGTAGTCAGGGGAAGTAAGTATTATCTCAGAGGCTATGGGAAGGAGAGGCTTCATAATACCTTCCATATCTTTATCACCCATGATGCCGAGAACAAGTATAATCCTTTTATATCTGCCGAGGAAGTTTTTTACCAATGCATTAGAGAGGGCCACTGCTGCAGCAGGGTTATGTGCCCCGTCTATCAATATAGGGGGGGTTTCTTTAATAAATTCAAGTCTTCCAGGACACCTCGTTGCTGCAAGACCATCTCTAATAAATTTGGTGATATGTTTCACCATATTCTTATTCAGTACAATCGTAGCTGCCTTTATAGCAACAGAAGCGTTTTGCACCTGATGCTCACCTGCAAGCGGTAAGACTAAATCGTGAATCGTAAATAAATCGCTATCCCGGTAATCAAAGCATATTCCAGAAATATCTTCCTTTTTAAGCACCGAAGAAAAGTCTCTACCATAGACATAAAGAACAGTATCTTTTTCTATTACCTTTTTCTCAATAACTTCTATTGCCTCCGATTCCTGATATGAGGCTACAACAGGTATACCATCTTTTATTATCCCTGCCTTCTCATTAGCTATCTCCTTTAGTGTATTTCCAAGAAATTCCCTGTGGTCATAGTTTATGTTTGTGATTATGGATACCTCAGGCATGATTATATTAGTGGCATCGAGCCTTCCCCCCATACCCACTTCTATCACAGCTACGTCTATCTTTTTCCTTTCGAAATAAAACAGTGCCATCGCTGTCACTACCTCGAAGAATGTAGGTGAAAAGTCTGGTATAGAAGATTGGAGATTTATGATTTTCCCTCTTATCTCCTCAGCCAGATTTACAACTTCATGCTCTGTTATCTCCTCATCATTAACCCTGATCCTTTCTGTGAAACTTACAAGATGGGGTGATGTGAAAAGCCCAACCTTTAGACCGGCAGCCTTCAGAACAGACGCAGTAATAGCAGAGGTTGAGCCCTTTCCATTTGTCCCTGTAACATGGACGGAGAGAAATGATTTATGTGGGTTATCGAGCACTGCCATGAGCCTGATTATATTATCAAGCCCGAATTTGATACCGTGTTTCTGGAGACTATAGAGATAATTAATCGTCTCGCAGTAGCTCATAGGAGAAGTTCAAAGAGCTTAGCAAATGTATCCTTTAGATTTTTCCTTTCAACAACCATGTCTATAAGGCCATGCTCAAGAAGGAACTCGGCCCGCTGAAAGTTCTCTGGAAGGGGTTGTTTCATAGTCTGCTCTATAACCCTTGGACCTGCGAAACCTATAAGGCTTTTAGGCTCTGCTATAATTATGTCACCGAGCATGGCAAAACTTGCGCTCACTCCACCAAAGGTAGGGTCACTCAGAAGAGATATGTAAAGGATGCCATTATCCTTCAACCTTCTTATAGCGGCAGAGACCTTTGCCATCTGCATGAGTGAGAATATTCCTTCTTGCATCCTCGCACCTCCAGAGGATGAAACCGTTATAAGGGGTTGCTTTTTCTCCAGGGCGTGTTCTGCCGCCCTCGATATCTTTTCACCTACAACAGAACCCATACTTCCACCCATAAAGGAAAAATCCATGATGACGAGACTCACGGGATAACCTTTTATGAATGCATCCCCGGAAATCACTGCCTCTTTGAGCCCGCTCTTTTTCTGATTTTCCTTGATCCTATCTTCATAAGAAAGGGTGTCCTTAAAACCAAGGGGATTACCTGTTTCAAGATTAACATCTAATTCTGTGAAGCTTCCCTCATCAACGAGGAGTTTCAGTCGTTCTCGTGCACTTATCCTGAAGTGATAATTGCATTTTGGACAAACCTTGAGGTTCTTATCTATCTCCTTCTTATATACTATCTCCCTACAACTATCGCACTTAACCCACAGACCTTCAGGTATCTTCACCTTCCTCTCGGTTTTTATATCTTTTGTCTTCTTAAACCAGGGCATACCTCACTCTCTCCATGCCTTATGAATGCCTCAACAACCTCTCCATCGAACTGTGTCCCGATGTTTTTCCTGAGTTCCTCAAAGGCTGTCCCAAAGCTTAATGCCTTTCTATAGGGACGGTCTGTGGTCATTGCATCAAATGTGTCTGCTACTGCAACTATCCTCGCTATAATAGAGATATCTCCATCATTTAGATTGTCCGGATAACCCTTACCGTCAAACCTTTCATGGTGGCCCCGAACACCTGGTATTATATCTTTAAGTTGTTTAACATGGCTGAGTATTTCAGCGCCATATTTTGAATGCATATTCATTTTTTCGAGTTCATCAGGATCAAGTTTACCTCCCTTTAAAAGGATGCTATCCCTCACGCCGATCTTCCCCACGTCATGGAGTATAGCAGCAAGCTTAAGGTCCTCAAGCTCTTTTTTTGAAAGTCCCATAGTCCTTCCTATAGCAGCACTATAATCCATTACCCTCTTTGTATGCTCTCTTGTATAAGGATCCCTCTTTTCGATCGCTTCCGCAAGTGCCATAGCTGTGCTGTAAAATGCCTCTTTGAGTTCTTGATAGAGGTTTGCATTTTCTATTGCGATTGCAACGTGATTTGCAAGAGCCATAAGTGACTCCTTATCATCCTCATCAAAGAAATCATGCCTCTTATTTATTACCTCGAGAACTCCAATAACCTTATCCTTCGTCTTCACAGGTACACATACCATGTCCCTCGTAGTAAAAGTACTCTTTTCATCAACAGCCCTGAGGAACCTATGGTTTGACTGTACATCGCGAATAATTGCAGGCTCTCCTTTCTCTACAACCCATCCAGCAATGCCTTCCCCTTTTTTGAGCCTGATCTCTTTCAATTTCTCTCCCTTTTCTCCAAGCGCGACCTCGAAGAAAAGTTCCCCTGTTTCCTGGTCAATAAGTAAGAGGCTTCCTGCCTCTGCATCCAAGAGTCTTGTTGCTGCCTCAATTGCACGCCTCCTTATCTCCCTGGTATCGAGGGTTGAATTTATAAGGAAGGAAAGTTCTACAAGGGTATTCAGCTGTTCAAGTTTCTTGCTAAGGATATCGTTCACTTTATTGCCTCCCTTAGGCTGATAATGTATCTCTTTAGCCCATCAGGGGGTTCGTTATGCCTTTTGACTATGGCACTGCCCACTATCACACCATCAGATACCTTCGAGACTGCTGATGCTTCCTCAGGTGTAGAGACACCAAAACCAACTGCTATTGGTTTGTCTGTGTACTCCCTTATTTCTGATATCAATGCCTCTATAGAGCCATCCAGTAGAAGCATGCCTCCTGTTATTCCTGTTATTGAGACATAGTATATAAAACCCCTCGATGCCTTTGCTACCTTCTTTATTCTGTCCGGAGTTGATGTTGGAGCAAGGAGAAATATGGTATCGAGGGATGCCTTTCTTGAATGCCTTATGAAACTCTCTGCCTCATCAGGTGGAAGGTCAGGGATAATCACACCGTTAACTCCGGCATCCTTTGCATCCCTTACAAAATTCTCCTCTCCGTATTTAAATACAGGGTTGTAATATGTCATAAGGGCTATAGGTATCTGTGTGCTTTCCCTCAGGTCTTTTACAAAGGCAATGACCCTTCTCAATGTAACACCCTTTTCTAATGCCCTTTCAGATGCACGCTGGATTGCGGGACCATCTGCCAGCGGGTCTGTAAAGGGAACACCTAATTCGACGATATCTGCTCCACATTCCTCAAACATGAGCACTATATCCTTTGTCCTCTCTAAAGATGGATCCCCAGCCATGATATAAGGGATAAATGCCTTTTTCCCTTTTCTCTTTAATTCCTTAAATGTCTCTTTGATCCTCGAAATCACAGCTCTATTCCTTTAATTCTGGCTACGTGCTGGACATCCTTGTCACCACGGCCTGAAAGATTTATGATGATAATATTCTCTTTAGAAAGTTTAGGCGCAAGTTTCACGACTTCTGCAAGGGCATGGGCTGTCTCGAGTGCAGGGGTGATGCCTTCTATCCTCGATAAAAGCTCAAAGGCAGCTAAGGCCTCATCATCCGTTGCATATGTATACTGAATAAGTCCTTTGTCCCTCAGATAGGAATGCTCGGGCCCGATAGATGCATAATCAAGGCCTGCTGAGATGGAATGTGTTCCGAGGACATTTCCATCTTCATCCTGCAGGAGATAACTCTTGCATCCCTGGAATACACCAAGAGAACCACCTGCAAACCTTGCGGCATGTTTTCCCATGTCTATACCTTTACCGCCTGCTTCGACGCCAATCATCTTTATCCCTTCCTTCAAAAACTCATAGAAGAGTCCAATAGCATTACTTCCTCCACCAACACAGGCTATGAGATAGTCAGGAAGTCTACCTTCAGCATCAAATATCTGCCTCCTTGCCTCCTTCCCTATAACTGACTGAAAGTCTCTGACCATAACAGGAAATGGATGGGGGCCGAATACCGTGCCCAGAACATAATGTGTTGTTCGGACATTTGTAGTCCAGTCGCGCAATGCCTCATTAATTGCATCCTTTAATGTCTTTGAGCCAACAGGCACCTCCGTGACCTTTGCACCAAGGAGCCTCATCCTGAATACATTCAATGCCTGCCTTTTCATATCCTCGGTTCCCATATATATTTCACAATCGAGACCCACAAGTGCTGCCCCTGTTGCAGTTGCCACTCCATGCTGTCCGGCGCCTGTCTCTGCAATCACTCTTTTTTTCTCCATCTTTTTTGCAAGTAATGCCTGGCCAAGGGCATTGTTTATCTTATGTGCACCCGTATGTGCAAGGTCTTCACGCTTCAGGTATATCTTTGCACCACCGAGATGTTCTGTGAAGCGTCTGGCAAAATAAAGTGGTGTTGGTCTTCCTATGTATGTCTTTTGGAGGTGGCCGAGCTCCCTTTGAAATTCCTTATCTTTTTTAGATTTAAAGAATGCCTCCTCAAGTTCTTTGAGCGCAGGCATGAGGGTCTCGGGGACAAAACGTCCACCATAAATACTAAAATACCCCTTCTTGTCAGGTAATTTCTTTATACGATCCTCCAAATTTTAGAGAGATTATTACAGCCTATATCATCTAAAGAATATTTTATCATACTGCTTCCATATCCATCCATTGAAGAAACTGAACAAGGTGATGTATTTTAAACCATGGAAAAAATAAAGCTTCTCCTGGAGTATGACGGTACAGCTTATCAAGGGTGGCAGATACAGAAAAGAGGACCTACCATCCAGGGCATTATTGAGGACAGGATATTAAAAATAACAGGGAAACAATCAAGGGTTATTGGTGCAAGCAGAACAGACGCTGGTGTGCACGCCCTCGGCCAAGTGGCAGCCTTCAGAACAGAATCAAGGCTTGACCCTGGAGTGATAAAAAGGGCACTGAATGCCATGCTTCCTCAGGATATCAGGGTTCTTGAGGCATCTGAGGTTGATGATTCATTTCATCCAAGAAATAGTGCTGTCAGAAAAAGCTATTTTTATATCATTTCAACCCAGAGGGAACCTTCAGCATTTCTTTACAGATACGCGTGGGTGGTACAGCAGCACCTTGAGCTAAAATCCATGACAGAAGCAGCACAGGTGCTAATTGGCACACATGATTTTTCTTCTTTTAGAGGCTCAGGCAGTAGTTCAAAAAACCCTGTCAGAGAAATTTTTTCCTTGACTATAGAAAGGTTTGAGGAGATTGATTTTATGACTACGAGTATAAAAGGTGAATTCGTAAAGATAAGAATAGAGGCGAATGGTTTCCTCAGGCACATGGCTAGGAATATTGCAGGCACTCTTGCGGAGATAGGAAAGGGGGAAATACCAGCTTCCAGTGTAAAGGAGATTTTAGAGTCCTGTGACAGGAGGCTTGCAGGGCCAACTGCCCCACCAAATGGTCTTTTTCTCGAAAGGATTGTGTATTAAATATTAAATATTTCATATCAAAATACTTGACAAAGTTTTACTCAATTAATAAAATATAAAATAGTTAAGGAGGAAAGATGGCTCGGGCTGTAAAGGATTATTATGAAATACTCGGAGTAAACAAGGATGCCTCTCAGGAAGAGATAAAGAAGGCCTTCAGGAAACTCGCTCGTAAATACCACCCCGACCTGAATCCTGGGGACAAGATTGCGGAGCAGAAATTCAAAGAAGTAAATGAGGCCTATGAAGTCCTGGGCGATCCTAAAAAAAGGGTGGAGTACGACCAGTTTGGCCGCCCTGGATTTGAGGGTTTCAGGCCTTTTGATTTTGGAGATATCTTTGATTTTGGACTCGGTGATATCTTCCCAGATATTTTTGCCAGAAGGGTAAGACCAGAGACTGCAAAGGGTCAAGATATAGTTATAGGTCTTGAACTTTCTCTCGAAGAGGCATTCTCAGGCGTAACAAAAACTATCACCTTCAATAGGGAAGCCACCTGCAGAACCTGTAATGGTTCAGGGGCAGAGTCATCCGAGGTATGTGACGTGTGCAAAGGCACTGGAAGTATAAAGACCTCAAGAGGATTTTTCGGGATGTTCCAGCCCTGTACAAATTGTGGGGGAACAGGAAGAAAGGTGACAAAGGTCTGCCGTTCCTGCAGAGGGAGAGGGAAGGTACTACAGACAGAGACAGTAAAGGCAAAAATACCGGCTGGTGCTGATACCGGTTCCTGGGTCAAGCTCAGGGGTATGGGAGGTGCCGGAATAGGTGGTGGCCCGGCGGGAGACCTCCATATAGAAATTACTATAAGGCCCCATCCGATATTTAAGAGAAAAGGAGATGACATCTACCTTGACCTGCCTGTGACATTTGGTGAGGCAGCCCTTGGAGCAAAGATAGAGGTTCCAACTATAGACGGCATAACAGTAATGACATTACCACCAGGTACACAGAGTGGCCAGAGGTTTAAGCTTTCAGGAAAGGGGCTCCCATCACCAAAGACCGGGGTGAGGGGTAACCAGTACGTCGATACAAAGATAGTTGTGCCAAAGGATATTACTAATAAGGCCAAAGAGGCTATAAAGGAAATAGAATCCCTTTACAGGGAAAGCCCGCGTGAGGGGATAGTGAGGAAATAATGGTAATAAAAGACAAAAAACAACCCCTTTATATGATAAGCGTTGTAGCGGAGATGCTGCATGCCCATCCCCAGACCCTTAGATTATATGAGAGAGAAGGACTTGTAACACCTAAAAGGACAAAAAGGCTGAGGCTCTATTCAGAAGAAGATGTGGAGAGGCTCGGCATGATTTTAAGGCTTACAAGAGAACTCGGGGTGAACAAGGCAGGAGTCGAAGTAATACTCAGGATGAGGCACAGGCTTGAGGCCATGCAGAGAGAGATAGAAGAAATGATGAATTTTCTTGAAGAAGATATAAGAAGAGATTTTGCTGAAAAGCTCAAAAGAATTTTTTCTGAAGATTAACCCCGTTAGAAAATAACTTTCAAACGGGGGTAAGGAGGACTTTCATGGATAAATTTACTATAAAGAGTCAGGAAGCAATACAAACAGCCCAGAGGCTGGCAGAAAGGAAAGGTAACCAGCAGCTTGATGCTGAGCACCTCCTCTGGGCATTGCTCGAGGATGATGAGGGTGTAGCATGCCAGATACTCAAGAAGCTGGGGATCAATACAAAGGCTCTACAGCAGGATGTTGAAGAGGCAGTAGAGAGATTTCCAAAGGTCATTGGGGCAACACCCTTAGGACAGATTTATGTATCGCCGAGATTAAAAGAGGTATTTGAAAATGCTACGAAAGAGGCAGAACACCTAAGAGATGAATATGTGAGTGTTGAGCATCTGCTCCTTTCCCTTCTATCAATAGGCGGGACATGCTCTGATCTCTTAAAAAGATATGGAGCAACCGCTGATAGGATCCTTTCGGCCATGAGAGAAATAAGGGGTGCACAGCGCGTGACAGACGCTACACCTGAGGATAAATATCAGGCCCTTAAGAGATACAGCCGTGACCTCACAGAGCTTGCAAGAAAAGGAAAACTTGACCCTGTCATCGGAAGGGATGATGAGATAAGGAGGATAATACAGGTTCTCTCGAGGAGGACAAAGAATAATCCTGTGCTTATCGGTGAGGCTGGGGTTGGTAAGACAGCCATCGCAGAGGGACTTGCACAGAGGATAGTTGCAAGTGATGTGCCTGAGACATTAAAGGATAAAAGAGTGGTTGCCCTCGACATGGGGGCAATCGTTGCCGGCACAAAATTCAGGGGGGAATTTGAGGAGAGGCTAAAGGCGGTCTTGAAGGAAATTGAGCAGGCAGAGGGAAAGGTTATTTTATTCATAGATGAGCTTCACACCATTGTTGGTGCTGGTGCTGCAGAGGGCGCGATTGATGCATCAAACATCCTAAAGCCCCCCCTTGCAAGGGGGGACCTCAGGTGCATTGGTGCGACGACCATTGATGAATACAGGAAGTATATAGAAAAAGACACAGCACTGGAAAGGAGGTTTCAACCTGTACTTGTAAAGGAACCAACTGTTGAGGACACGATTTCAATCCTGCGTGGTCTTAAGGAAAGGTATGAGGTTCATCACGGTGTCAAGATTAAGGACTCGGCATTGATTTCTGCTGCGGTACTGTCGAACAGATATATCACAGACAGGTTCCTTCCTGACAAGGCAATAGATCTTATTGATGAGGCTGCATCAAAACTCAGGATGGAGATAGATAGTATGCCTGTTGAGCTTGATGAGATTGAAAGGAAGCTGAGGCAGCATGAGATAGAAAAGCAGGCGGTGATGAGGGAGGATTCAAAGGAATCTAAGGAGAAACTCGATAGGATAATGAAGGAGATGGCAGAGCTTCAGGTGAAGCGCGATGAATTAAAGGCTCAGTGGATGAGTGAGAAGGAAATCATATCAAAAATAAGGGAATATAAAGAACAGATAGAGAAAACAAAGATAGAGTCAGAGAAA
This sequence comes from Thermodesulfovibrionales bacterium, assembly GCA_030019415.1. GTDB lineage: Bacteria > Nitrospirota > Thermodesulfovibrionia > Thermodesulfovibrionales > SM23-35 > JASEEX01. The sequence goes on from JASEEX010000033.1 coordinate 12,784, forward strand.
GCAGAGCGTGAAGGAGACCTGACAAGGGCAGCAGAACTCAGGTATGGAATATTACTTGGACTCCAGAAGGCCCTTGATGAGGAGAGCAGAAAGCTCTCAGAAGCTCAGAAAAAAAGGAAAATGCTGAAGGAAGAGGTGGATGAGGAGGATATTGCAGAGGTCGTTTCTAAATGGACAGGTATACCTGTAAGCAGGATGCTCGAAGGCGAGGTTCAGAAGCTGCTTCACATGGGTGAGCGCCTGAGGCAAAGAGTTGTTGGACAGGACGAGGCAATCGAAGCAATATCAAACGCAGTTAGAAGGGGGCGGGCAGGTATTCAGGAACCAAACAGACCTATCGGCTCTTTTATCTTCCTCGGTCCGACAGGCGTTGGAAAGACAGAGCTTGCGAAGGCCCTTGCAGAATTCCTTTTTGACGATGAAAACGCAATGATAAGGATAGACATGTCTGAATATCAGGAGAGACACACTGTCTCGAGGCTAATCGGTGCACCTCCTGGATATGTAGGATACGAAGAAGGTGGTCAGCTTACTGAAGCTGTAAGGAGAAGGCCCTATTCTGTAGTCCTCTTTGATGAGGTTGAGAAGGCCCACCCGGAGGTATTTAACCTTCTATTGCAGCTCCTTGATGATGGAAGGCTTACAGACAGCCATGGAAGGACAGTTGATTTCAGAAATGCAGTGGTCATTATGACCTCTAATATAGGTGGCAGGCATATACAGGAGATGCTTGAAGAGAGGTTAAGGAAGCCTGCTGCTTACTGGGTAAGGAGCAATGCTGAATTAAAAGAAAAGATTATGGAAGACCTTAAAACATTTTTCAGGCCAGAATTTCTCAACAGGGTTGACGAGGTCATAATCTTTGATCCCCTGACCAGAGAACTCCTGAAACAGATTGTGGATATCCAGGTGAACAGGATGAAAAAGTATATTAAGGAGAAGAATATTGATATCAGGCTTACAGATAGGGCGAAGGAATATTTTGCAGAGATAGGGTTTGACCCTGTTTATGGCGCAAGGCCATTAAGGAGGGTCCTGCAGAGAGAGATACTAAATCCCCTCTCTATGAAAATCCTTGATGGCACCTTCAGAGAAGGTGATATGGTTGAAGTTGATTTTGAAGATGATAAAGTTGTATTCAGGAAGGAAGAGCTTGCTGAAGTGGAAGCATAAAAGTTTCTCAATAAACCAATAAACCAAATAAACTAAGTTAAGAGGAGGTGTTTGATATGTCAATTGTAAAATGGAGTCCCTTTAAAGAACTCGAGAACATGAGGAGGGAGATGGAGAGGCTCTTCAAGGAGTTCATTGAGCCAACTCCGAGGAGACGCTTTCGCTTGTGGCCCAGACGCGAGCCTGAACAATTCCAGCGCCTTGACCACCCTTTGTTTTAGGGCATCAATAGGAAATTTTGGCATTATCCCTATACCCTAGCTTCAGCAACAAATGCCTCAAGAATTGGCGGTTCAACCTCGAGGACTTCTTCCCCAAAAGTTTCGATATGAAAACGGATTGCGGATTTGACATCAGCAAGGGCTTCTTCGTATGTATCTCCTTGTCCAACTACAACACCTTTTAATCCTAAAGGGTAGGCCACATAACCGTCGGGATGCTTTTCTACAATAATTTTGTATTGTCTCATATCATAGCCTCCTCTCCTGAATAATAATACCATATTGATGGCGGCTTTCAGATAACGGGACGGCGGCACTCCGGGTGCTGATATACTTCCATTTAGGGATGATATCAGCAACTGTTGTGGATATCCTGCCTCTGGCAAATATCCGTTTTCCCCCTTTGCGTTGACAATAAATGTCACTCATCACCTCCTTTTGATGGGTTTAATAGATTTAAATCATCCATAGGCCTCCTGATTTTGCCCAAGCTTTTCATACTCACATGAGTATAAACTTCAGTCGTTTTGCTAAAATATCCAAGGCTCAGTTTATGAAGATAATACATAGGTCGATATCAAAGGAATTAATTCTCACTTTTCTCCTCAGCCTTGCCTTCCTGAATTTTATCCTGATGATGGAAAAGCTACTCAGGCTAAGCAGGTTTCTATCAGGTGCCGGTGCATCAATGGCAGATATGGTTAAAATAATCTTCTACATGCAAACGCAGTTACTCTTACTCACAATACCCATGGCACTTCTCCTTTCCACACTTCTTACCTATGGACGCCTCTGTCTTGACAACGAACTCGTAATCCTGAGAACCAGTGGCATGGACTTTAAGGGCATCTCGAAGCCCGTTTTTATACTCGGAACCTCATGTTTTTTATTAAACATAGCCGTGAGTTTTTATATCGGGCCTAAAAGCAGTATAAGGCTCAGGGACGAGATAAAAAATGTCGTCACAACCCGCACCCCCCTGGCGATCGAGAAGGGCACTTTCAATACATCTTTCAAAGACATTGTTATTATTATAAGGGAAAAGCCATCTACCGATACTATCTCAGGAATTTTTATATATGATGGAAGGAATAAAAATGAACCGAGGGTGCTTATGGCAAAGAAGGGGAAGATCTATATGTCAGAGGGTTTTAATACAAACCTGTACCTTAAAGATGGATACATTCATATCGCAAAGGGCAGTAGCACAACTGAGATGTTCTTCGAAAGATACAACTTGATACTCAGACTCGAATCAGACCTTCCATCCAGAAAAAATACAGAGCTTACCCCTTCTGAACTAATAAAAGAGATAGGGAAAAAGTCACACCATGCTTTATCCTTACAACTTGAACTCCACAGGAGGCTATCACTGCCTTTACTATGTATCATTCTTATCTTTTTGGGGCCACCGCTTGCTTTGATGGCAGGTAAATCGGGTAAGCTCGGAGGCCTGGCCCTTGGGTTAGCGATGTTCACTGTTTACTATGTACTTCTGATATACGGTGAGAATCTCGTTAGGGCTGGAAAGATACCTCATTACATTGGTGCATGGACCCCTACTGTTATTCTCGGAATATTTGCATTATGGATTTTCAAAAAAGAAAGTAGAAAGTAAGCTAATGTTAATAATACAGAAACACTACCTTAAAGAATTCTTCAAGCTCCTGTCCCTTATAGGCACAGGGCTTGCTCTGATATTCAGTATCCTTGAGCTCATCGACAAAATAGATGACTTCATGCCTAACAGGCCTTCTCTTAAAAGTCTGTTGCTCTATGCCTATTTCAACTTCCCTAAATATCTCCTTTACCTCCTGCCTGCTGCCATGCTCATATGCAGCCTGTTCATATTCGGCCAGGCATCTCGTAACAGAGAGTTCGTAGCAATAAGGGCCACAGGAGGGAGATTAAAAGGCATTTTCTATCCGTTTATTGTATCTGGCATATTGGTAAGTGTATTCGCCTTTATCATCGGAGAGATTGTTGTTCCTGATTTTTCAAGGAGGTCACATGAATTAAAAAACACCATTATGAAAAAAGATAAAAAACTCACATTTAAAGAGGGCGCTCTCTGGCTGAGGGGTACAGACGGATCTCCAGTCAGGATCGAACTTTACATCCCTGAGAAAAAACTTGCAAGAGGGGTAAGCATTTTCGTCTCCGGGGAAGAGTTCCTTAAGAAAAGAATAGAGGCAGAAGAGGCAGAATGGGAAGAAGTTAAAAGTTCAAAGTTAAAAATTGAAAGTTTAAAGGGCATGTGGAGACTAAAAAATGTGACTATTTATGACATTGAAAGTAGGAAGGTCAGTAGCATATCAGAGATGGACTACCGATATCTTGAATCCCCCGATTTCTTCAGTGAAGGAGTTAAAAAACCCGAAGAGATGGGTATAGGTGAACTCTACGAGTATGCAAAGAGATTAAAAGGGGCCGGGTTCAGGAACACAAAACTCCTCGTGGATCTGAACTCAAAGGTCTCATACCCTCTAACAAACCTCTTCATGATTATCCTCGGCATATCTCTTTCAATGAGGAGCAAAGTTGGCGGTGGCCTTTTCGCAGCAGGCCTTGGACTATTTGTAAGCATTATCTACTGGTTTGCATATACACTTATGCTTTCAATGGGATATGCAGGAGTAGTGCCGCCAATCATTGCAACATGGCTTGTACTAATAATATTCGGAACAGTTGCGATTCATCTATTCAGAAAGATACCGGAATAGGCTTTCAACTCTTCACAATGCGATTCCTGATAAGACAATCTGATACCTTGGCCTGACAGTATGGCTTACCCTGTACGAGGTCTCTTATCTTACAGGGCTTGCCTGCCCGGTAGTGAGAAAAAAAATTTATGTTAAAATCCTAAGGGCAACGAAAAAACCAAAGGAAGATGCATAATCCTTACAAAGCCTATTGGCATTGGAGTCCTGACAACAGCACTTAAGGGTAGAAAACTTTCAGAAGGAGACCTTCAGGAAGGAAGCAGTAGAATGGATGCTCAGGCTTAATGATGCTGCGGCCAGAGTAGCCATCGAATTCGGTGCTACGTCTGCAACTGATGTGACCGGTTTTGGACTCCTTGGCCATGCTTACAATATGGTCAGAGATACCCTTAGTGATTTTGTAATAGAGCACATAAAAATTCCTGTCCTATCAAAGGCTCGGGATATGATAGACGCGGGGATAGTCCCTGAGGGCGCATACAATAACCTCAGATTTATTGAGGGCATGATAGAGGTAAAGGGTGATCTAATCGAGGAAGAAAGGCTTATCCTGGCAGACCCACAGACTTCTGGCGGGCTCCTCATAACGCTACCTGGGGATAAGGTAGATAAATTTCGTGGTAGCGGAGAGCCCTTCTATATCATAGGCAGAGTTGAGTCTGGGAACGGGAAAATCAAAATCGTTTCTCAACCTTAGCCTCGAAAGATTTGAATTTTTAGGATTTAGAAATTCGATATTAGAATTTTATTTTTTAAAAAGTAGTTTATCGAAAGGATATGACCTCAGGTATGTCAGAAATTCCTCTACAGCATAAGATGAGACTGAATTCTTGTAAGTAATAAGAGAGAAATTCCTTACCATCCTCTCCTCTTTGAAGCTGAGGAGATGGAGGGTTCCATATCTGCTTTCCTTCCTTGCAGCCCAGCGTGAGATTATTGAGATACCCAATCCATTCTCGACGGCATCTTTTATAGCCTCTGTGCTTCCTAAAACCATGGACACCTTCATGCCCTGTGGCGTAATTCCATGCCGGGCAAGGAACTTTTCTATTGTCTGCCTTGTGCCGGAGCCAGCCTCCCTGAAGATAAAGGGTTCATCTATAAGTTCAGCGACAGAGACTTCGTTTCTTTTAGCCCATGGATGGTAGGACGGGACAATCAGGAAAAGTTCATCAGAAATCAGTTTTTCTACAACAATCTTTTGCTTTTTAACATCGCCCTCTATAAGACCGAGGTTAATATTACCTGAATTAAGCAGCTCAATTATTCTCTGCATATTTCCGACAAAGAGATGTATCTTGATCTTGGGATGGGCCTTCCTGAAATCCGTGATGACACTTGGTAAGAGGTAGTTACCAATGGTAGAACCACCGCCAATAGTTATACTTCCTTTAGCAAGGCCTGTCATTTCTCCTATAACCTTTTCTGCAGAGACATAAAGGGTAAGGATTTCTTTTGCATATTTATACAGAACCTCCCCTGCAGGTGTGAGGGTAACCTTGCTCGACGACCTGTCAAATAACTTTGTCTCATATATCTCCTCGAGGGCTTGAACCTGGAGGCTTACGGCAGGCTGGGTGAGATGAATAATCTCAGAGGTCTTTGAAAAACTTCCCGTCTCGGCTACAGTACAGAAGACTTTCAGTTTATGATCTTCCATTCCCATCTTTCAAAATAAAGTTAATAGTTCTAAGTTTAAAGTTAAAAGTTAAAGAAAAAAAGTTTGAAACTAATAACTTATAACTTACAACGTTTATTTGCCAGAGCCGTCTATAAGCCGAGTTCTATTTATGGAGCACTATTCTGCTAATGCTCCATTTATGTGGTCATTCCTGTAAAGTCTGGTGTTATCGCCAGACTCTTGCGGTCGCAACCATTCCGCCTCCCCCGATAAATAAGGGATTTGAAGGGGCCGTAAGCGATAGGGCAACCCTGCTCTGGCTTATAATATTTTTTTATTATTATATAAATATTAAAAACCTAAAAGGGGGTTAAAGTCAAGAGTCGCTTTTGTAGTAGAGTATCCGGTGGCATTGGGGACACTGTAAAATCTCTTCATTACTTTTTATCTCTACAAAAAGCTGGGGCGGTATGTTCATATTACATCCCTGACAGACCCCTTCTTTTGCCTCTGCTACTGCTATCCCGTTGCCTGATTCAATCAAGCTCATATAGAGGCTATATATTTCTCTGTCAATAACATCAACGATTTTTGTCCTTTCTTCCCTGATGGTCAATAGTTCTTTTTCTGCCTCTAACACCTCTCCCTTTAGTTTTTCTCTAAATACCTCTAATGTAACCTTTTCAGATTTGAGTCTTGCTTCCTCTAATCTCATTTCCTTTGAAGAGACATCTATCTCTTCCATGACAATAAGTATCTCATCCTCTAAAGCGTGCCGCTCCTTTTCTGCAGACTCTATCTCCTTCAGATGGGCTTGATATTCTTTATTTGTTTTTATCTCCGCAGTGCGAGCTTTCAGTTTCATGATCTTCTCATTTATATCATCTAATTCTCTCTCCTTGTCCCGCTTCTTTTTTCCGAGGGACTCATGTCTCTGTTTCATCTTATCGAGAACTGCCTGGGCCTTCTCAAGTGGCACTTCTGCCTCAGAAGTCTTTGAGGGGACTCCATTTATAATTAATTGTTTTTCGAGAATGAGACTATCAAATTCCTGAAGGCTTATCAGAAGCTTTAGATGACGTTCCAAACAATCCACCCCAAAAACTTGCCCTTGCAAGTTTTTTGACCCTTAACTTAGCACTACGCTTTTGCCTACGGCAAAGCGGCTGGTGGGCCCACCAGGGCTCGAACCTGGGACCAACCGGTTATGAGCCGGTAGCTCTTCCAACTGAGCTATGGGCCCTAAAAACATACTCATTTTAAATATTACATTGTGTTTAGGTCAAGGCCGCGAATTGCCTCATCAAAAATCTACTACAAGATTGCACAATGGCTTTGCGTAATTCGGGAGTCAATAAGGAGGCTTTGGACAGATGTAGTCTTTAAAGGGCAGAGGGTTTTAATGAGAAGAAGAAGAAGAGATATAGTTTTGGACTATCTCTAAAGCCTGATGGAGATCCCTGAATCTTATCTTTCTATAAAGTTCTTCGCATTGGGCCAAGGTAAATTTATTAGCTATCTCAATCGCTCTTATTTCATCTTTGATATGGGGGGTCTTCTCTGCTCGGGAGGGAGTCATCTCTTCCTTTTCAAGTATTTGAATATAGATAAGTGCCCTTGCTGCCTGAAGCGTTTCAAACTCCTCATTATCTCTTCTGCATAAAATATAATGTGCGGTAAGAAGATCTCCAGGGGCAATAACCTGTTTTTCCCCAGTCAACTTCTTTACAACAGGCTCTAACAAGAATTCTGATTTGATCTGCCATCTCTTTCCTAATATCTGCCGGAGAGCCTTTTTAAGATAAGTATGTACCGCACCAGCTTCCACATAGACCAATTTATCTTTGGGCAAAATCTCGGCTATTGCTTCTGCCCTCATCTTATCCCGAAGGCGGAATCTCTCTGCATCAGCACGGGCAAACTTCTTCACTGCCTCAATCACTTTGGGAAAGGAATTCCCCATGGAAGACTCATAAAAATGCAGCAGGGCGCCTGTAGCCTTCCTTTCGGCTTCATATACCTCTCTCATCTCGGGCATCTTAAGGACATCTAAGGGCTCTTCCCCTTCAGAAAACATGTTGTAGATATACGTAAGCTGTTCCATATATGGCTCTATCTGCAGGATCTTTTTACCCATCAGATAAAACTCTCGCAGGAGTTCATACATATGGCGGGAAAATTCAGGGAATTCCAAATTTTCTTCACTGAGATATTCATTAATGGAGACCTTTCTGTTCAGCATATTCATAAATCTTGGATTTGGAGCTTCTTCAATTATGATTACATCATGGTTTTTCATAAGCCTTCTCGCAAAGGATATGACCTCTATTCGATGTGAAGAAAAGCCTATAGTGATTAAGGGCTTATTGACCATTTTCCAGAACCTTTCTGTATGAGTTATCCAATCTATATGATATTGCGCCCTGTATACCGTATGAGCTGATTTCTTAAGCTTCACGCCCCTTATTATACCAAGGCGCGGAAGAGACAGGAACATTAATTGAAGTCGGAATAAATCTCTCTGCGGAGTTTAAGGATTTCTTGAATCATATGATCTGTTATTTTCGTAATAAGAAAATTCGCATACCTTGACAAAAAAAAGTTTCTCTGGTATCTTTAACTTTTCTTGTAAAACCCAATTCTTTAAAAGAAATCAGTGGAGGTAAGGTGCCTACTATAGCGCAGTTAGTAAGACGTGGGCGTGAGGAAGTTAAGAGGAAAACTAAAAGTCCAGCGTTAAGGGGCTGCCCTCAGCAGAGGGGAGTGTGTGTAAGGGTTTATACAACAACGCCCAAAAAGCCAAATTCGGCGCTAAGAAAGGTTGCGAGGATAAGACTTATGAATGGAATGGAAGTCACAGCATATATACCCGGGGTAGGTCACAATCTTCAGGAACATTCTATTGTTATGATAAGAGGTGGTAGAGTAAAAGACCTTCCCGGAGTCAGGTACCATATCATCAGGGGAACCTTGGATACAATGGGAGTTGCAGACAGAAGACAGGGAAGGTCTAAGTATGGGTCTAAAAGGCCTAAATAGAGCACTTTATAAAGTGCTCTATAAATAGAAAGGTATAAAATGCCGAGAAGAAGAGTTGCAGAAAAGAGAGAAATTTTACCTGACCCGAAATACAACAGCAAACTTGTGAGCAAGTTTATTAATGCAATAATGAAGGAAGGTAAAAAGTCCATAGCAGAGAAAATCTGCTATGGTGCCTTTAATACCATAAGGAAAAAGACCGGGAGTGATCCCCTCAAGACGTTCAAGACAGCGGTCGAAAATGTAAAGCCTCTTGTGGAGGTTAAGCCGAGAAGAGTCGGCGGCGCAACTTATCAGGTTCCGGTCGAAGTAAGGGCACATAGACGTAATGCTCTGGCCTTCAGGTGGATTATCAATTACTCAAGAGGTAGAAGTGAAAAGACCATGCAGGAAAGGTTGGCAGGAGAACTACTGGATTCTTTTAACAATACTGGTTCTTCAATCAAGAAGAAAGAAGATACCCATAAGATGGCAGAAGCCAATAAGGCCTTTGCCCATTATAGATGGTAAGAAGAGTAGAGGAGAAGGCTTTTGTTAAGATTTCCGTTAGAGAAGACACGCAACATCGGCATTATGGCACACATAGATGCAGGGAAGACTACGACCACAGAACGAATCCTCTATTACACAGGCGTTACATACAAGATGGGCGAGGTAGATGAAGGCACTGCTGTCATGGACTGGATGGTTCAGGAGCAGGAGAGAGGCATAACCATCACCTCTGCAGCTACCACATGTTTCTGGAAAGATCATAGAATTAATATCATAGACACACCTGGGCATGTCGATTTTACTATCGAGGTCGAAAGGTCTTTAAGGGTCCTCGATGGAGCTGTTGCCCTCTTTGATTCCGTGGCAGGTGTTGAACCTCAATCAGAGACCGTCTGGAGGCAGGCAGATAAGTATGGTGTTCCAAGGATTGCCTTTATGAATAAAATGGATAGAGTGGGTGCTGATTTTTTTATGAGTGTGAATAGCCTGATAGAACGCCTTGGTGCCAATCCTGTTTCTATTCAGATACCCATAGGAGCTGAAAATGAATTCAGGGGACCTATAGACCTCGTCAGGATGAAGGCGGTATATTTTGATGACGAAACATTGGGTGCGAGATATGTCGAGGGGGATATCCCGGACAAGCTTATGCCCATGGCTCGGGAATACAGGGAGAAGATGCTCGAGGCCTTAGCAGATGTTGATGAAAATATCATGGATAAATTCCTTAAGGGAGAAGAGATACCTATAGATGAGATAAAGGCAGCGCTAAGGAAAGGCACAATAGAGAAGAAGCTTACACCCGTTTTATGCGGCTCTGCCTTTAGAAACAAAGGTGTCCAGCTTCTGCTCGATGCAATAGTTGATTATCTTCCTTCCCCCCTTGATATTCCACCCGTAACAGGCATATCGCCAGTAGACGGCTCTAAAACAACCAGGCATGCTGATAACAGTGAACCATTTTCTGCCCTCGCATTTAAGGTAATAACAGACCCCTTTGTAGGACAACTTACGTTTATAAGGGTTTATTCAGGGGTAATGCGCGCAGGTTCCTATGTGTATAACTCTTCCAAAGATACGAAGGAAAGAATAGGAAGGCTCCTTAGGATGCATGCAAACAAGCGTGAGGAGATAAAAGAGGTCTCTGCTGGTGATATTACAGCGGTTGTAGGACTCAAAAGTACCCTTACTGGGGATACCTTATGTGACGAGAAGAACCCTATTATCCTTGTTCCGATGGAGTTCCCCGAGCCGGTTATGTCTGTCGCAATCGAGCCAAAGACAAAAGCTGACCAGGAGAAGCTTTCACAGTCGCTTTCTAAGCTCGCTCAGGAAGACCCTTCCTTTAAGGTCTCTTTTAATGAGGAAACAGGGCAGACGATTATATCCGGTATGGGAGAACTTCACCTTGAGATTATTGTGGACAGGCTCCTGAGAGAGTTTAAAGTTAGTGCAAATGTTGGGAAACCAGAGGTCGCCTATAAAGAGACGATCAGGGCAGTATCAAAGGCAGAGGGAAGGTTTGTCAGGCAGACAGGGGGGCGGGGACAGTATGGTCATGTTTTCATCGAGCTCGAACCTTTAGAGCCGGGTAAGGGGTTTGAGTTTGTTAACGCAATAGTTGGTGGTGTAATTCCGAAGGAATATATCCCTGCTGTCGAGAAAGGGATAAGAGAGGCAGTAGATAGGGGAATTCTTGCAGGTTATCCCGCTGTTGACATAAAAGTAAAACTCTATGATGGTTCATATCATGAGGTTGATTCCTCTGAGCTGGCATTCAAGATAGCTGGATCGATAGCATTCAGGGAGGCTGCAAAGAAGGCAAAGCCTGTCCTTCTTGAGCCGATCATGAGTGTTGAAGTTGTGACCCCTGAGGAATACATGGGTGATATAATAGGAGACCTTAATTCCCGTCGGGGAAAGGTTCAGGGCATAGAGAGAAGGGGTAATGCTCAGGTAATAAGGGCACTGGCCCCCCTTTCAGAGGTGTTTGGTTATGCTACTGATTTAAGGTCGATGACACAGGGAAGGGCCACTTATACAATGCAGTTATTACATTACGAAGAGGTTCCAAAAGGGATCTCCGAAGAGATTGTAGCAAAAGTAAGAGGAGAGTAAGGAGGAAATTATGGCAAAGGCTAAATTCGAGAGGGTAAAGCCCCATGTAAATGTA
>JASEEX010000034.1:0-1332 GCA_030019415.1 Thermodesulfovibrionales bacterium
AGAGGTATATTTTGGTAGAACCAACTAAAACAATGACTCAAAACTGTAACTTAAATATTGCAATTTTTTGTCTTGACAAATGGGTCCACCTTAAAGGATTCATTAAATACTTTTGACAAAGACTTACAGACAATAAAACAAGAACTGAAGCTTCCATAGATTTCTATGGTGTAAAACAAAAATTTCTCTATCTTTTCATTCACGTCCAAAAGCTTTATACTATTGGAGCAATATATTAACAGAAGGCATTAAAAGAGGGAGAAAAACATGGAAATTCCATTTGATAAATATTGCGGCGATGCAATGATGGAAGAATACCTCAAGAAAGGAGGCTCGAAGCTTTCCCTCTCCGAAATATACGGTTTATTATATGGAACTCTTGCAGCGCCAAATATGGTAATGCCTTCTCAGATTACGTCTATGATCTTTAGCAAAGAGGGCGGAGACTTTGAGTCTATGGAAGAGGTTAAGGAAATCATGGGCAATCTCATGAGCCTATGGAATATCATCGCCGGATGGAAGCCTGAATCAGAACCTTTCTTTTATCCAGACATCAAATACCCGGATACTTCTGAAGGGCTTAAACAGCGCATTAAGGACAATTCATCGCTGTTCATATATTTTATAAAAGGGCTTGATATAGGTGGAACTATTGAAGATGATTTTTCTGAAGACGGTCTAAACGCATTGGAAACTCTTTCAAAGGCAAACGCTCTTTTACTCAAATATGCAGAATTGTTTGAAATGAAGGAAGCTGAGGAAGGAAAAGAGTTAGAAAAGACATCCGATTCGATTAATCAGTTAGAAGGGGTTGTGGCTGATTGTATAGCAAGAATCAATCTTGGCTTAAAAGAAGCAAGGATTAGGGTAGCAGAAGAAATGCGCATGTTTGCTGATGCACAGAAAAAGGCTCTTCAGGCAAGAAGCACAAAAATAAAAAGGAATGATCCATGCCCGTGCGGGAGTGGAAAGAAATATAAAAAATGTTGCGGACTAATTCATTAATAATTCAGATTAAACAAACATCACTTATTGCCCTGATGCCGAGCATTCCCTACAAACTGTAGACTCGTTGGTTAGTCGATCCCGACTGGATAAGGCGGTTAGAGGGAGCTGTAAATTCCGAAGGGAAACTCTATCTATGTGATATAATGTAATTACATGAAGGAGGCATGAAGTCTATAAGGGCATTGGAAGATAAAATTAGGCTCATCACGGAATATGGTGCAAAGTAAGTAGTCTATCGGATTGTTGCATCTGAAGGGGTATTATACCCTCTAAATCTCCATCAAGAAAGGAGGGTAACCCAACAGATGCAACAGCTAGATTATC
>JASEEX010000034.1:1340-23110 GCA_030019415.1 Thermodesulfovibrionales bacterium
CTCTAAATCTCCATCAAGAAAGGAGGGTAACCCAACAGATGCAACAGCTAGATTATCTTACAAAGCTTTTAGGATTTCAAGGCTTTTATGTGAAGGATATGGAGATAGAAAGAAAAGATGATATAGAGAGGGTTATCTTAGAGTTATGGAGGGCTAAAGGAGGCAAGTACATCTGTAGCCCCTGTGGTAATGAGCTCTTAGATAAGCATAGTTCATGGATACAAGAGGTAAGGCATTTACATTTATGGAGATATCTAACTATTTTAAGATTCGAGAAGGTGAAGGTAAGGTGTCCCCGATGTGGAGTGAAAGTAGAAAGCCTGGAGTTTTTAGAGAAGAGTAAAAGGATCACAAAGGAGCTTTCCCATCAGGTTTCAGAGTTATGCAAAGTAATGACCATAGAAGATGTAGCGACATTTGAACATCTTCACTGGGAGACAGTTAAAGATATAGATAAGAAGGCGATAGAAAAGGCACAGACCGAAAGGAACCTTGAAGGCATAAGCGTGTTAGGGGTAGATGAGATCTCTGTAGGGCGTGGACATAATTACTGGCACCTTATAAGTAGCCTCGATGGGCCTTATGGTCCGGAGATGCTTCATGTAGGAGAAGGCAGAAAAGAAGAAGACCTAAAGCCTTTCTGGAGGTGGTTTGGCAAACAGAGGGCTAGAATGGTAACTCACGGGGTAATGGATATGGCAAAGGGATTCATCAATAGCTTTCGTACCCATTGCCCATCGATAAAGATCATCTATGACAAATTCCATGTTATGAGGCATTTACTGAACGCATTAAATGATGTCAGGAAGGCAGAATTCAAGCGAGCAGGCAAAAAGATGAAGGGTCTTCTTTGTGGTAAGAAGTTTATTCTTCTCAAGAGGATGAATAATTTAAAAGGGGATGCAAGGAAGGCCCTTAAGGAACTTTTAGGTGTAAACCACAGGATATACAAGGCACACTTACTCAAGGAGAGCTTTGGGCAATTGTGGTCATACACATATAAAGGAGCTGCCAGGAGATTCTGGGAGAACTGGAAGGAGCAACTGAAATGGCAGAGACTTGAGCCCTACAAGAAATTTGCTAATATGATTGATAGACATATAGATGGCATTTTAGGGTATTGTGATAATAAGGTCTCACTCGGTTACATTGAAGGAACGAACCTTAAGGCAAGGAACATTATTCGAAAGGCATACGGGTATAGGGATAAACATTATATGAAGCTAAAGATCATACAAGGGTGTTCTTCTATAGGTGTTTTTAGGCCATATCCTTATCCCTTGCACCATAATCCGGGATGAGCCAGAATTTATTGCAGTAGATGTTTACCTTTTGCCATTGTAAGTCCCAGTATCTAATCTTTCCTGTTTCTACCTTTTTCTCGAATTCTTCCTCTTTGGCTAATTTTTCGATCTCCGGCAGGATGCCATCGATTAACTCATTAATGATATTAATCATGTATGTATCAGTTATTTCATTATCAAAATAGTGATAGGTTTTTTTCTCCCTTTCGATATCATTCTTGAATTTTCTTAGACATTCGATAAGTTTGGTACAGAACTGCTTTTTGTCGAACTGAGATTTCTGCAGGGCGTCCTTTCTGATTTTTTCTGCTGCATCTGTTTCGTCCTTAAAGAGGTTCAAGTCTGCTTCCTCCAGTTTATTCCGTATCTCTTCTTCAACGGAAAATGGCAGAAGATCCTTGCTGTCAATGTCGATATACAGATCGCTGATTTTTTTCGTACCCCTAACTGTTTATCTAACTTGTCGAGAATGGAGTTGATGTTTTTTATCCTCTCATCAGCACTTGGAGTAAAGATCTTGGTATTGTCATTTATCGTCCTTGCCTTAATAAGATCGACCATAAATTTTACGTTTAATTTCAGTTCAAAAACAGTAAGCGTTTTAATGAGTCCGTTCAGTTCGATTATTTTTCCCCTGTTCTTTTTCTTTTCAGAGGCTACCGGCATGGCTTTGGTGAGTATAATAGAAGCCATAGCTCCTGAAAAAACCAGAGCAAAGACGAATATCCATTCCCATTTAAAAACACTTTTGAATGCAGCTATAACAGGTGTCAGGGGAATATACGGTGAATTGAGAGAGGTAATATATTCCTGATAGGTAAATTCATCTCTTATGGCAAGTATCCCTGTATAATTGCCTTTTGGAATTTCCAGAAAGGATATTGTTACATTCTTTGTTTCTCCAGGTCCAAGGGTTACAGGATTTTCTGTCACTATTTTCCCTCTTATAGTTTTACTGTCATCCCTGAGGATCAATTCCTATATATCGATTGTTCGGAATATCTCGCCCGGGTTTTTGAGGGAAATCCGAAAATATTTCCGGCTTATCCATAGAAAAGTCTATCTTACCTCCCTTTGCCTCAATAACCTCAATCTGCTGCGGTTTTGGCTTAACCGCCTTCACAGTGAACGACTTAAGGAGTTTATGGTTACTTCTTACCTCAATCTTTCCGATGAACTCGCCAAGCATATTGATTCCCGAAATCCTGAAGGGGAAGTCCCTGTATCCATCTTTTTCGAGCTTGATGTGGAGAACGCTTTTTCACCTTTTTTACTGATGAATCCGAGATGAGATATTTTCTCTTTGTCATGTACCAGATTAAATGCCCGTGCCCGTATTTCGAGGGAAATATCTTTTCCACTGTTATTTGTGATTCCGAGATGTCCTTCACTTCCATTTTTCCCAACCGGTATGGTTATCGCCATTCTCTCGTTGTCAGAGCGTGCAGAAAGATCAGGATGAATGGAAATGGTGAATGCATAGACATGAGAGCATAGCAGAAAGATAAAATATCATCCATACTATTGTTTTTCTCATTAAGGCCACCTCCAGTAAACTATAATGTTAAAGATTATTAAAATGATGCCTGTCATTTTCTCTATCTCTGGTCTCCAAAAGTTCACTTCAAAATCTGTTGTTTTAATCTCTTTTCCCGAACTCGGCCGGTAAACGTATTTCCGCATCACGAAGAAACAAAGAGTTTGAGTACGGCCATCTCATGGGGAGCAAGTTCTACCCTGACAGCATGACGCTGTCCAGTTGCCTGTACAGGAAAGGTCGATTCAGGTTTCAAGAGATTTATCATCTGCTTACCGGCTGGTGTTAAGTTATAATCAACTGTCACAAAATCATTCCTGGGATTTGAGTCAAGGTTCATGGCAGTGAGTATTTCAGTGTCATCAAGTATTCTCGAATAAGCAAATGTGCATTTCCCATCAACCGGATATCCGAAATCCATACCATTTCCTGATATTTCCCTAAAATATTGTCTCCCATAACGGAGTGCCGGCTCTCTTCTCCTTATTTCTGCAATCTGTGAAATCTGTTTATAAAGAAGATTTTCGGTATTAAAGAAATGATGACCAGTTGTATGAAATGCTCCCCATCTTCCACCAAACATACATTCCCTCAGGTATTTATCATGGTCACCTCCTCCATCAAATCCCTGTTCTGTTCCATAATAAATACACGGAATTCCCATACTTGTGAGTAGATAGCCAATAGCAAGGATCACCTGTTTTTCTATAGGATTATTATGAAGAAACCTGCCCCTCGGAGACCGTCCGATCTGGTCATGGTTATCAAGAAAAGTCACAAAGTATTGACTGGCTTGGCCGTGGTCGCTGTAGATTTCTCTGAATCTTTCATACCGTGATCTCAGTTCAGACGGATTGATAAATCCCTTGATGACCCACTCAAGAACTCCCCATAGGGGAAAATCAAGCGCTGCGTCGAGGGAGGGAAAACGTTCATTTGTTTCAGGGATTCGGGCATTCCGACCGATATACTGGTCAATGAATTCATCTTTTCCGATGATTTCGCCATAAAGAAAGAAATTTTTCTTCCCGATTTTCTGGGTATATTCTCTTATTGCATTACAAAAAATTGCGATGCTTGAGTCTTCGATGTGTTTCACCGCATCAAGCCTGTATCCATCAATATCAGCAACTGCAATCCAGTATTTATAGACATCTATGAGTGCCTTTAAGACTTCGCGACTTGAGGTATCAAGTTCCTTCAGAGAACAGAAATCTCCATCCCTCGCCTCTGGAAATGCATCCCAGTTCCTTATCTCTCCTTTTCTCCTGTACCATTCATGATTCTGGAATTCTACTGGCCAGACAGCATCATCAGGCCACTGAGTTCCACTTGAAGGGTCTGTTTCTCTCCAGAAACCAAAATCAAACGTTTTGCCATCAGAATAGTAATAAGGATACCCACCAGGGTATGACCAGTTATCGCCTGTATGGTTTAAAACAATATCGAGGATGATATACATGCATCTTTTGTGTGCCTCCTTAACCAGTTTTTGTAGATCTCTCACCGTGCCGAATCTCGGGTCGATATCAAGAAAGTTCTGTATCCCATAGCCGTGATAGGTATTCATCTCTCTGCGGTTCTTGAATATGGGACTGAGCCATAGGGCAGTGCAGCCAAGACCTTTTATGTAATCAAGTTTTTCAGTAATTCCTTTTAATGTTCCTCCCTGCCACTTCTCTCCTTCTGAATCATCCCTTCCGATAGGGGTTATGTCAGGGGTATAAGGAGGAATGTCTTTCTCGCCGTTATGAAATCTGTCAACAAGGAGGAAATAGATAAACTGGTCTCTCCAATCAGAAGGAGAGGGGAAGACTTTACCATGTGGCTTAAAATCGATTTCTAATAGACTTCTCGGTTTATTTGGCATGGTTTCCTCCATTGAATTCACTACTGATAATTTTTGAGGCGCAAAACCTTTTCTGCATTCTCAATGATTGAACTTGAAAAACCGTGAGCCCGTTTGATTCTTACATCCCTATCGAATGAATTCTTTGTTCTGCATATCCTGATATATTCTTCAGGAGTAATATCATGCGTAACTAATGGAAGATGTGGCCAGCTGTCGATAGGTATGGGAAAATCAGAGCCATGAACAAGCCATTCAGAAGGAAAGGTATCTATTATTTCGGGTATGAATGGCAGTCTTGTTGAGAGTGAGAGTGCAGAAGTATCAGCCCATAATCTCGCCTTTCCGCTTGAGTTTACATCCTTCATAAATGAATAGAACTCTTTAACCATTTTTTTATCAACAATGGGAAAAACAGGAGTAGCGCAATGTGCAGCTATCACGCTAACGCTACATCCAAGCGCTTTTTCAAGATTCTTATAATAATCCAGTTCTTTTTTCCATATGCCTTCGGGAAAAGAATATTCAGCACCTACATGACAGAGAAAAGGCATATTATGTGCTGAAAGAGCATTATAAAATTCTTCATGTCTTTCATCCATAAGATGTATGTGTTGTGTTGAAGGTATCAATTTTATAAGAACAGCTTCTGTATGCTCAAGAACAAATATAAGTCCTTTTTCCCAGTCTTTTCTGTTAGGGTTTACTGATGCTCCAAAAAAGAATCTCTTTTTTCTTTTCTCAGGATCGGGTTTAGCCTGGAGACGATTATTTAATTCCTTAACCTTTTGAGATAAAAATCTGTTTGATATCCAGAGATCCGTCTTTTTTCGTTTAAGATACCTGTCTTTGGAGAATAAACTGCATCGAGGGCAAGCAGGACAATCCTATCTATTTCCTGAGATGTACTGAATAGCCTATATAACAATTCAAAATATCCATCTGTGGATATTATCCCATCACGGTTCAAATCAGCTTCCAATTTTTTTCAGATCTTCTTCGAGTATTTTGTAAAGTATTCTTGTAAACCAATTTTGGTTATCTTCGGCATAGAGATAAACATCATTATCAACGTCTTTGATATTTGTGCCATTCCCCAGGACATGGCAATGTATATCTATCTTCATAAGACCCTCCTGATCTTCTTCATCTTTTTTGACTAAACCGAGTCTGTTGCACAAACGGCAAAATGAACAAAGGTGAAAAAAATCAGATTTGCGCAACAGGCTCTTAAATTCTCGCTATTTAATAGAAAAAGAAGAAAAACCTTTTATGCTGTCATAAGTAAAGATCTCCGCGCCGCAAAATCTGTCTTTTTCCTCAAGCCAGCCGCCTGTATTATGCAGAGTCAGCCGTCTTGGAGAAGCGGAAGACACAGTGTCCAGTTTTGGTGGATTCGGGTCGTTCCATGGTATCGGCTGATGTGTATGGCCAAAGATAATTCGCCACGGTGCAGGGATGTTTAAGCCCGTTCTCGAATTTATATCTCCTATTTCGAGCAGACTTGAGTTATAGAATCTCCCAAACCTTTCCTTTACCTCTTTTTTATAAATAAACTCCTTGCTGTATCGTGTCCGTTCAATTTTTTCAATAGAGTCTAAGATATCTTCCTTTGCTTTCTTTATGATGTAATCCACAATAATTTCCTTTAGCCAGCCATAATCGGTCATATCATCGATTTCTTTTCCAAGTCGGTCAAGATATTTCTTTATTCTGCTGAGGTCTCCATTTTTAGCGTCTTTCTGTATCTGCCTGACAACATCAGTCAAAGCTCCTGCCTGCCCGATTCCTGTACATGCGAGCTGGTTCAACGGAAAGTTCATCTCGACCATATCTTTGATATCCACCTCGCCTATCTTGAGATCCTCATAGGCAATTTTTGTTGCTATCTCACCAAGGGTGGCCCAGTAGGGTTCAAGATAATGCCCGTGCGTTACAAGTACTGCTTCTCTATCCGTTACAATATAAAAATTTGGATATGCAAAATTGAAAATTGTTTCGGTGCTTGTTATCTTATCGAGAAACATACCGCCGTACTTAGGCATACCAGGTATATTTTGAGGTGTAGTTTTATCGAGTATGAAACCTTTAGTTCTGCTGTTTGATCTATCATCTATAATCCCTGCCACAGAATGTTCAAATGGTTCAGGAAGTTTCCCTCTTATCAGTTTATTTATAACACTCCTTTGATGCTGGATAATGTGCCATATATCAGCATCATGGTTTCCAGCAATATAGATTATTTCTTTCGCAATATTATCTTTCTTAATCTGTTCAAAAAAGACCTTTGCACACCTGTAGGCCTTTTCATAGCGCGCTATAGAGAAATCGAATATATCGCCCACAAGGATGAGGAAATCGTTCTGGTCTCCTGCAGTCTTTTTAAATTCTTCATATTTTGGGCCTATGGCCAAATCTGATGTAACAAGTGTGCAATCTTTATCCCCGAAGTGTGTATCAGAAATGATTACAAATTTCATGATAATACCTCCATTTTTTGTTCCGTTTCATATCGGTCAAGCACTCTTTCATATCCCTATCTTCACCTTGCTTCTCCTACAAGTTTATTGAGTAAGTTTTGCTACTCATATCTGTGCCATTTCCGAGAACGTGGCAATGCATATCTATCTTTCTTACCTCCTGGTTTTTGTTATTTTGTTATACCCCTCCCCATTGTCAAGACAAAAAATTGCTCTCAATAAGGTGGATTAATTCGTCAGCCTGTCCATATTGGTTTCTACCCTCACCGAAATACACCTCGTGTGGTGTCCGGTACCCCAGAGATTCATGCAGCCTCTCCTTATTGTAAAGATGAAAATACCTGTTCAGATTGTTATAAGCGTCCGTGACGCTCTCGTAACTATGAATATAAACCTCCTCATATTTGACCGATCGCCATAACCGTTCTACAAAAATATTGTCAAATACCCTGCCTCGACCATCCATGCTTATTTTGATGCTGGCCTGCTGAAGTCTTCCTATAAAGTCATTGCTTGTAAACTGTACGCCCTGATCAGTATTGAATATATCAGGCTGTGAGATTGCCAACGCCCCCTCCAAAGCTTCAAGACAAAACTGTGTATCCAATGTGTTAGACAATCTCCACCCCAGCACATATCGGCTATACCAGTCCATAATCGCTACTAAGTATAAAAACCCATGTGCCATCTTTATATAGGTGATGTCCGCACACCAGACCTGATCAGGATGTTCTATCGCCAAGTCTCTCAAAAGATACGGATACTTCTTATGCTCTGCTGAGGACATGCTCAGATTCCGCTTAGGATAGATCGCCTCAAGCCCCATCAGCCTCATCAACCGTCTTACTCTCTTCGGGTTGACTATAAACCCTTGTCTGATAAGCCATGCCGTCATCTTCTCAACGCCGTAAAACGGCATACGTGTGTACTGTTCATCAATGAGATTCATCAGACGTTGGTTCAACAGACTTTCTCCCTGCTGCTGATAGTAATATCCTGCCCGTGATAATCCCAGCAGTTCACACTGCCTACCTATCGATATCTCTATGTGCCCCGGCTCAATCAATGCTCGCTTCTCCTTAACCGAGTAGTTTAGATTTTTTTTTAAGCCATTCAAGTTCTACTTTTAACTGCCCGATCTGTCGGTACAATTCAGATTCCAGCTCCTCACGGCCTTTATCCTGACGCTGCCGTTTATCAGAAAATATCATAGGCAATTCTTCTAATAATTTCTTCTTCCATTGCCCGATCTGATTCGCATGAATTCCATACTCGCTTGCAAGTTGCGCTATCGTCTTTTCTCCCTTGACCGCTTCAAGGGCTATCCTCGCCTTAAATGCTCCCTCATGTGTCTTTCTGTTTTTCCTCATCCAGTCGTTCCTCCTTAGAGTTACGACAGGCTACCATCCACCTTATTGCTTTGTCCAGTTTTTGGGGAGTATTATATGTGTTAGTGCTAAATTGTTTTAGTTCCCATACTTTATTTGTAACCATGCTTTGCTGCCCATTCAGTTGGATTTTTTAGAAACTCCTTCACGGTTCTAGCTTGTTTAGAAGAAAAATACCCCGTTTTTTTTGCTTCTGTTAAAAGGGTAGGCCAATCGGTCAAGAAAAAATAATGCAACCCTGCCTTTTTTAGCCTCTCATCAGCGACTTTTAAACCATATGAAAACACACAGAAAAGATACTCTACAGTCGATAACTCGTTCTCAATGACAGAAGCAAATTTTAGCTTACTTCCTGCATCAAAAAGGAGGTCTTCTACGAGTAAAACTCTTGATCCTTGTTTAAGAAAACCTTCAATCTGCTGCCCTTTTCCAAAACCCTTTGGCTGCTTCCTAATATAAATCATGGGTAGGTTTAATCTTTCAGCTAAAAAAGCCGCAAAGGGTATCCCTGCTGTTTCACCACCAGCTATACAATCTACTTTATCTAGGTTAAGCTTTTTGAGCCTTTTTACAGCAATATCAAGGGTAATATTCCTTTGTTTGGGAAAAGATATTAACTTTCTGCAATCAACATAGGTGGGACTGAGGACTCCGGAAGTAAAACGAAACGGTGTTTCAGAATAAAAATGTGCTGCATTTATCTCTAAAAAAATTCTTGCAACCACATATTCGTCTTTCATATTATCTAACCTTTTAGCACTTTATGCTATCCAATTAAATGAAAGATATAGCAACTTCCGTAAAAGTGTTTTGATCGAACCATAAAAGGCTTTTTGCCTTCAAGATTCAACCCTAATGCAGGAGCGCATTGTAGAGCAGCTATTTTTTCAATTACAATTACAGAATTCTTGGAGCAAGTATATTTGTCGCAGTGTGAGTCAACACCATCTAAAATTCCGAAAGCCCTGGGTAGCAAGTGGGGAGGCCAGGCATCTTTTATCATTACATGCCCGTCAGTTTTCTCAACTATCCGTACTGTGCCAAAAGACAAGCCTTTCCGAGTTCCTTCAGAGCGTCCCCCGACTCTCTTCTGCATCTCACCCTCCACCTTTATTGAAACTGAGAAATCCAATAATACAGTCGGGTCTTCAGAACAGACTACAAAACTCGGAAGGTATGGCATACGTATGATGCTCCGGTTCTGTCTCTCCATAGAAATTAAAGCGGTCGACAACATAAGCAGCGCAAAAGACAATGGCACCTCTCTTGGACAAATAATCTCTCATCTCTGACATAATCGAACCATAAATTACTGAATCATCAAACAAAAGAATTCTCTTGGATTTGATCTCCGAGTCAGAGATAAAAGGTAATGCGTGATGGGAAATTATTTGGGTATTGGGAAGAAGGAGGGAAGCACTTTGGAGTTGTAGTAAGCGGATGGCTCCTCGTGCTATCCCAACAACGAGTGCTGGTTTGACCTCTTCAATAACTGAGGCAAACCAATTGTTGAAGTCACCAAAAGGTTGTATGCCATTAATGTTTTCAGGTATTGGATCTCGATTTTCATAATTACCGAAATTTCTATTGGTCATGTCTTATCCTTTCATAGTAGGTCATAGTAATAAGAATTGCTTAAAGTTACCACTTGGTAATTTCACAAATATAATAATGAATTATCTAATCAAAAATCTACATGATAATCAAGTTAACCCTTGATACAATGCTGATGGATAAAAGGTTTGCAGCCAATAGTGCATTTTACTTGCTTGGGATAGTAAAGGTAACAGCCCTTATAGACAGACAAGAAGGTGGTCGGGAGGCGGTAGAGGCCGAAGGTTATAAAGTTGAATCAATTATTACAAGAGATGAAGTGATGAATCGATATCTTAAACGTGATACTTAAACAGGAGCTCAAAGGCCATGTCCTTTCTCTATATCATAAATTATTATTAGGTTAGTGCCTTTCTGCCTCCCAGAGCCTCGGGTCAAGTGCATCTCTCAGTCCTTCACCAACAAGGTTATAGCTTAACACTGTTACCAGTATTGCAAGCCCTGGATAGAGAGAAAGCCACCACGCAACCTCGATATTATCCTTTCCTGCTGTTAGAATATTTCCCCAGCTCGGCTCTGGGGGCTGCACACCGAGACCGAGGAATGAGAGACCCGACTCAATGAGTATCGCTCCAGCCACGCCAAATGTTGCTGCGACAAACACGGGTGAAAGGGCGTTCGGAAGAATGTGTCTGAATATAAGCCTTACGTCACTCACGCCAACGGCCCTTGCAGCACTTACAAAATCCTTCTCCTTTAGTGAGAGAAATTCTGCCCTCACGAGCCTTGCAACATCCATCCAATTTGTAAGGCCTATTACAACCATTATTGTAAATATGTTCTGTTCAAGGATTGATATGACTGCGAGGATTAGGAAAAAGGTAGGGAATGCAAGCATCATATCAACAAATCTCATAAGTACTGCATCGATCACTCCTCCATAAAAACCAGAAATTGAACCTATAATAACTCCTGTCATTATTGCAATACCAACGGCAACAAAACCGACCTTTAAGGATACCCTGCTACCATATATTATTCTCGAAAGGAGGTCCCTTCCGAGTTCATCTGTCCCGAGGGGATGCGTCTTGCTCGGGGGTGAAAGTGTATGGCGGACATCTGTCGCTGTGGGATCATAAGGTGCTATAAAAGGTGCAAGTATAGAGATAATTAACAGTAAAAGTACAGTTACCGCACCTATAACAGATAATCTGTTTCTTGAAAATCTCTTTCCTACAACACTTAAAAGTCTCATCTATTTCTTACTCACCCGTACCCTCGGGTCAACAAAGGCATATGATATATCGGCAATCAGATTTCCGAACAAGGTAAGGACCGCTCCTATTACAAGAATGCCCATTATTGTGGGATAGTCTCTCGCCATAGTGGATGAATAAAAGAGCTGTCCCATACCAGGAATAGCAAAGATGGTCTCAAATATGACACCTCCGCCTATAAGTCCGGGAACAGAGAGACCGAGGATTGTAACTATTGGCATGAGGGCATTCCTGAAGGCATGTTTGAAGACGACCTCTGGTTCGGTTAAGCCCTTTGCCATTGCTGTCCTGATATAGTCCTGTCTTATGACCTCGAGCATGCTCGAGCGGCTATAGCGGCTTAATCCTGCAACCCCTCCGAATGCAGAAACCCCAACAGGCAGGATGAGGTGTTTGATCCAATCCCACAATCTCTCGAAGGGACCCATCTCTGATACATCTATACTCTGTATGCCTGATATCGGAAGGAGGCCCATATTAATGCCAAATAGTATCATGAGCAGCAGGGCAAGCCAGAAGGCGGGGGTGGAGAAACCAATAAAGACAAAAACTGTGGAGAGCTTGTCAAATAGTGAATACTGCCTTGTTGCAGAAATAATACCGATGGGAAGTGCAACACTGAATATGAGTATCAAGGAGAGGATATTTATTGTTAGGGTTATGGGAATCCTCTCGATAATCTTATCGATGACCTTTCTGCCATCTACAAAGGACCTACCGAAATCTAATCTTACAAACCTCCTCAGCCAGTCAAAATATTGGATATGCAGTGGTTTATCAAGACCATAGAGCTTTTTAAGGTTCTCCCTCGCCTGGGCAGATGCCTTAAGAGACATCTCTGTCTGAACTTCAACAGGGCTGCCGGGTGCAAGGTGAATTACAGTGAAAGTTATAAGGGTAATCCCAAAGAGAAGAGGGACCATTAAGAAGAGTCTCTTTGTTATGTAAGAAAGCATAACGTCTAATTAAGGTTCTGAGACAGTCTCTATTTCCTTTAGATACCTTCCGGTATATGATTCTCTGGCCTTGATGATCTCCTCCGGTGTACCCTCAAAAATAATCCTTCCACCTTTATCTCCACCTTCAGGACCTAAATCCACTATCCAGTCTGATGCCTTAATCACATCGAGGTTATGTTCTATAATAAGAACAGTATTACCTGAATCAACCAATCTATGGAGCACATCAAGCAATGCCTTTACATCCCTGAAATGTAAGCCCACTGTCGGTTCATCGAGGATATAAAGAATGCCCTTTGTTTTAGGGGGTTTTCGCAAAGGGGACGTAGTCCCTCTTGCGCTCTCCATCTCTGCGCATATCTTCAGCCTCTGTGCCTCTCCACCTGAAAGCGTTGTTGCAGGCTGACCAAGCCTGAGGTAGCCGAGCCCGATGTCCTTCATGAGTGACAACTTATTTTTTATATAAGGGATATCATGAAGCAGCTCGGCGGTTTCATCCACTGTCATGCCCAGAACCTCATCTATATTCTTACCCCGGTAAGTAACTCGCAGGGCTTCTGGCCTGTATCTCTTTCCCCCGCACTCCTCACATTTTATGTAGAGGTCCTCAAAGAAGTACATCTCGAGCCTCTGGTATCCCACACCCTTGCATGCATCGCACCTGCCACCCGGTATGTTGAAGGAGAAAAACCCGGGTCCATACCCGTAGGCCTTTGCCTCTGCCTGCCCAGAAAAAAGTCTTCTTATCACATCAAAGGTCTTTAAATAGGTCACTGGATTTGAACGCGGGCTCCGGCCTATCGGTGTCTGGTCTATGAGCTTGACACCCTTAAGGTACGCGGTACCCTCAATCCTCTTATACGGTAATGGGAAAACCTGGTCGGTCTTAAATTCCCTGGCCAATGCCCTGTAGAGGGTTTCTACAATAAGGCTGCTCTTACCTGAACCCGAGACCCCTGTAACCGTTGTCATTGTCTCGAGAGGAATCTGAAGATCAACAGATTTCAGGTTATTACCTGTAGCGCCATAAAGCACAAGTTTTCTGCCCGTGCCATTTCTCCTTTTGGATGGTGAATCTATTTTATCAATCCCTTTTATATAGCGTGCGGTGAGTATATCCGTCTTCAGGAATTCATCCTTAGGTCCTGAAAATAAAACCTCTCCACCTCGATGGCCACCTCCTGGTCCTAATTCAACTATCCAGTCAGCAGACTTTATAATTCCCCTATCATGCTCGACAACAAGAATAGTATTGCCGAGTCTTGAAAGCTCCGACATAATTTTCGCTATTATCTCTGTATCCCTCGCATGGAGTCCTACAGTCGGCTCATCAAGTACATAGAGTGTGCCTGTAAGAAACGATCCGAGCTGGTTTGAAAGGTTCACCCTTTGATACTCACCACCTGAGAGCGTTCTTCCATCACGGCTGAGGCTGAGGTAATCAAGACCTACCCGCTGGAGGAACCTGAGTTTTATGGTGATCAGCCTCAGAATCTCTTTTGCCACATCTCTCTGAAAAGGGGAAATATTCAGTCCGCCTGAGGCGGACTCAAAAAACTTAATTGTATCTGATACCGGCATCATGCAGAGTTCAGCTATATCAAGGCCTGAGAGTTTATATGCAAGGGATTCTTTCCTTAACCTCTTGCCATTGCATTGTGAACAGATGACAGGTCTCCTGTATCGACTCAGAAAGACCCTCACGTGGAGCTTATACCTTCTGCCTTCCATCTCCTCAAAGAAGTCGTTGATTCCGTAAAAACTACTACCTCCTTTAAATAGCAATGCCTTCTCTTTTTCAGAAAACTCAGAGTATAGCTTATTGATATCAATGCCCTCTTTATGAGCACTCTTAATAAGCTGTTCCTTCCACCACCTGTATGCAGGCTTGTTCCATGGATCAATAGCACCCCTTGACAAAGAAAGACTTTTATCAGGAATGATAAGGTCATCATCATATCTGAGAACATTGCCAAATCCCTTGCAGGCAGGACATGCACCCACAGGGTGGTTAAAGGAAAAAAGGAGGGGATATGGCTTCGGTAACTCGATATTACATTCATCACAGGCATTCTCTGAAGTGAAAATAAGCGTAGTTTTGGGATAGATGACAGCCTTCATCCTACCCTGTCCTTCTCTCCATGCCATTTCTATCGAGTCTGAGAGCCTCGGCTCATCCTTTATCAAAAGCCTATCAACAACAATTTCGAATTTCGAATTTCGAATTTCGAATTTCGAATTAATATCAGTTACCTCACCATCGAGCCATACCCTATAAAAACCCCGTTTTTTCAGTTCCTCTATTGTCTCCTTTGTCTCGAAAATTATGATCGCCTTTTCATCGTAGTATTTCTCTATAAGCTCCGAAACAATCTTTGAGGGGTCCCAGATTTTTATTTCTCTGCCGCAGTTAGGACAGAAAGGCGTTGAGATCTTCGAGTACAGGAGCCTGAAGAGGTCATAAAGCTCTGTTAGTGTTCCGACAGTAGAACGTGACCCTCTTATAGGGTTTCTCTGTTCAAGGGCTATTGCCGGCCTTATGTTATGAATACCGTCAACATCAGGTCTGTCGAGTTTTTCAAGAAAGAGCCTTGCATAAGTTGAAAGGGATTCTATGAATCTCCACTGACCCTCAGCAAAAATGGTATCAAAGGCCAGGGAGGATTTTCCCGAGCCAGATACCCCTGTTATTGCTATTACTCTGTTATGGGGCAGACTGAGGTTAATGTTTTTGAGGTTATTCTGTCTGGCACCTTCGATAAGGAGTCTCTTTTCGGGCATCTAATATTTTAACACTGTTGCGGATAATATGTCCTTAGTAGGGGCGGTTCGCGAACCGCCCCTACAATATTTAACCAAAATTCTGGATTAGAAGTTCTTATTGTTATTGCAGTCTATTGTAAAGATATCTCCAGCGACCCTTGAGCCAGCAATACCTGTGGCTACTGCAGTAAAGCATGGCGTTTGAACTGCAGTCCATGTTGGTGGACTGGTAATCGGGGTATCTATCCGACGATTCTGTACTATCTGGTAGCTAAAACTCAGCCCCGTACCTGGTTGAAAACCAGGAAGCAGTGCCTGAATGGCAGCAACATCATCGGCAGACTGAGTATATCCTCCATTTTCCGCAAAAAATTGCTCCTCAAGAAGCCTGAGAGATTCGAGGTTAGAGTACGCCTCAGTCCTTGCAGCCCTTTTCAAATAGCCAGTATAGGATGGAATAGCTACAGAAGCGAGTATTCCGATAATTGCAATCACAATCATGACCTCAATAAGGGTAAGACCATTACTGAAGCCATTTTTATGTTTTGCATTCATCTTCTTAACAAACAGAACCCAGCATGGGAATCTTCCCCCGCTGGGTTCAAAGCCATATTTTATTTTTATGACGCTGTGTAACCTGGTAGAGTTACATATTTAGCAGGACAATCACCAGTATATGCCCAGCTTACTGTGTCACCACTTACAGTTGGTGTTGCTATTATTTTTTTGGTATTAACAGCAGAATCTATGCCACCGAGTGTTGCTGTGATTACTCCGGTGGTAGCAGTTACTGCATATGTTGTACCATACTGTCCAACAAGGCCAATACCAAGAGTAGTATTTATAGCAGCTATATCAGCCATTGCAGCAGGAAAGGCACCATTCTCGTTACGATATACAACCAGGGCATCCTTTATTGTCCCTATATCATTTGCAACGCCTGATACCTTTGCCTTTACTGTATAGGTTAGATATGCGGGTATGGCTATGGCTGCCAGTATCCCGATGATGGCCACGACAATGAGCAATTCAATGAGGGTAAAGCCTCTTCCATCCCTCATCTTCATCTTTGAAATCGTTTTAAACATCTTCTCCTCCTTTCATTATTCTCGTACTACGTGTCCGTTATCCGTGTCCGTTACCCCGTTAGAAAGAAAGCCCCAACCGAGCTTTCTAACGGGGTTTACTGTCTACTGCCTACTGCATACTATTTTTAACATCACCTCCTTCTTTCTCAATAAATTAGGAGGTTCTCATCGGTGACCCGTTATCCTGCGTCTTCTACAGTATCATTTAAGTGACAAAAAATGTCAAGACTTAAAATTCTCGGAGTCGTAAATGGACTTCCACTTACTATTTCTTTCTAAAGGGGTTTACCATTTACTCTTACAGATGCTAAAATCCCTCCATCCCCCCACCCACCCCTCCCCCTCAAGGGGGGAGGGGTGGGTGGGGGTGGCGTGATGGTTTGGTTATTGGTGATTGAACATATGGGGTATAAGAGTATTAAAAACTGGCCTGAAGGCGAGAGGCCAAGAGAAAGGCTCCTGAGATACGGTGCCCATAGTCTATCAGAGGCACAACTTCTCGCAATAATACTCCGGACAGGAGGAGGAAGTAAGAGCGCCATTGACCTTGCAATAGAGATATTGAACTCCTTTGGCGACCTTAAGAAGATCGAAAGTGCATCCCCCGGGGAATTTGCGCCTTTTAAGGGCATGGGAAAGGCAAAGGTTGCTCAGCTAAAGGCGGCCTTTGAACTCGGAAGAAGGCTGATTGAGGAACCCAGCGTAAAAGGTCCTGTCTTCTCCTCAGGTCATGACGTATATTCCTACTACTATCGGCGCTTCAAGAATCTGAAAAAAGAGGTCTTCTGTTGTGCTATGCTTGATGCGAAAAACAGGATATTTAAAGATTGTAAGATCTCTGAAGGGACTCTCACTAATTCATTGATACATCCCCGTGAGGCCTTCAGGGATGCGATAAAAGAATCGGCTGCATCTATTATATTTGTCCATAATCACCCGAGCGGCGATCCGAGCCCGAGCCGCGAAGACATATTGATAACAGAGCGGCTTGTCAGAGCAGGCGAGTTAGTCGGTATAAGGGTTCTTGACCATGTAATAATAGGAGATGAAAAATATACAAGTTTGATGGAAAAAGGATATATAAAATAATAACCAATAACCAAATCGCAATAACCAAATAATACCCAAATGATTAAATCACCAATACCGAAGAAGATATTTTCTTCAATTGCTGATAAATGCTCTTAGTTTGATTATTGGTGCTTGGTTATTGGAATTTATTTGGTATTTGTAATTTGGGGATTGGTTATTTTAAGAAGGGGGGATTTATGCCAAAGATTAAACGGGCAATTATAAGTGTTTCTAACAAAAAAGGTATTGTAGAGTTTGCAAAGGCACTCAATTCAATGGGTATCGAGATACTCTCAACAGGAGGAACAGCAAAGGCTTTAAGGGATGCGGGGATTCCTGTAAAAGAGGTTTCAGAATATACTGGTTTCCCTGAGATGCTTGATGGAAGGTTGAAGACCCTTCATCCTAAGGTTCACGGTGGCTTACTCTCAAGAAGGGATAATCCGAAGGACATGGAAGAAATAAAAAAGTACGGGATTGGTACAATAGATATGGCGGTCGTGAATCTCTATCCTTTTGAAGAGACAATCTCAAGACCAGGGGTTACCTTTGCTGAGGCTATAGAGAACATTGATATAGGTGGCCCTGCAATGCTTCGTTCAGCCTCGAAAAACTTTCAGGATGTTGCTGTCATAGTCGATCCTTCAGACTATGAGAAGATTATTGAGGAGATGAAAGGCCTGAAGGGGGGCCTGAGTCACAGGACAAGATTAGAGCTCGCAAAAAAGGTCTTCAGACATACATCGAAGTATGATGCCGCAATTTCAGATTACCTTACAAAGGTAACAGAAGAACAGAAGTGATATACATTATCCTATTAATGTCATTCCAGCTTGTCTGGAATCTTTCTTAAATAAAGAAGGATTCTGGTCAAGCCAGAATGACAGAGCATACAGAGGAATTTTGGACCGATCCCTAATTAGAATTCAATATTCAAAACTTTTTAGATTTCAATTATTTGAATTTGTTTAGAGTTTTGGATATTAGAATTTAGAGTTTTTATATGAGGTTATTCATGAAAGTTCTTGTTATTGGTGGAGGCGGTAAGGAACATGCAATAGTCTGGAAGCTATCCCAGAGCCGACATGTTAACAGGATTTACTGCTGTCCTGGAAACGCAGGCATAGCAGAGATTGCTGAGTGCATAGATGTGAGTCCCCATGACCTTGATGCCCTCATTGATTTTGTTAAATACGAGTGGATAGACCTGACGATTGTGGGTGCTGAGGAACCTCTCTCAAGAGGCATTGTCGATTCATTCGAGAAAGAAGGCTGCAGGATACTCGGACCGAACAGGGCAGCTACGAGGGTTGGTACGAGCAGGGTCTTTGCAAAAGACCTTATGAGGCTTTACCGGATCCCGACAGCCGAATACAGAGTCTTTACTTCTTATCTCCATGCAGAGGACTATGTAAGGTTAAAAGGCACCCCCATAGTAATAAAGGCAGACAGACCCACAGAGGGCAATGGCACGTTTGTATCCCTTACCGTGGAAGAGGCGATAGATGCCCTAAGGCTGATTATGAAGGACAGAGTTTTTGGTGATGCAGGTAAGCGGGTTATCGTTGAAGAGTGCCTTAAAGGTGAAGAGGTATCCTTTATGATATTCACTGATGGAAAGACCATTGCTCCCCTTGCAGTTTCGAAGAACTACAAGCAAATATTTGATGGTGATATGGGTCCAAACACTGAAGGCATGGGTGCTTACAGCCCGGTGCCTATTTTTACGAAGGAACTCGAGACTGTTATCATGGGAAAGATAATGCGGCTTGTACTGAAGGCATTCAATTCAGAGGGCATAAAATATAGGGGCATCTTCTCTGCAGACATACTGATAAACAAGGGTAAACCTTATGTCCTTGAACTAAATTGCACTTTCGGAGACCCAGAAATACAGACAGTTCTCCCAAGGCTAAGAACAGATTTAATGGAAATCGCATTAGCGATTACAGACGAAAGGCTATCTGATATACAGAATGTAATAGAGTGGAGGCAGGAGTCGTCAGTATGCGTTGTAGTCTCTTCAAATGGCTATCCTGGCAAATACCAGAAGGGTGCTGTTATAACGGGGCTTGAAAAAGTAAAAAAAATGAAGGATGCCGTCGTATTCCATGCAGGTACGGCATATAATAATAATGACATTGTTACCTCAGACAGAAGGGTCATCAGTGTATCAGCCATCGGAGCTGAGATAAAAGATGCCAGGGCAAAGGCATACAGAGCAGTAGAAGAGATATATTTTGAGGGGATGCACTATAGAAAGGATATTGGTGATATCCAATAACCAATCACCAAATTACAATAACCAAATACCCAAATCCAGCGATAAACGTGCAAACCATTGCTATTGTGTCACCCTGAGCGTGTCGAAGGGTGACACTGATGTCATGGTTCGACTGGCTCACCATGACATTATCGCTTCATTACGACAAATTTATCGCTGGATTTGGGAAATAATAACCAATGACCAAATTCCAATAACAAAACAGAATTATCAATTAACAATGCAAATTTATCAGTGAACATTTAACTTGATAATTGCTCATTGATAATTTTGACTTGAATTTTTGGTGCTTGGTTATTGGAATTTATTTGGAATTTGGTTATTGGTGATTGGTTATTTATAATTTAAGGAGGGGACATGAAACCACAGGTTTTGATAGTAATAGGAAGTGACTCAGACATCCCTGTTATGGAAAAGGCAGGTGAGATTCTCAAAGAACTTGGGATCTCCTATATAATGACCGTTGCCTCAGCACACAGAACTCCAGAACGCACAATACGACTCGCATCAGAGGCTGAGGAGAAGGGTATCGAGATGATTATCGCAGGCGCAGGAATGGCAGCCCACTTAGCAGGCGTACTCGCATCACACACAATCTTACCTGTGATAGGCGTGCCGATAGACTCATCGCCACTTAATGGCCTTGACTCTCTCCTCTCTACTGTCCAGATGCCTCCCGGTGTGCCGGTTGCGGCAATGGCAATAGGCAAGGCAGGTGCAAAAAATGCTGCAATCCTTTCTGCACGGATTATTGGCAGGAAAGATTCAGAAGTTGCGAAAAAGCTGAAGGAGTATAAAAAGAAGATGTCTGAAGAGGTTGAGAAGAGGGCAAAGGAACTAGAAAAATAAAATGAGGGTACACCTCGATTGTTTTCCCTGCTTCCTGAAACAGTCCATTATTTCTCTCAGGCTCGGGACAAAAGACGAATTACTACAGAAAAGGATTTTAAAGAGCATCCTTCCAGAGATTCAGAGGGCTGATATCTCAAAACCACCTGCCTATACGACCACATTTATCCACAGAAAGATAAGACAGTTGCTCGGCAGGGATCCATTCAAGGAGATAAAATCTGAATATAACCAGGTCGCACTTGGGCTATATCCCTCTTTGAAAACTGTCATTGAAAAAAGTCCTGACCCCTTATGGACAGCCACAAGGCTTGCAATTGCAGGGAATGTAATAGACTTCGGAATATTTACCCCGCACCAGAATTTTGGTGCGGGGGTAGATGTCGAAGGGACTATCCGGAGGGCCCTTAACAACCCCTTAGCCGTGGATGACTACAGCACATTCAGAGATGCTATCTCTGACGCAGACAGGGTACTTTACCTAACAGACAATGCAGGGGAGATCGTATTCGACAGGCTTCTTATAGAAACCCTTGTCTCCATTGGTAAAAAAGTAATGGCAGTCGTAAAGGGTTCACCCGTAATCAATGATTCTACTGTGGAGGATGCTGTGGAATCAGGCCTCACAGAGGTATGTGAAGTAATTGACAATGGCTCGGACGCTGTGGGCACAGTCCTTGAGTGGACATCCTCCACATTTCAGGAGACATTCAAAGAAGCTCAACTCGTGATAGGCAAAGGACAGGGCAACTTTGAGACACTCACGGGTGCTGAAAAGAAAATATTCTTCCTTTTCCAATCCAAATGTGATGTGGTTTCTAAAGAACTTGGCCTTTCAACTGGCTCGATGCTTCTAAAGAAATCCTGATCTTTCTGGCTGGTTAAACTTTAAGGAAAGCCTATCTTTTTCTCCCTCTGCCAAAACCACCTTTTTCCCTTGGGTAGACTCTCTCGCGCCTTTCCTGTGGTTTTGCCTCATTAACAACAATACTTCTGTCCATGAAGGTTTTACCATTCAACGTAGAGATGGCCCTCTGTGCATCTTCCTCTGAGGACATCTCCACAAAGCCAAACCCCCTCATTCTGCCTGTAGCTACATCCTTGATCAGCTTGACAGAAACAACCTCACCTGCTTGAGAAAACAGATCCCTCACGTCATCCTCCGATGCCTTGAAGGAGATGTTTCCTACATAAAGCCTCGTACTCATTCTTCCTCCTTTAATATTTTTTTGTACTCCTTTAAGAACTCTTAAAGAGCCTTTAAAAGAAGACTTTATAACTGTGCATGATAAAGAAACCATTTGTCAAGTAATCGAATTGCCTCATCAAAAATCTATATAAAACTGAATCGTTGCCTCATTTAAAAA
>JASEEX010000035.1 GCA_030019415.1 Thermodesulfovibrionales bacterium
ATTGGTTTGCGATGTTATGATATTTTTTTAGTTTGCGATGTTATGATATAAACCCAATAAGCCTTATGAAATACCTTTGTCTGCCAGAGGTGCTCGGGGCTTGTGTTTGTAGTTGCAGTAGTAGGCGCAAGGTCAATTCCGACTGCAAAATATGCCTCCTGTACAAATGCAGAACAATAAAGGGCATTTTTTGTATTCCAGAGATTACGCCATTTCTCTGTCTTGAAAAGATAGGCAAAGAGTGTTCCGATAAGCCCGGAAACAGGATACATAATCTTCTTAGCAACCATATCCAGTGCCTTTCCAATAACTTTATCTGCATCTGCATCGCTTAATCCAAAATCTAAGACAGCACAATTTAAAGCGGTCTCTGCCCTATAATAGCTGTCTATCCTGTTCTCCTGCGCTCCATTGATAATCTGCATCTTATGTAGCTCAGTAATAAGGTTTGACTCTGCAATCCATTCATGTCCATCAGGTTTTCTGCCAGTAAATATAAAGGCATGCGCCCACATGCTCGGCTTTTTATCAGGGGTGATCAATGCCTCGGCCTCCCTTATAGCCTTATGAATCCATGTAGTTCCACCAACAAGACCGACGGCTCCCCTTTTTAAATACCTTCCCCAAAACTCAGCATTTGTAATGTTAGAGACCTTTTCTACAGACACACTGCACCTCTTTAATTTTTACCCCGCACCTTATCTGAAAGTACAATCTCATCATCGCTACCTAGCTACACTTTAGCAAAGCTGAAGGAGAAAGGCAACAGGCAGGCCATCCCCCCGGATGCTCCAAATAAAATAGTAGATTTAGGTAAACCCAAATCCAGCGATAAATTTGTCGTAATGAAGCGATAATGTCATGGTGAGCCAGTCGAACCATGACATCAGTGTCACCCTTCGACACGCTCAGGGTGACACAATAGCAATGGTTTGCACGTTTATCGCTGGATTTGGGGTAAAATAAACTTATGAGACATGAGGCTAAAAGAGATTTTCCATGATTGTTAAAATTAGAAGGAGGTAGACATGAGCATTCTGCCAGAAGGTGAACAATTAAGGAAGGCAATCAGATGGATATCAGGGGAACTCCAATTTAGGGAAGATGCCAAACTTTCTAAATTGATTGAGGAGGCCTGTTTAAAGTTTGACCTGTCACCCACGGATGCTGAATTTCTCACACGGTTTTATACTGAGAAAGAGTCAGGAAAATAGGCATAATGTCCTTACCAACATCCTGGTAAATTAACATTGATATCCATGCCGAAACCGATCATTGCTATTGTCGGAAGACCGAATGTGGGTAAGTCTACCCTTTTTAACAGGATGGCGAGGTCTCATGCTGCGATTGTTGAGGATATCCCTGGAGTAACGAGAGACAGGAACTATCGTGATGCTGAGTGGGGAGGAAAAGGATTCATTGTGGTTGATACGGGGGGCTTTTATCCAGAGCCTCCTGAAGACATTTTTTTACATATCAAGGAACAGGCTATCTTTGCTATCAAAGAGGCAGACATTATAATACACCTCCTTGATGGTAAGGAAGGCCTAACTTCATCAGATGTGGAACTTGCAAGGCTGCTAAGGGTTTCTGGAAAAAAGGTGCTCTGGGTAGTAAACAAGATTGATGTACCCAAACATGAAGAAAGGGTTCATGATTTTTATCCGATAGGTACTGACGAATTATGGCCTCTTTCTGCTGCAACTGGCTACGGATATGATGATTTTATGGATAGATTAACCTCTATTCTTCCCCCATATCTTGAAGAAAAGATTGATTATCCAAAGATTGCCGTAGTTGGAAGGCAAAATGTTGGTAAATCAACCTTAATAAATACTCTCCTCGGCAAAAAGAGGATGATTGTAAGCCCGGTACCTGGGACAACAAGGGATTCTATAGATAGCATCTGCACTTATTATGGCAGAAGATATTTATTGATTGACACTGCGGGGCTGAGGAGAAAAGGCAGAATAGGTTACTCTATCGAAAGGTTTTCAATGGTAAGGGCAATAAGGAGCATAGAGAGATGCGATGTGGCTCTCATCGTCATGGATGCAAGTGAGGGCATAGTAGAGCAGGATCAGAGGATAGCAGGAATTGTTGAAGGTTATGGAAAAGGTGCAGTCTTTCTCCTTAATAAATGGGACCTCATTGAAAGGCCTGAAGAGGAATATAAAAGATTGGACAATGAATTGAACAGAAAGATGTGGTTTATGCAATATGCACCAGTACTGACAGTATCGGCCGTAGAGAAGAAACGTATTACAAAGGTCTTCCCGATAATCGATGAAGTAATAAGGGAAAGGAAGAAAAGGATACCTACAGCAGAACTTAACAGGTTTTTCAGTGAGTCTCTGTCCAGAATGCCCTTGGCCATGTATAAAGGGAAGGCAGTAAAGCTCTACTATATAACACAGATTAAAATTGAGCCACCTGTATTTGTGGTCTTCACCAATTATCCTTCTGTCTTAAAGGATGCACACATACGGCATATAGAAAAGGGTTTGAGAGAAAAGTTCTTATTTAAGGGAACCCCTATCAGGATTTATGTAAGGGCAAGGGAAAGGGAGAAATAATATGAAAAAATCACCCTCCCCTAGCCCTCCCATCCCGGGCCTTGCTCCGCAAAGCGGGGCAGGCAAGGGAGGGGAATAATTAATAGGGGGAAGCTCCCTCTCCCCCTGTGGGAGAGGGTTAGGCTGAGGGGTATTTTCAGATGAAATATCCAAAGATCATAGCAAAGAGTTTTGTAGATTTTTTTAAAGATGGAGGAGTCATGCTCGCAGGCTCCATCTCTTACTTCACCATGATGGCACTAATGCCATTCTGTCTTTTCCTGGTAACCATATTCGGATATCTTCTTGGGCATTATCACGGGTTCTATCAGTTTTTCTCTAATAAACTTATAAGTTTTTTCCCTGCCATTACATCAGAGATAACAAAGGAATTAGGAAGACTTATAGCATTTAAAGGAATCGGGACATTCAGTATAGTCCTATACGGGATTCTTTCATATCAGGTCTTTTCTTCCCTTGAGAATGCATTGAATGTGATATTCAAGGTCAAGGAGAGGAGGAATTTCTTCTGGTCTATAATCCTCTCATTAATTATTGTCACGCTAATAATCGTTATTCTTCTTGTTTCCTTTATGGCAACGTCATTAATTCCCCTGCTTAAGGGATTAAAACCAGTCTTCCCTCAATTACGAATAGGCATGATAACGGGTTTCCTCATAGGATATGTTGTTCCTTTTTTTATCGTATTTTTTACAGTTACGGTGCTTTATATTCTTCTTCCAAAAAGCAGGGTCAGAGCTTCCCATGCATTTATGGGTGCCTTTTTTACAACAGTATTCCTTGAGGTTGCGAAGCATCTCTTTACGTGGTATGTGGGAACTGTCGCAAGATTCGGCACGATATACGGCTCGCTTACTGCATTTGTTGTATTTTTGCTCTGGGTTTTTTATTCTTCCTGCATCTTTCTGATTGGCGCTGAGATGGTACATAATCAGGGTAGTAATAAGGGTAAAAGGTTATATAATAAGCAATAGGTTTTTAATGTCATTGCGAGGCTGACGAAGTCAGCGGAAGCAATCTCAAAACAAGGGAAAAACCAATAGATTGCTTCGCTACGCTCGCAATGACAATGAGGAGCCTTGTGTGTTAGATTTAGTTGGAAAGATTGTTGAGGTAGAAACAGGAGAAATGACCTATACGGGTAGGCTCATCGAGGTCGGAGAAGATGAGGTCCAACTTGAGTCAGAAAGTGGCTGGATCACTATACCCGTTGATATGATTGCCTTCATAAGGGAGAAAAAGGTTTAGCCCAAGTCTCCTAACAAGAACTGTACTAAAGTTATCGCTGAGATCGCTGCAGTCTCTGCCCTTAGAATTCTCTTTCCGAGAGAGGTGACAATAAACCCCTTTTCTTCCGCGATAGTAACTTCTTCCCTTGTAAAACCACCCTCAGGGCCAATTAAAAGGTAAATGGGTAAAGATGCAGGATTCAAGATGCAAGATACATGATGCATAATGTATTTATCTTGTATCGTGTATCCTGTATCATGTATCGTGATTTTCTGAATTGCTTCTGATATTTTTATCCCCCCTTCTTCATAGAAGATAAGGCCCTTTAAAGACAGTGATGCGTGACGAGTGGCGAGTAACGAGAGGCAATCACTAAAATACATTGGCTCATGGACGAGCGGAATAATACTTCTTCCGGATTGTCTTGATGACTCTCCGGTAATCTTTCTCCAGCGTGCAACTTTCTTTGTCTCTCGTAGCTGGCTTCTTTCAGTGATGACAGGTATTATCTCTTTAACCCCGAGTTCTGTTACCTTCTGAATAACCATATCCATTTTTTCACCCTTAAGAAGCCCCTGTGCGAGAAAGATGTCTATAGGAGATTCCGTATCGCAGGTGAATTTTTCAAGGGTCTCTACAATTACTTCCCTTCTGTCAGACCTCAGTATCTTTGTCCTCAAACAATTGCCCCTTCCATCAAAGACAATAAGTTCGTCTCCCTTTTTGCATCTCAGTACAGATGAAAGATACCTTGCCTTCTCGCCAGTGATTGATATTTGGCCTTCTTTGATAGAGGTAATAGGGATGAAGATTCGTGGCATTATCTATTTACTTTTTTACCCTTTTAAACAAAAATGTTCTGATAACTAAGGTAAAGGCGACATATAATCTCATCAATATCTACTTCCTCTGGCAGGTCTCTCAGTAGTTCAAGGATTTGCTGTTTAGCGATAGTCACAATACCCCCTTTTTTTGTTTGATTATAACACAACCATGTTTTCATTAATGGGGACCCTTGGGTATCCAGCCTCAAATTCTCTATTATCTGCCGTTGCAGGCTCACAATAAATAAATACCCCATTTATCCTTTTATTTTCCCTTTCTATTAGTGCATTTAGTGCATTATCGATCCACCATCGACTACAAGCGTCTGTCCGGTAATAAAGTCGCTTTCTTCCGAGGCAAAGAACACAATTGCTCCGAGTAAATCAGGGGGTTGCTGCCTGCGCTTGAAGCATTGCGTGGCCACTATTAAATCAGGTAATTCTCCGAATTCTCCGGCCTTGACCGCCTCTATAATAGTTTCGCTATAAGTAAACCCTGGAGCGATACAATTCACATTGATGCCATAGTCCCCGAGCTCTCTGGCCATCGCCCTCGTAATGCCTATAACCGCTGCCTTTGAGGCAACGTAGTGGAGAACCATGGGCGCTCCGGCAAAAAAGACATCACACTGTCCCACTCCTCAACGGTGATCTGATCAGAGGGCTGCATGACATGCGTTTTGGTTGGACGTTTGAGCATAATAGCAGCATTGTTGACCAAGATGTCAATTTTACCGAACGTTTTGATGGTTTTCTCTGCCATATTAGCTCCCATTGCCCAGGCCGTATCATTAAGGTATTTTGTTACCTTATCCATTCCATAAAAGCCACCCACAGATACGCTTACCACATATTTACCTTGAAGAGATTGTTTAAAGACATGGAGAAGCAACCGATCAATGAACACCTTCATATTCCCTGAAATGGTTTGAGCCTGGGTAGAACTGGCCAGGACTATTCCGTCTGCCCGCAGCAATTTCTCTTTCAGTGATTCGACGTCATCGCTGATAGCGCATACCCCTGTTTCTAAACAATGGTGGCAGCCCCGGCAATAATTCAGATTTAGGTCAGATAGAGAAACCAGTTCCGTCTCCGCACCCATCTCTGCAGCTCCTTTTAAAAGATGCTCAGTCAGTATCTCTGTATTACCACCTTTACGGGGGCTACCTACAATTCCTAATATTCTCAACGTCATATTTCCATCGTCACTAACTTCTTTTAAACTTCCAGTAAACCCCGTACCACGCCTTTACAGGCGTGGCATTGGGGATGTACCCTTCGGGAATTTTGTTGGCATTCATCCCCGACTTCACAGTCAGGGCTTTCTGCGTTGGTACGGGGTAAAGGATCACGAAATAGATGAGTAATAGACTTCCGTAATTTATTATCATAAACCAGCGCGCTCCCCAATTGATTCCGTTTATGTGGAATTCGGAAAGAGGGTATAGAAATTTTGTTGGGAAAAATGCTTTCGCATGAGTTAGGATATCCATGGCAATGTGAATCGGCCATGCCCACAAGAAGAGAGGTATTTCT
Organism: Thermodesulfovibrionales bacterium; assembly: GCA_030019415.1. GTDB lineage: Bacteria > Nitrospirota > Thermodesulfovibrionia > Thermodesulfovibrionales > SM23-35 > JASEEX01. The sequence goes on from JASEEX010000035.1 coordinate 6,167, forward strand.
CTCGTTAAAATAAAGATCAAACCAAAAATAAGTGTAATTATTACCAGGCTATGAGTCAGATTATAGGCCGTAAATACGTAGTTAGGGATGCTTTCTAAAGGAGGTGGGCCAAATTTCAGCTTAATGCCTTTGATACATATGTGAATGAAATATGGAATGAAGGGTATGAGATCCGGAAGCATCCCCGTTACAATAACTAAACCAGGTGCTTTGCTTTTCCTTAGGATGGCATAACTCCATAATCCATGGGCAAATACATCCATCCAAACCTCCTTCCCTCTCTCCAACAATCATCGGTCTAACTCTGGCCCGCAATGGCAGATAACGGTTGTGGCGGAAAAGAAGCCCGGTAGGGTTTGATGTTAGCCTTTTGCAACGTGATATTTGCTGGTATGGGCAGATATATAATCCTTTTTTTCATTTGAGTCGAGAGATTTTAAGCAATTGTCTTCCGTGTGCCACAGCCATTATAATTGCCAGACCTTGTTCTTCTTCGAGTCTATAAATAACTCTATAGTTGCCAACTAAAATTTCACGGTATGATAGATGTGGAAATTCAGGTACAATACGACCTATTAATGGGAAACTGGTAAGATTTAAAGCAGCGTTTTGAATATCTTCTATTTGTATTTGAGCATATCGCTTTGAGTCCTTAGCGATAAACTCATAAATATCATGTAAATCATCAAGTGCTCGGATAGTCCATTTTATTTTTCGAACCACTTAGAAGTCTCCTTGACGACTTCCTCGTGTGAAACAAGTCGGCCCTCACGAACGTCTTTCTCTGCACTCTCAAGCTTTTGCCTTAGGTAAAGCCGATATATTATTTCGTCAATGTCTACTTCTTCTGGTAAGTCTTTTATTAACTCAAAAACTTCTTGTTTAGCTATGGTCATAACAACCCCCCTTCTTGTATTTAAATTATAACATAATAGTGTTTTCAGTAATGAAGAATTCCTTAGGTGTTAACCTCAAGCACTCTGTTATCTGCGAGTTACAGACAATTACTTTTAAAATGAATTTTGAAGGTGTGACCCTCATTCCTCTCATTTTCAAAACATAACTGGAAATCATCGATAGTATTTGGTTTTATCCCCTGCAAAGCAGTCTTATCAGGAAATAGCAGATTATAGATACCATCTGCAATGGCATAGTTAAAGAAGCTCGGTACCCCAAAGAATCTTTTTGATACCAAGAATATCCTCTCTACCAACATCTTCAGTTTAATGCTCTGCCCAATATACACTGCTGCAAAATATGATACTGCAAGGACAAGAACAACAATGTTCCGTATACTGATGTAGCTCCTTACCCGAATATCTTCAAGGTTGTAACACTGCTTGATGTATCGATAAGATTCATCACATTTCCACCGAGCAAGATAATATTCAACAATCCTCCAGATGCTCTCCTTCTTATGTATGTTCACTTCGCAGCTTGTTAACAGCATCATGGGTTTTATCCCAAATCCCTTCACGACAACAAAATACAGTTTCTGAGGATAGCCGGGAAGCTTCACCGGTATCGCATTATACTGAACCTTTCTCTTCTTCTCCTTGCCTTCTTCATAAATAATCAAAACGGTTTCATGAGGGGTTGGCAGTGCCTGCGCCATCTCCAAACAGTCTTTCCTCTTGCCTTTATGGATCAAATCCCTCTGTTTAAGCCGAATGACAAATCGTATCGGCTTGTCACGCTCCAAATAGTGTTTATAAAACTCGGTCTCCACCTCGATCCATTGCATGTATTCCCTTATCCCCTATATGCTTCAAGATTATCTTGAGTGCTTTCAGTATCTGTGTGTTCTCGCTCTTAATATCCTCAGCTAAATGTGAATATGCCTCACAATAAAGAGGGAGAACCTTCTTCGATTCTATGTCTGTTGCCACTACTTTGCAGATAGGGTATCCTTCTTCGATTTCGTTCTCACTGCCATCGTAGACTTTCGCTAAAAACCCCATCTTTTTTGCATATTTCTTTCTGATATCGCCAGGGTCAATCGCTATCACCATGTCATCCGTTATCTTCGGGGCTGCCAGCCTGCAAATCTCTTTATTGATCCCATCAGTAAAATCATGATCATCCGGATTCCTCGATAACCTGTCTTCTGTTTTAATTAACGCCTGCTCCTCTTTCAGTGTCCTTGCAATATTGCTCAGTTTTACATCCTTTGATGCCTGCATCCCATATAGCATCTCTTTGATAAGTCTATGCTTTGGCTTCTTAAAACGCTTCGCAATGATTCCTGAGAATTTTGAAAGCTGTCCCTTCAGATTGGCTACTGTCTTTGAGTCTCTGCTCATAACTCCTCCATATCCTTGATAGATAAGGGTTTCATTATGATAGAGTATTTGAAACTCAGGAATCTTTGTATTGGGGGTTAAAAAGGTTTTTGTCTACTTCTCTTTTTTATATTTTTCAATTATTTCAACAGCTTGTATGATTTGCGAATCAAAAACTCAGGAAACTCCAGCCTTCCTTGCTATTGACACACGGTCAAAAAGATCTCCTGCTATAATAAAGAGGTCACATCTCTCCATATTCGCCAGACTTACCAGGTCCTCAAGTGTTTTAAACCTTCAAATTCTTCTTTTGCTTGATCGAGAATTGGTTTGTCATGTTCCTGTTTTTCTAATTGTAGCATTATTCACATGTCTCTTTTGAGGTGTTCATGGATTTCTTGAGCAAGTTTTAACTGAACTTCCTCTTTTAAGCTGAAGCCGCTTTCCAGAAGTCCGATACATCTATTGACTTCTGCATTTTCATCCCTAAGACGGTCTATCTTTTCATTCTGCTCTCTGATCTTTATGTCTAACTCTTGAAGATCGAGGTTTAAATTGAACCTCTGATCGAGAAAAGAAAGGGTGAACCTTATCGCCCAGAGGTCTTCACTGGCTGCTAAATAAAATGGTACCTCCAGCCAGAGGCTCAGGCCATGAATCCCTCTCCTTCGAGCTATCCATAAGAGAAAACTGCTGATTGCTGGTGGCCCTTCCCATGTAAGGCCTTCCAGATTGTAGCTCTGAAGGCTTTCTTGAAATTCGGGCTGGTTGAAAACTGTGAATATCCGTCGAGGGGTAGTATGGGCAACATGAGAAACCATTCCGCTGATGGTGTACAATTCCTTTACCTTACCATACCGTTCCGGCACATCTAAAACGGAATTCAAAAATGCATAGTGGTCATAGGCAGGCTGGTCTGATTTAAAAATCACCAGATCCCTCGTCTGAACGTAAAAAAATGAACTTTCGGGAAACTGGATACAGTCATCTTCAACTGAAACCCCTCCGAGAGGAAAGAACCGATCCGGTTCGATCTCACAAAACTTTTGACTGCCTAACTTCCCATTCAAAAAATCTATTACTTTTGGAGCAATCCTCCCGGCATCTCTGTTCCAGCCAACGATCAAAGATGGATCTTCAAGTCCGGGCTGAGCAATAAATTTAAAGGTTGTCTTCATCTTTCGTATCGCCTTTTTTCAAAAAATCGGAGATCTCCTCCCATAACCTTTTTCTCTTTTCCTCTGTCATTGGCTCCAGCTCAGGCTGTCTGGGATAGCTGATCTCCTTAAGTTTCTCGAGATAGTCTTTTACCTCAAGGGGAATATGACGGTAAAAATCTTCGATCTTATCTTCCACATCCTGGAAAAGCTCATCGAACCGGCTGAAATCAATGACTATTCCAAGGACTTCAGCGAAGACTTCCAACACAGATTTTGAAGCCTTCGGATAGGATATCGGCAATCCCTGAAGATAGATCGGTATCTCTCCCATCAAACAAATACCCTCGAAACCTCTCTTTCTCGCCACACCCAGTAAGAGCCCGTTCAATCCAGAGATAAATCCCTGGCCCCCTCTTCCTTCGACGTGGGACATTAAAATGGTATTTGGGTATCCTCTTATCTCCTTGATCAGCCCTTCCGTATTTGGTACCGCCCAAACCTTTGATCTCACTGTATGGTGAATTAATGCTACAGCTGCCCCGGAAGTATAAATCCTTCTGCAGCCGAACTCTTCAGCAACATCCAGGACAAGATTTGCCATCCGGTATGCTTCTTCTCCTCCAGCATATCCTGACGAAGTCTGCTTCCTCGGTTGCTCCTTGCCGATGAAAAATACCAGATCATTCTTCTCAAGCCTTTTATAGTAGAATTTGCTCGTTGGGAATTCTAAATCTTCTAACAGGCCTGATCTGATTATGACCTTCTTAGGATAAAAGAAATCACAGCCCTCTATCTCCCCGAATTCTTCTGATTCCAATGTCGCTCTCAACGTATCAACCGCAATGAGTCCGATATTGCCGATTCCCGGCCAACCAATAATCATGATCGGGCTTTTGAGTTTTGGTTCCATATAAAGTCTTATTCCCATGTGCCCTGAGCTCTCTGAGAGTAATAATTATAGTTTAGCAAAATGATCCGTTGTCCTGTTTCTTATTGACAGGAAAAAGGAAAAAAGAGGAAAAAAGGGTCAGGTCTACGCATTTGACAATTTTAACCTGTTGCAAATGTATCGCACCTTCTTCTTTATTCCCTTATCCTTCTCTAATATTTCATAAAACCTTCGACTCGCCTTTGTAACCCCTGATTCCCCTATCTGAAAATGTTTCCCTATTTCCTTGAGCGTTCTCCCACTATACCTATGGCTGATATAAAGAGCAGCTTTTCTTGTCACATTCGTATCTCCTCTAAATACCCCTTCAACCGCTTGTTTTATCTCCTCTATTGATGTCTTCCTAAGTTCTGCCAATGCAGGAACATTCCTGTCAACCCCCCTACCACTGAGATATTTCTCTTTTATCTCTTTAATAAAATCTATCCCACCCAATATTGTCGATGCTACCACTTCCTTTAATGGGCTTTCATATCTTTTACCAGTCAGGGAATCAACAAAATTACGATACTTCTTCTGTGCAGCGGTTGTTCTGCCTCCAAAATAGCTGAGAATAAAATCTACCGTAAGCCATTTCGGAGACCTTTCTTTCCCTATATAGCTTCGATAGCTTGACCACTTATACTCCTCAGGCCTAGTCACGATTTTAGCTCTGACAGGGTTCAGATGTATGTATCGGGAAAGCTCCCCCGCATATTCATCTGCATCAACAACTATCGCTTTATACCGCCCCTGAAAAAGATGTCCAGCCCTCTGCCTCTTGACATTATAGTAGGTCGTATAGGCTCCATCGATATACCTCATGATCGTGGAAAGATTTCCCAACGGTGTCTCCAATAAAAGATGATAATGATTGCTCATAAGACAATATATATGAAATACTGCGCTATACCTCTGCTGCGCCATCGCTAAATAAAAAAGAAATTGTTCCCGATCCTTTTCATCATGAAAAATTGCTTTCCGTTCATTACCCCTTGCGGTAATATGGTAGAATGCTCCTGGATATTCTATTCTCAGCGGTCGTGCCATTGTCTGTCTCTCTATAAATTTCTTCTGCAGTCATTATTGCATGTAGTCTTTTAAATGTCAAGAGCGTAGACCTGACCCCCTATTTTGACTTTTCTTTAATTTATTGCGAGGGGCGGAATTTCGGCTAACGGGCTGGCGGGTATGCGAAGCCCTGAGCGTAGCGAAGGGTTTGGGTAAGCGGTATTGAACCGCATACCCGCTGTTAAGTGACCCCGATAGGGGCAAGGTGCGAAGCACCGCAGAGTGCCCAAGCCTGCCCCACATCCGGACAATCACTGAGTTCATTTTCTAATAGTCATTTTACATCCTTTGTTTGTAAATTCCTCCATCAAATTCATTCCTAAATTCTTGGCAACGGGCTTAAAGTAACCATTTATGCACCCACCACAATGTTGCTCCTTCATTATCGGGGCTCCTTTCTCTGCAAATTCCAAGGCTATCTTTAGATTGTTGCATTCCTTAATCTCCAAAGTAACACTTCCATCCTCATTTGGCACAACATACACATCGCTACTAAAGACATTTTTGCATGTTATCGCCTGGGTCATCGCAAAACCCATAGGGTCATCTTTTCCCATTGCTTTAAATTGTTCGGCAGATTGCTTTGCCCCTCGGTGATTGTATTCCTCTAATGCTTTGGGTCCCAGTTTCTCCATGATGAAGCCAATTGCTCCATACATCTGTCCCACCCACATTTGAGTGAACATCTTTTGTCTTTCTTTTTCAGGCAAAGTTGGTATTTCCATTTCTTTTACCTCCTGTTGATTTTATGTTATGATTACATATAAACTTATTCCTTCTCAAGGCAGGCTTGGGCATTTTGCTCATCGGCTGGGGCATATCCGAAGTTCCCGACCGATAGGGAGGGAATTTGGACGAAGCGATAGCGAAGTCGAATATGCACCTGTTATATGACCGAGCCGAAGGCGAGGCAAGGAAACCGAAGGTTTCCACAGAGTGCCAGAGCCCACTATAATGATTATTCATGTATGCACCCCGAATTGGCAATAAAGCTTTATGAGGTTGTACACAATTAATGTTAACCAAATTAAAGTAAAAGAGATTGTTACATATCTCATATACGTAGTTGTAGGTTTATATTTTTGGGGTTCTTTGAATTTTGTTTTTGACGCTGGCAATTCTTTTCCAAATACATCTATTTCATCGCCATTTTCTAATTTTGCCAACATTGGTTTCCACCTGTCTAAGTAATATTTACCCATTAAATTTACTCGATACCAAAATAATGAAAACACCACTCCAAAAGATGAAACAATTATGCATACAATTGCTTCTTGAACGAAACCAGAAACAACAATTAATAATGCACTGTTTACTACGAGGAAAACATTATTCCTAGCCCAAAATCTATCTGCTTCTTTGTCCCATAGTTCGGATAGGGTCTTCCATTTTTCTATGCGCTCATCATTCTTTTGTTTTTCCTTGGACATTATTTCACCTTTGTACTATATAATGTTTTGTTTTACAATAGTGCCTGGTTTAACCGTTGTATTTGGTTTTATTATACACCCGGGATATATTAAGACTCCTATTCCAATCTGTACATTATCTCCAATAACTGCACCAAATTTATACTTTTTAGTATCATACACTTCTTCATGAATTCTAAGTTTTATATTTTGATTGTCAAATCGTCTAACGGATGTTATAACCCCTCCACTAATATTTACATTTTTTCCCAATAACGAATTCCCAATGTACGAAAAGTGAGAAACTTTGCACCCTCCTGAAAGGATAGACTCTTTTATTTCTGCACCTTGTCCAATAATCACACTATTCAATAACAGTGTATTTTTGCGTATGTGACAATTAGGCCCTACTTTGCATTTTTCACCAATAATAACAGGTCCTTCTATGTATGCTCCGCTTAATACTTTTACCTTGTCTAGAATTATTACTGGAGATTTTATAGATGCTCCTTCTTCAATCACTGAGTTTGTTGATATATAGTCAGTATCTATTACACTTTTGATATGATTTTCTATATTTATTTGTAAGTCTATATATTTTAAGAGATTTTCAAACCACATTTTATCGTGGTAAAAATCTCTTAATAATGCACATCTTTCTAAAATAGAATTAAGTACGATCATTTTGTCACCATCATAGAAATAATATACTGATAAGTCTTTTTATAGTTCATAACCCTCATACCACTTTTGGAGGCATATTTCAAGATACTGGATATCACGTAACCCTGCTCATCAGTCATTGCTGTAGCCCATGGGTGAAAAAGCGGTGCATAACACAAAATATTTTCCACAGCAAAATCTATATTTGTTTTGTGAATTTCCACTTCCTCCTCTAATGTATGTTTTCTAACTTTTGTTGTTCTAGACATACCTTTTAATGCATTATCATTCCATCCGTGCGTTGGGATTTCAATTAAGTCTTTAAATCTATTCATATCATAATAATAAGGTTGTCTGACATTACCTTCATCATCGTACCATGAACTAGGAAATTGTTCTTTTTCGTTCCTTAGGTCTGAGCTTATAAATCGTATACCTTCTTTGTATAGCAATCCCAGAATTTCATACTCACTTTGTAGTCCTTTGTAGTGCCCTTGTGGTGGTCGTATGCCTATAGGTTCATACCCTGTTTTATTTTTTATAAGTTCCCTTGTGTGAGACACCTCCCACTCAATTTGATTTGGCGTTAAGGGCACTCGACCGGGTAGTTTCTTGAATTCGACATGTGAATAAGCATGCTGCTCGAGATCAACGAGTTCTCTAATTTTTTTAAAACTTAATTCTGATAGCAAAGTTTCTAATATGTGTGGTTTTTCCAGCATTTTTCCTAATACAAATAACGTAAATGGCTTTTCCAAACTTTTATGGACGGTGCATATAATTTGTAGTCCTTTAATGTCTGTTTCCTGCTGTTTTTTTTGTTCGTCAGCGGATAAATCTTCTTTGCCATATCGTTCCCAATCATATCCAATAATTAATATGGGTTGGTCAACTTTTACATACTCAACCACATTTTTCACCTCCGTTCATTTTTTTGTTAGGTGGGCTCTGGCATTTCATATAACGGGACGGCGGGTAAGCGAAGTTCGCTGGAAGGAAAGCTTGCTTTCATTACAGCGAACAAGGTAAGCGAATTTTGGTGAGTCTGCCTCTGGCAGACGAACCGCTTACCTGTCAGATGAGCGAAGTGTCGCTGACGCAATGTGAATGAATTAAGGTAGTAGACCGTACTCATATAGATTACATAATAACATTAAAAGACCAAAGCGACACGAGGCCCAATCTGGCATTTGCTTACCCGCCGTCCCGATGAGCAAAATGGAGCGTCAGCGACATTTTGCTCATCTTGTTTATAAGCGAACCAGTTCGGATATACCGACTCTGGGTGAAGGCTTTGAGATTGCTTCGGCTTTGCCTCGCAATGACGTACAGATATTTTTGGTAGGTTAGAAATATTTGCTACTCTCCTTACTTTTCTGCCTTTGAAAAGAGGTCTTTGAGTTTTTCTTTAAAGGACTTTGCTATCTCATCTCCATTTATCCGTGCAAATTCTTCGAGGAGCTCTCTTTGTCTCGGCGTCAGCTTTCTTGGAACATCCACATATACCCTTACAATCTGGTCTCCTCTGACATGACCACCTACTTTTGTCAGCCCTTTGCCTTTGATGTGGAAAATCCTGCCTGAAGGTGTCCCAAGAGGTATCTTCATCTTTGATGTCCCATCTAAGGTAGGGACTTCTATCTCCGCACCGAGTGCAGCTTGGGGGAAAGAAATGGGCATCTCGCAGAATATTTCGGTACCGTCCCTTTTAAAAAAGGGATGCTCTTCAACATTAAGTACCACAAAGAGGTCACCTGGAGCCCCACCATAAAAGCCGGGGTCCCCCTCGCCTGTTATTCTAAGCCTTGATCCTGTGTCTACACCTGCAGGTACTTTTACATTTATACTTCTGAATCTCTTGACCCTCCCTTGGCCTTTGCAAGACTTGCAGGGATCTGTAATAATTTTTCCTGTTCCATTACACTTTCCACATGTTTTAGAAATGCTGAAAAAACCCTGTTGAATCCTTACATAACCAGTCCCTTTGCAATTCAGGCATGTAATAGGTCCCTTTCCGGGAGTTGAACCTGTTCCACGGCATTCAGTACAGCTTTCCCACTTTGGTATTTCAATAGTCTTTTCTGTGCCGAAGGCTGCCTCCATGAGTGTTATATCAAGATCGTATCTGAGGTCGTTGCCCTGTGACGGCCGTGGTCTGCGGCGACCTGTAAATGTTCCAAAGAAATCCCCGAAGATGTCCTCGAATATATCACCAAAGCCTGGCTCAAAGGGTCCAAAGCCGACGCCCACACCTTCTACAGTTCCAAACCTGTCATAATTTGCCCTCTTTTCAAGGTCGCTCAGGCAGGAATAAGCCTCGTTTATCTCTTTGAATTTCTCTTCAGCCTCTTTGTTTCCTGGATTTCTGTCAGGGTGGTATTTTAGGGCAAGCTGTCTGAATGCCTTTTTAATATCAGCCTCAGATGCCTCTCTTAACACCCCAAGTATCTCATAATAGTCCTTCATTTCTCCTTCTTATCAACGTCCTCAAATTCAGCCTCAACAACCTCTTCTTCAGGACCTTTCGCACCCGCTTTCGCACCAGCAGCCCTATAAATATGTTCTGCCAGTTTGTGGGACACCCTCGTAAGATTTTCTATAGCAGATTTTATTTCAGATATCTCATTGCTTGTATCTCTTGCCTTTTTGCATTTTTCGAGGGCATCTTCAACCTCTCTCCTCTCTGATTCGGTCAGTTTATCGCCATAATCCCGTAGAGATTTCTCAACTGTATAGATAAGTGTATCAGCCTCATTCCTCGATTCAGCGAGTTGTTTCTTCCTTTTATCTTCTTCTGTATGCGCCTCTGCATCACGCATCATCCTCTTTATCTCTTCCTCACTTAGACCACTCGAGGCAGTTATCCTTATAGACTGTTCTTTACCAGTACCGAGGTCTTTAGCAGAGACATGGAGTATGCCATCTGCATCAATATCAAAGGTTACTTCTATCTGTGGAATTCCTCTGGGTGCGGGTGGAATACCTATGAGCTCAAAGTTACCAAGAAGCTTGTTGTCTGCAGCCATCTCCCTTTCCCCCTGACATACCTTGATTGAAACCGCTGGCTGGTTATCAGTTGCAGTGGAGAATATCTGACTTTTCTTTGTCGGAATGGTAGTGTTTCTCTCGATTATTTTTGTGAAGATTCCACCAAGCGTCTCTATACCCAGGGATAAGGGAGTAACATCAAGCAAAAGTACCTCTTTAACCTCTCCTTTTAGCACTGCAGCCTGTATTGCAGCTCCTACAGCAACTACCTCATCGGGGTTTACCGTTTTGTTAGGTTCCTTCCCAAAAAAGCTCTCTACCGTTTGTTGCACCTTGGGTGTCCTTATCTGACCGCCTACAAGCAGGACTTCATCAATGTTTGAAGGTGAAAGGTTAGCATCTGATAAAGCCATTTTGCAGGGACCTATCGTCTGTTCGATAAGGTCTCCAACAAGTTGTTCAAACTTTGCCCTCGACAGCTTCATAAGCAGATGTTTAGGCCCCGTTGCATCAGCAGTTACGAACGGAAGGTTCATCTCAGTTTCCATCGCTGTTGAAAGCTCTATCTTTGCCTTCTCGGCAGCTTCCTTCAGTCTCTGTAATGCCATTTTGTCCTTTTTAAGATCTATACCCTGATCTTTCTTGAACTCTTCAACCATCCAGTCAATAATCCTGAGGTCCATGTCATCACCGCCCAAATAGGTATTACCATTTGTGGATCTAACCTCTATAACCCCTTCTCCAATTTCAAGTATAGATATATCAAATGTCCCACCGCCCAGGTCATAGACTGCAATCCTTTCCTCCTTCTTTTTATCCATGCCGTATGCAAGGGAGGCGGCTGTTGGTTCATTTATAATTCTCTGCACATTCAGGCCTGCAATTCTTCCAGCATCTTTTGTTGCCTGTCTCTGGCTGTCATCAAAATAGGCAGGTACTGTAACAACCGCATCTGTTACTGGTTCTCCAAGATAGTCCTCGGCAGCCTGTTTGAGCTTTTGAAGGATCATCGCCGAGATCTCCGATGGAGAATAACGTTTACCTCTTATTTCTACATGGGCATCGCCATTTGGTGCCTCAACAATCTTATAGGGTAGTCTCTTTCTTGCATGTTCTACCTCGGAAGAATTGTATTTCCTTCCCATGAGCCTCTTTATAGAGAATACAGTGTTTTCAGGGTTTGTTATCGCCTGCCTTTTTGCTATCTGACCAACAAGCCTTTCACCCTTCTCGGTGAAAGCCACCACAGATGGTGTTGTCCTGCTTCCCTCCTGGTTAGGAATTACCACTGGCTCACCCGCCTGGACGACAGCCACAACAGAAAACGTAGTTCCGAGGTCAATTCCGATCGCCTTTCCCATATTAAGTCTCCTCCTTTATAATTTTATTTATCTTTATTTCTTCTTCTGTCTTTTCTTTCTCCTGACACTCGACTAATGACTGATGGGTATTAACTGTCTTTTGAGGTTTTTTCGATACTGCGACGAGAGATGGTCGCAAGACCTTATCTCTGAACATGTATCCTTTCCTGAATTCCTCAACGACTATCTTTTCTTCAATATCTTCTCGCTCAACAAGTGTCACAGCATGATGTACTAAAGGGTCAAAGGGTTTGCCAGTTGCCTCTATAGGGGTCACACCGTACTTTTCCATCGTCCTCTGGAGCTCCTTCAAAGTGAGCTCTACTCCCTGTACAAGACCTGCAGAAACGTTGCTCGAAGCATGTTTCAACGCCATCTCAAGGTTGTCAATAACAGGCAGTAGCTCGTAGAGAAGACTTTCATTGCCATATTTTATGAGTTCTTCTCTGTCCTTATTAACCCTTTTCTTATAATTTTCAAATTCAGCATAAAGCCTTAAGTATTTGTCATTCAACTCCTGAAGTTCAGCAGTTAGTCGTTCTTTTTCATCAACAGGCAATTCTTCAACAACTTCGCTACCTTTCTCTTCAGTTTCTTCTTTATTAGAAGTTAGTTGATTTTCGCTTATCTCACGCTCTTGCAATGTTCCCCTACCTTTCTACAAGCATTTTAGTAATGAATTTTGCTGTATTATCAACTATGTAAATCGCCTTTGCATAGTTCATCCTTGTAGGCCCGATTATCCCGACAACACCGATTGGCCGATCTCCTTCCTTACATGCTGAGACCACTACGCTGAATTTTTCCATCTCATCCATTGAATTTTCTGAGCCAATTATTATCTGAACACCTTCAAACTCCGAGAGTTTATCAAGCAGCTTGATTATAGTGTGTTTGTCCTCTATAGCCCTTGATAACTCTCTTATTTTTTTGAGATCAGTGAAATCAGGTAATTCGAGTACCTCTGAAAGTCCTGATACAAAGAGATCGCCACGAAAAAAATAGAGTGCCTCCTGACAGATCTTGATTGCCTTTGAAATAAGGCTATCGCACATGGTCTTCGCTTTTGACATTTCTTTTATAACCCTCAGCCGGATCTCATCAAATGTATACCCAGAGAATTCCGAATTAAGATATGTAGCGATCCTGTTAAGGTCCTTCTGCGAGACTTCAGAATCAAGAGATATAACCTTGTTTTTAATCAGTCCTTCATCTGTGAACAATATTGCAGCTACTTTATCAGCTTTGTATTTAAGAAGTTCGATCCTTTTCAGGGTTGTCATGTCAGGCCTTGGAGACATCGCAACCCCGATGTAATGGGACAACATAGAGAGGGTTTTTGTTGTCTCACCAAGGAACATATCTATGTCATTCTTTAAGGCCTTAAGTCTTTTATAAAGTTCCTGCAGAATATCTATGTTTAAATAATAATCCCCTCCCGCTACAAGTGAATCCACATAGAATCTGTAGCCCCTGTCTGTTGGTACCCTGCCCGCTGATGTATGAGGCTGTGTAAGGAAGCCCATCTCTTCAAGGTCAGCCATTATGTTTCTTATGGTAGCAGGGGAAAGTCCGAAAGAATACCTTTTCGCCACAGTCCTCGATCCCACAGGATCAGGGAAGTCTATATAGTTCTGGACAACGGCACAGAGAACCTTTTTACTTCTTTCATCGAGCATATCTTGATGCGTTAAATTTTAGCACTCTCAATAGTTCAGTGCTAATAATTTACCAATTAACGAGTTGATGTGTCAAGGGTGATAAAAACTCAAAAAGGAAGGAATTTAGGCAATTTGAGACCCTTCTTGCCTTTAAACATCTTGAGCATTTTCTTTATTTCGACATACTGTTTTATGATCCTGTTAACATCTGTGACGGTTGTACCGCTTCCCATGGCAATTCTTCTGCGTCTGCTTCCATCAATTATATTGTGATTTCTCCTTTCCTTTTTGGTCATGGAATTTATTATTGCCTCTATCTTTACGAGTTCCTTCTCATCAACGTCCAGATTTTTAATCTTACTAAAGCCCGGCATCATGCTGAGTATATTCTCCAATGGCCCGATGCTGCGTAGCTTTTTTAGCTGCTCTTTCAGGTCATCAAATGTGAATGATTCATCCATTATCGTTTTCTGAAGTTTCTCGGCCTCTTTCTGGTCAAAGGATTTCTGTGCCTTTTCTATCAAGCTTAAAACATCGCCCATGCCGAGTATCCTTGAGGCAATCCTTTCAGGATAAAAAGGCTCGAGCATGTCGATTTTTTCTCCAATACCGATAAATTTTATAGGTTTCCCAATTGTCGCTCTCATCGAGAGTGCGGCTCCACCCCTTGCATCACCATCCATCTTTGTGAGTATTATCCCGTCAATGCCCACCTGCTCATCAAAGTTTTTTGCGATATTTACCGCATCCTGCCCTGTCATTGCATCTGCGACAAGGATAACCTCTTTCGGCGAGACACTTTCTTTTATTCTTCTTAGCTCACTCATTAGGGAGTCATCAATGTGTAGCCTTCCCGCGGTGTCAAAAATAACAATATCCCTTGCATCAACCCTTGCTTTTTTTACTGATTCCTCGCACAGAGTCACGGGATCTTTGATCTCTTTCGAATAATATACAGGCATATTTATCTGCGAGCCGAGTGTAATAAGCTGGTCTATTGCAGCAGGTCTCTGAAGGTCCGCTGCTACAAGCATCGGCCTCCTGCCTTCTTTCTTGAAGTTCTTCGCTAATTTTGCAGCCGTTGTAGTCTTCCCGGAGCCGTGCAAACCTACCATCATTATTATAGTTGGGGGATTGGGAGATAGTTGAATCCTGATATTTGTCTTTCCAAGCAGCTCACAGAGTTCTTCATTCACTATCTTTATAACCTGTTGTCCGGGTGTGAGGCTCTCGAAAACCTCCTTGCCAATAGCCTTTTCTTTAATCTTCTGAACGAAGTCCTTTACAACCTTGAAGTTGACATCAGCCTCCAAAAGGGCAAGTCTTATCTCTTTAAGTGCAAGTTCAACATCCTCTTCTTTTAAAAGACCTTTCCCTTTTAATCTTTTAAATATGGATTCTAATTTATTGCTGAGTGTTTCAAACATTTATCATAAAGTGCCTCAATCCTCCTGATAATAATAAAGCCTGGCGGGTCTTGCCGGACCTCCGCTAATGACTGTGTCAGACTCCGGAGGTGTTGAGAAGGGAATCTATTTTTGCCTTTAGCTGCTGTTTCGGGACCGCACCTACTATAGAGTCAAGTGTACTACCATCTTTGAAAAACATAAGGGTGGGTATTCCCATAATTTTATATCTGCTGGCAATATCAGGATTTTCATCAGTGTTGAGTTTCATAAACTTCACTTTCCCTATATACTCTTTTGCTAACTCTTCAACTGTAGGTGATACTATCCTACAAGGGGCGCACCATGCAGCCCAAAAATCGACCATGACGAGCCCTTGAGCCTTGATCACCTCGCTATCCCAAGTGTATGATGTAACCTCACGTACACCTTCTACCATGAGAACCTCCTGTAAACCTCGCTTATCAGGCGAGATAAATAAGTTAATTTAAATTATATTTTTAGTAACAACTCTTTGTCAACCCTCCGAATTGCCTCATCAAAAATCTATATAAAACTGAATCGTTGCCTCATTTAAAAA
>JASEEX010000036.1 GCA_030019415.1 Thermodesulfovibrionales bacterium
TTTTAAATGAGGCAACGATTCAGTTTTATATAGATTTTTGATGAGGCAATTCGCAAAGACCATCCTTAGCCTTATATCCGATATAGAATTAGATAAACAGGCAGATAAAGTCTATGACATTTTGGTAGATATCCTGCTTTTCCTGTTCAATGTAGATAATGTCTCTCTCATGATTAAGGATAACGACATATTCATACCACAAAGGGTAGCAGGCAGGCTGAAAGGGCATCTGCAATCACTGCCATTAAAGGTTACAGGCATCATATCCGAGGTGGTTGAAAAACAGAGGCCTTTATACTCTGAGAGCGTGATGGATATATTGCGATTTGGGTTAAGTGATGAGGTCACATCCATTTATGCATTTCCTATCGTATCAAAGGATAAGGTAGCTGGACTCTTGGGCATCTTTAACTCCAATATCCCTCAGGAGGATGCTGATATCATCTCAGAATTATGCAGGATGACAGGTTTCATCTTCAGACTCATAGAGCTGCAGGGTATTTATGGTAAATGTATAAAGGATACAGATGTGTTAAATATGGCTGCCACGCGTCTTAACCCTGTTAAAGAATCAGAGATGCTTTATGAGACTATAGTGGATATATCAGTACATCTAACAGATGCAGAGAGGAGTTCTTTAATGCTCATCGAAGATGAAAAACCCTGTCTTACCATAAAGGCTGCGAAGGGGATAAATAAAAAACTACTCAAGGAGATGAAGATCAAGGTAGGCGAGGGGATCGCTGGTAAGGTATTTGAGGAAGGCATACCACTCATAGTGCATGACATTGAAAAGGACGAGAGGTTTCTTATCAAAAGGAGACCAAGTTACAGGACAGGTTCTTTTATAAGCCTTCCCTTCAAGATAGGAAAGAGGACCATAGGTGTTCTCAATATCTCTGATAAGATAACAGGAGAGGTCTTCTCGGAAAAGGACCTGGACCTTCTCCGTCCCTTTGCATCATACGCAACTATTGCACTCGAAAGGTCAATGTATTATAGCCTTGCAGGCCACCTGAAGGAGCTATCCATTACAGACTCCCTGACAGGCCTTTTTAACAGGCGTTATTTCGAGGAGAGGTTCTTTGAAGAGCTCCAGCGTTCAGAGCGTCACAACCTGTCCTTCTCGCTGGCGATGATGGACATAGATGATTTCAAACTCTTTAATGACACAGAAGGCCATCTTGCAGGTGATCAGGTATTGAAGAATATTGCTAATACTGCAAAGGATAGCTTACGTGTCATTGATGTAATAGCCAGATTTGGAGGAGAGGAGTTTGCGGTCATCATGCCCCAGACAGAGAAAGAAGAGGCCTTTTTAGTTGCCGAAAGGATAAGGAAGTCTGTTAAGGAACAATTGCCCCGCACCTGGAAGGTCTTTCCGAGAGAGAGAATAACCATCAGCATAGGTGTGGCAACCTTTCCATCTGATGGGAAGGACAGGAGTGAACTCATAAGGAATGCTGACAGGGCACTCTATAGGGGAAAGAAGGAGGGCAAGGATAAGACGGTTGTATGTGAGATCTAATCAATCTCTCTCCGCAATCCTCCCGATGCTTACAATCTTATCTTCTCCTTCAACATCCATGAGTCTTACGCCCTGCGTGTTCCTTCCCTGAAGGGAGATTTTTCCTGCGAGGGTTCTTATGAGCTTCCCTGAGCTGGTAATCATCACGACCTCATCCTCATCTCTTACCTGCATAAGGCCAACTGCTTTGCCTCCTTTTTCTGTGGTTTTGATCGAGATTACACCTTTCCCGCCACGTCTATGAACAGGATAATCCTCTATAGCGGAGCGTTTCCCGAGCCCCCTTTCTGTCACAGTAAGGATACAGGTCTTTTCTTCAGCCACTTCTGCTGAGACAACTTCATCTCCCTTCAAGAGTCTGATGCCTTTAACTCCCTTTGCAGTTCGCCCCATGTCACGCACATCTTCCTCATTGAATCTTATTGAGAGGCCGTTTTTGGTTCCTATAATAAGATCGCTTTTACCATCCGTCTTTCTGACGGCAATAAGTTCATCACCTTCATTGAGGGTTATAGTGATGATCCCCTTTCCCCGCGGGTTACTGTATTTCTCGAGGGCCGTCTTCTTTACTATCCCTTTCTTTGTGAACATCGCGAGAAAGCCTTCTTTAAAGTCACGAGCAGGAAGGGCCGTTGTAATCCTTTCTTTCTCTGAGAGGGTAAGCAGATTCACAAGGGCCTTACCCCTCGTGGCTCTGCCTGCCTCTGGTACCTGGAAAGCCTTCAGCCAGTGGAGGCGACCAAGATTAGAGAAGAAAAGCATATAGTCGTGTGTTGCACCTATGAAAAGCTGTTCTACAAAATCCTCTTCCTTTGTCTCCATAACAATAAGTCCCTTTCCTCCACGCCGCTGGCTTCTGTATGCACTTAAAGGGTTTCTTTTTATGTATCCCTGGTGAGAGTGGGTAATGACCATCTCCTCATCAGTTATAAGATCCTCTATGGTGATCTCCTTCGTTTCTAAGGTAATCTCTGTCCTTCTCTCGTCTGCGTATTTTTTCTTGATCTCAAGTAGTTCCTCCCTGATAATATTTGAAACAAGGGCATCACTTCCGAGTATCGTCTTCAGCCTCTCTATATCTTTCAATGTATCCCCGAATTCTTTTGTTATCTTTTCCCTCTCAAGGGTGGTCAACCTCTGGAGTTTCATGTCGAGGATTGCCTGCGCCTGTATCTCAGATAATGGATAATTTCTCATCAATTGCGTCTTTGCCTCTTCTGGTGTCCTTGACCTTTTTATAAGGGCTATTATCTCGTCGAGGTGGTCGAGGGCTACCTTTAATCCTTCTAAGATATGTATCCTCTCCTCAGCCTTCCTGAGTTCAAAGCGGGTTCTTCTAAGGACTACTTCCCGTCTGTGCTGTAAGAAATGGTTCAGGAGTCTTCTCAGGCCTAATATCCGGGGCTGGCCCCTAACGAGGGTAAGCATAATTATACCGAAAGTGGTCTCCATCTGCGTATGTTTATAAAGGTTATTCAGGATAACCTGCGCCATCTCCCCCTTTTTAAGTTCCAGTACAATCCTTATACCATCCCTGTCAGATTCATCCCTGATTTCAGAAATACCTTCAATCTTCTTTTCCCTGACAAGCTCAGCAATCTTCTCGATTAACCTTGCCTTATTAACCTGATAGGGAAGTTCTGTAATAATAATATTGTCTCCACCTCTGTACTCACGCTCAATCCTTGCCCTTGCCCTGATTTTTATGAGCCCCCTTCCTTCATTATATGCCTGAATGATTCCTTCTGTGCCGTGGATGATACCTCCTGTTGGAAAATCGGGGCCTTTTATGACGGACATCAGGTCTTTTGTCCTCGCCTCGGGATTTTCGAGCAGCATAACGAGCCCGTCTATAACCTCTCCAAGGTTATGAGGTGGTATGTTTGTAGCCATACCAACAGCGATGCCTGATGAGCCGTTTATGATTAGATTCGGGACCCTAGATGGCAATACTACGGGTTCTTCTGTTGTCTCGTCAAAATTCGAGACAAAATCAACAGTCTCTTTGTCTATGTCATAGAGGAGTTCTTCCGCAAGAGCCGCAAGCCTCGCCTCTGTGTATCTGTAGGCAGCTGGCGGGTCTCCATCGACGGAGCCAAAATTTCCCTGTCCATCGATAAGGGGGTATCGCATATTAAAGTCCTGGGCAAGTCTAACGAGGGCATCATAAACAGCTGTATCACCATGGGGATGGTATTTCTTTAAGACCTCACCTATTACGCCTGCGGATTTGGAGTATTTCTTTCCGGGGAGAAGGCCCTCTCTGAACATTGCATAAAGTATTCTTCTCTGAACCGGTTTCAGCCCGTCTCTAATCTCAGGAAGTGCCCTTCCTATGATTACGCTCATGGCGTAATCGAGATAGGAACCCTTCATCTCCTCTTCTATGCTTACCTGTACCTGTGCCATCTAATCCTTTCCTAAATATTTATTTTAACATATTGCATTTCGAACCCGCTTAAAAATATAATTTATCCAGATGTTATCCAAGGTTCTGAGCGCAAGTATCATTGGTATTGAAGCTCATACTGTAGAGGTTGAGGTTGATATCACATCGAGGGGTCTTCCTCATTTCTCGATGGTTGGCTTGCCTGATGCTGCTGTCAAGGAATCGAAGGACAGGGTCAGGGCTGCACTTAAGAATATAGGGTTTCATTTTCCTCTTAAACAGATAACGGTTAATCTTGCACCTGCTGATTTAAAGAAAGAGGGCTCATCTTTTGACCTGCCGATTGCAATCGGGATTATTGCTGCTGAGGGCGTAATTGGATTGGATTCGGTTGATGGTTATCTCTTCACGGGTGAACTTTCCCTTGATGGGAGGATTAAGCCTGTAAGGGGTGCTTTGTCAATGGCCCTGAGGGCAAAGGAACTCGGTTTAAAAGGAGTAATCCTTCCCGAGGAGAATGCGCCAGAGGCAGCCGTCGTTAAAGGTATACCTGTATTTGGAATGAAGAGTCTTCCTGAGGTCATTGACTTTCTGAGGGATAACAATCTCGGGAAACCCTTCGAGGTAGATGTCCATAAGGCGATGGAAGAAAACTCAATTTATGAGGATGATTTCTTTGAGGTTAAAGGCCAGGAACACGCAAAAAGGGCACTCGAGGTTGCTGCTGCAGGCGGTCATAATGTGCTGATGATTGGCCCTCCTGGTTCGGGTAAGACGATGCTTGCAAAAAGGCTTCCAACAATACTCCCAGGTATGACATTTGATGAGGCCTTAGAGACAACGAGAATACATAGTGTTCTGGGCTTTCTCAGGGATGGACGACCCCTCCTCGCAACAAGACCCTTCCGCTCACCGCATCATACAATATCAGATGTTGCATTAGTAGGAGGGGGACAGATACCAAAACCGGGAGAGGTTAGCCTTTCACATAAGGGGGTGCTTTTCTTAGATGAACTTCCGGAGTTCAAGAGGAATGTGCTTGAAGTCCTTAGGCAGCCCCTCGAAAATGAAGAGGTGACGGTCTCGAGGGCTGTAGCATCCATCACTTATCCAGCCAGCTTCATGCTTGTCGCTGCTATGAACCCCTGCCCTTGTGGTTTCTGGGGAGATCCACGCCATCAATGCACTTGTACACCGGGGCAGATACATCGTTACAGGCACAGGGTTTCAGGCCCTCTTCTTGACAGGATTGATATCCATATTGAAGTACCCGCAGTGCCATATAAAGAACTATCTAATGAATACTCAGGAGAAAAATCTGAGGACATAAGAAAAAGGGTTATTGCTGCAAGGGATATTCAGCTTGAACGTTTCAGGAATGACAGGAAGATTCACCCCGCATCTTCGCAAAAGTGCGGGGTTTATTCAAATGGGCAGATGAAGACGAGGCATATAAAGAAGTACTGCAGGCTCAAGCCAGATGCACAATCACT
Organism: Thermodesulfovibrionales bacterium; assembly: GCA_030019415.1. Classification (GTDB taxonomy): domain Bacteria; phylum Nitrospirota; class Thermodesulfovibrionia; order Thermodesulfovibrionales; family SM23-35; genus JASEEX01. The sequence continues at coordinate 5,411 of JASEEX010000036.1, forward strand.
TTTGGAAACTGCTATGCATAAACTTGGCTTATCTGCAAGGGCATATACAAGAATATTGAAATTATCACGGACAATTGCTGACCTTGAAGCCTCAGAAGATATTCAATCCCACCATGTTTCAGAGGCAATACAGTACAGGACACTCGATAGAGGGGTGTATTAAAGTGAAGCAACCCATAGGTTATTCTGAATATAAGGAATTGCTACACACCTTTGTCCATTTGGTTCAGGAGAAGTTAGGAGACCAAATTATATCCATTGTACTATATGGGTCTGTGGCGCGGGGGACGGCAAGACCTAGTAGTGATGTTGATTTGCTGCTTATTGTGCGTGAGACTTACACTGAATATTGGAAGCGACTCCAACCCCTCCTACCTATCTTGAGGCATTTGCGGAAAGAAAGTTGCTGGAAAAAGCTTGAAGACAAAGGGCTGTCGCCATTCCTAAGCCTGCTGGTATTCTCTTTAGAAGAGGCGAAGGAAAATCGTTATCTTTACCTCGACATGGTTGATGAGGCGTACATCTTAGTCGATCGAGAGGACTTTTTCCAGCGAAAATTGGGAGAAATACGACAAAGATTACAGGAGTTGGGGGCAAAGAAAGTAAGGCGTAATGGGGATTGGTACTGGGATCTTAAACCAGATTTAAAGCCTGAAGAGGTAGTGATCTTATGAAGAGCATGCAAGAGGAGGGGCTGAGACTGATTAGGGAGGCAAGTGGCATCCTTAAACGGGATGCACAGGGTGCTTTGAATGAAAAAGATTTCAATATGGCTGTACGGCGGGCTCAAGAGGTTGTTGAATTAACCCTGAAAGGCGCATTGAAGGTATTGGGAGTAGATTATCCGAAAGTGCATGATGTCGCACCACTTTTTATAGAACAGATTCAGCAAAAACGTGGTATAAAACCCAAATCCAGCGATAAATTTGTCGTAATGAAGCGATAATGTCATGGTGAGCCAGTCGAACCATGACATCAGTGTCACCCTTCGACACGCTCAGGGTGACACAATAGCAATGGTTTGCACGTTTATCGCTGGATTTGGGATATTATTAATTCAGGGATGCCTTTTCTCTTTTCCTTTCCTTGATTTCAATTAGTCCCAGAAGTGGACCGTCTGAATAAGTATCATTCGGATATCTTTGCTTCATGTAATGATAATAATCCCATAAAAGCTTTTCAGAATTGTCGTTATCATAGAAGCCAAGAAGAATACATAGCGTTGAAATTGCATAAGCTGTTCTGTTTCTACCTGACCTGATAATCTCAAGAACCTCATCGGAACAGTTTATCCCAATTCTGTGAAGAATTCTGACAGCAAGCTCTACAAATGAATCATTTTGAGGCCCCTTAAGTTCTCGAAGAATTGCTGCAACAGATTTCTCCTTATGCTTTACAAGTTCTTCTATGAGTGGTGTATGGTTTATCATATCAGGATTTTGTTTCATTATCTCAATGAGGGTTTCTGTCTCATTAGCATTCTTGATACGGTTCAGTTCTTCTTTGCCTCTATCAGTAAGCTGTCGTACCGCTTTATTTGCTAATTCCTCAACATAAGGATTAAGCAGACAAGAATAAATCAATCGGGCTGAAGAAAATGCATGAACATCATTTGATTGATAAAAAGTGTTGTCAGTAAACGGTTGTCCATAATCAATCACTGTCTCTATTGGAATAATGTCATCTTTCCTTTTTGATGCCCTTTCATAGAAGGCTCCACTGAAAATATTATTCTCACTTGCATCCATGCAACACTTCTTGTACTTCTTCCCACTCCCACAAGGGCAAGGGTCATTTCTTCCGATACTGCTCATTTTCCTCCCGTTTCCTCCACTAGATTATAATCCTCATGTTAATCCAAATAAGTATACCTTTTTGTGGTTTATTGTTTTTTATCGGTATGGCAATGGCTTCCTTAGTCCCGACCAAAATTACCAGTTTCTTCCCCCTTGTTATACCCGTATAGAGTAGGTTTCTCTGCAAGAGCACATAGTGCTGTGTTAGAACAGGCATGACGATAACAGGATATTCGCTCCCCTGTGATTTATGGACGGAGATTGCATAGGCTAAATATAAAGGTGCAGATGTAGAGGTTGATGGCGGAATCATAACAGCAAATGGACCAGCAGCCACAAAGAGGTTTGGTGAGAAAATAGTAGAAGTATTGGCAAAGTAAAAACTTACATATTTATTACCATCTGTAACTGCTCATTTGTCTCAACAGCCATCGGGATAAATCTTCTGACCCATCTGACAGCATCCTCACCTGAAAGGCCAAGAATCCTTTTTGCAAGACAGGCAGCAAATAGTCCAGTCCTTCCAACTCCAGCAGAACAGTGAATCACAAATTTTTTGAGAGTGTTAAAATAGGATGTAAAAATACCTGCTGAGCTATGTAGCAGGAAAAATCCTCGATCAAAAGGTTTCATATGAAAATCCTTGAATACAATGACCTTGATGTCTCGATGGTAAGGCGTAAATATGAAAAAGTTACCTCCTTTCTTGAAAGGAATGATTTCAGGTCTGCTGAGGTCAAAAAAATCGCTGAAGGAGGCCTCTACAGGGCAAAACTCGATAGCGAAAACAGGCTCATCTTTAAGCTCGCTAAATATAAAGGGCAACGCTATGCCCTGATGCTTGAGGTTGTTCTCAATCATGCCTATGATAGGTCAAAATTTTTAAGGGGTGCCAGGATTGATGAGACAAAGATTCCGCTGAGTGAAATAAAAGACGATGATTTACCATCTCTGGTTTATATTAATCCATCAAACAGGCGATTTCATTTCCTTGATAAGGTTATATCCCTTGATCCTGAACAAGAAGAAGCCTATAATGCTAACCCTCCACTTATAATTATCGGACCCGCTGGCAGTGGCAAAACCGCGATTACCCTTGAAAAGTTTAAACTCCTATATGGCCAGGGCATCTATGTGACACTATCTCCCTATCTTACAGAGAATGCCCGCAATATATTTTACAGTCATCACTACGAAAACGAAAACCAGGATATCACCTTTCTCTCCTTTAGGGAATTCCTCGAAACCATGCGCATTCCTGATGGTAAAGAGATGAGATACAGTATCTTTTCAAACTGGCTATACAGATTCCCTCGTGGGCAGCGTGTTGCTGATGCACACAGGCTATATGAGGAATTCAGGGGAGTAATAACAGGTTCCTGTGTAGATAAACCCTATTTCAGTCGTGAGGAGTATCTAAATCTTGGTGTGAGGCAATCTATATTTCTTGACCATGATAGAGAACTTGTATATACACTCTTTGAAAAATATTTAACCTTTCTTAAGGAAAACGGGTATTATGACCCGAATATTGTAGCTCATAATTATTTAAAGGATATCAGTCCAGTATACGATTTTGTAGTAGTGGATGAGGTTCAGGATATAACCAATATACAGCTTTATCTCATCCTGAAAAGTCTCAAAAATCCTGAAAACTTCATCCTCTGTGGAGACTCTAACCAGATAGTCCATCCAAACTTCTTCTCCTGGAGCAAACTCAAATCCATGTTCTATACATCAGTAGAGTTAGAGGGCAAAAAGATAATGAGAATTATACAATCAAACTTCCGCAACTCTCAGACCATAACCGACCTCTCAAATAAGCTTCTGATGATTAAGCAGAAGCGCTTCGGCTCTATTGACAGGGAAAGTACATATCTTATGAGGAGCTTATCAGAGGATAAAGGAGATGTCGTATTTCTTAAAAACACAGACAGGGTCAAGGCCGAAATGAATAAAGCCATCCGTCGCTCCACAAAATTCGCTGTGCTTGTTATGCGTGATGACGAAAAGACCTCAGTCCGAAAGTTCTTTGACACGCCCCTTATCTTCAGCATTCAGGAGGCAAAGGGCCTGGAGTATGAAAATGTCATACTCCTGAACTTCGTATCAGGAGAACGCCAGAACTTTCAGGAGATTATAAACGGAGTTACAGAAGAGGATTTAGATGGTGATCTCAGATACATGAGAGCCTCTGATAAAAGAGATAAATCTCTTGATGTCTATAAATTCTTCATTAACTCTCTCTATGTTGCAGTCACCCGTGCGATGAAACGTCTTTATATTATGGAGGAAGATACAGCACATTTCCTATTTCAGTTAATTGGTCTAAAAAATGCACTGGAGCATATAAGGATTGATGCCTCTCAATCAAGTATTGAAGAATGGCAGGCAGAGGCACGCAGGCTTGAGCTTCAGGGAAAGCAGGAACAGGCAGAGGAGATCAGACGCACAATATTAAAGACACAACCAGTACCATGGGAAATCTGCACCAGTGAAAGGCTTGAAGAACTCGTAACCCAAATCCGCACAGCAAAAGACAATCCTCAAAGACCGAGAAAGATACTCTTTGAGTATTCCCTTTTTTATGATCTGCCGATGATTATGGAGTTTTTAAGCAGGCATGAGTTTGTAAAGGCAAAACAGATATGCCTTTTCCAAGCAGGAGAGTTGACCTTTAACAGCCATTTATATAACCAACAAAGAAAAAACTTTCTATTAAATTATACTGCGAAATATAGAAGTTCTTATTATAAGGAGATTCTTAGACAGTGCGAGCTTTACGGTATTGACCACAGAACAGAATTTAACTGCACTCCATTAATTCATGCTGCGGAAGCAGGCAATGTCTGCCTTGTAAAGGAGTTACTCTCGAAGGAGGCTGACCGAGGGGCAGTAGATAATCATGGGATGACGGCTTGGCAGAAGGCCTTTCAGGTGGCAGTAGGAGGTAATGCCTTTGTTAATACCTTTGCCCAGATACATGAAATCCTTTTACCCTCGGGTATAAATCTCAGGGTTGAGGATAAGCTAATCAAGATTGACAGCAGGCAGGGTGAGTTTTTGCTCTTTAACCTCTTCTTTGTCAAGATACCTTCAATTGTGAATTATATAAGAGGGGCCCTAGCCCTTAGTGCCGTTGAGATCGCCAAGATGATGAGCAACTTGCCTGAGAGCGTGATTCCTGAATACAGAAAAAAGAGGCAGTATATTTCGGCACTGCTTGCAAAAAATGAAATAAATAGCTCCAATCCTTATTGCAGGAAATTGTTTAAACGAGTAAAGAGAGGGCAGTATATTCTTAATTCTGATATAAAGATACGCTACAAGGATGACTGGATTGATATCTATTGCTTTTCAGGAATTGAAACCATCTATCGCATTATTTCAGATGATGAAAAGTCCTTTGACGATAAGCATCAATATTTACAATCCATGGACAGATGATATTCAAATCTGCTCGGCAGGTATGTTTTCAGGGGTATAACCTGTTATATAGCTTACCTTTAATCTCTCAAGCCTCTCTTCAACTGATGGATAAAGAATTAGCTCCTCCACCTCAAAATCCTCAAATGCTGGGTTTATTGCCTTCAATCTCTTTTTCAAGGCTCTAATATTCTCCTCAGGTATAAAGCTTATCATGCGGGCAGGATGGACATTTACCCTATGTTTCATGAGATTTTCGAGGGCATTAATCTGTATTTGGAATCCCTCAGGTACAGCACCTGTCAGCCTTGAGAACTCCTCCTCGCATGTTCCCTTCAGGTTTACCCTTACATAAAGATTTGGAAACCTCGATAGTTCCTTTGCGTAAGATTCATCATTGCCTATAGGTATCCCGTTTGTCTCAAGAATAAAGAGAAAATCAGTAGAAGACACACCTTAGAGATCAGCCTACACAGTCAGCAGTAGACATCCCTCCATAGAACCTTGAAGGCCTAGAGCAACAATATTTCTGGCAAGTAATGCCATTTGACGAGGGTTAAACATAAAAAATTAAATATGCTGAAAGGTATCAAAGGACCTCAAGCCTTTTTAAGTTGTATTAACACCTATTGCTTCCTGTGAGTTATGAGCGTGATATTGTGTGAAACATAAGGATTCCAGATAGAAATGTTTAACGATGAAGTAGACGGCGCACGTTTACGTGCGTCCGGTGTAGCGCTTTCTCGGGCGAAACGGGTTTATATGCTTGCTACTCCCAGTGCTTCTCGCGCCTCGCTGGGTAACTGGACAAGGATGAAATAGGATTCGGGGTAAAGATAATCTTCACCTGACTCATCAATGACTCTAAGGTAACCTTCCTTTGCCGCTTCATCATCTCGTAGGACTTGATAAATCTTACGCTTTTCTAAATCCTCACAGTCCTTGTTCTCTATGCAAAGTGCGAATAACTGCTCTGTTCTTTCCTGTACCATTTTTAATCCAGTAAGCGTTTGATTTTTATTTTCTTTCTGCCTATACCATGTGCTTCGTACCAGTGCAATTCAGCATTGCAAATCCTACCACTCTGGAGGCGAACCTTTGCCATACCCTTGAGTTTTCGCCATCGGGAGGGACCATATTGTTTGCGTAGCCGCATAATATCACGGATTCTTCCGCCAACTGCAATCGTTTCAATATCCTCGATCTCATCTATTATCTCAAAATACATGAGAAATTAGGTTATTTGACATTTTATCATTTTTATTCGCCCAATGGTTACATTTTATCTTTATGCAATACTTAATAAAAATCTTAGTCTAAGGATGAGCAGATGTCAAGGAATTAGGATTGTCTTTGATACTTTTTCAAGAAAGCAACCTATCCTTTAACAAGGTATATTGCTTCTGTGGCTTGTTATTCCTGAGAGCTATCGCAATGGCCTTTTTAGTCCCCACTAACACAACCATCTTTTTTCCCTCTCTACGAGCCATCGGCTGGTTATACCTGTATAAAGTAGATTTCTCTGTAAGAGCACATAGTGCTGAGTCAGTGGTATTTTATATGATCAATATATGAAAAACTGGACTATAATTGTAGCCAAAATGCAGAAGGATCTCCTCTTCCCAGAACTTTCTTTCCTCTATGTAGAAATGGTAATAAAAAGAATGAAGTAATGCAATACTAATACCTTTTGAACACATTAAGGAGCAAATGCCTCTGACAGAATTGCCATTTGGACTACCCGGCCATATCTTTCGGAGTCCTATGCCTTTTGGGACTTACGACCCAGAAGGAGAGGCATTTAGGGAGTTTAAAGAGAGAAAGATTTCTGTAATTGTCCTTCTTGCCGGAGATGAAGAGTGCCTCATGAAGGCAAAACGTAACCTGCGAGATCTATATACACAAGAAGGATTTCAGGTTATTCATCTACCTATCACAGATTTTAGTGTTCCCTCAAAGGACGACCTTGAATCTGTAATTACCAAAACAATCGAATATGCGCAAAAAGGACATAATATTGCGATTCACTGCTCTGCCGGGATCGGGCGTACCGGAACGTTTGTCGCCTGTCTTGCAAAGAAGGTTTTCAATTTGTCAGGTGAGGATGCCATAAATTGGGCTAGAAGGTATATCCCAGGGGCCGTAGAGACCCGTGAGCAGAGGTTACTTGTTATTGGATAGTCCAACACATCATTTGGGGCAACATTTCCTCTAACACGTTTAAAGATGGAATGATTTATTTATAATATTTAACTTGGTAAAGGTAAATCGAAAAATCTTATGGCATTGTATGTGGTAATTTTAGAAACCTCCTCCTGGCTGAGATTTTTTAGTTTAGCCACATCTCCTCCAGATGGCAGTGACTATCAATTAGTTTTTGCATATTATCTCTTTATTTAAATCCTTCTAAAAAGGCTCTTACATTTTTGCCAAGAACTTGCAGGTTATAACCTCCTTCCAGAACAGCAAATCTTCTTCCATGGCAATTCCTGATTGAAGCTTCTTTTAACAGTGTACCAATGATCTGATAATCATCAGTAAAAAGCTGCCTTCCCCAGTCTTCGATGTGTCGATCAAAGCCAGCAGAGATGGCTAAAATTTCATATCCTTTTTCTTCTTCAAGTCTCCTCGTTATTTCCTCAAGAAATCCTTCTCTTTCTCGAGCCTCTGGATGAAAATATTTGATCTTACTTCCTGCGAAAATATTGTCTGTTCCATCCCCAAAGTGAAGATCGAAGTCCAGAATCAAAGCCTGGCTGATTTTATTCTCTGACTTGAGCTTTGCCAGGGCAACAGCGATATTGTTAAAGAAGCAGAATCCCCAGCAGTGATCGGAACTAGCATGATGTCCTGGGGGTCTGATAAGGCCAAAGGTAGGTTCTTCCCAAAAAGCTATCTCAGCTGCTTTAATTGCTCCTCCAGCCGCAAGGCATGCTATCTCAAATAGATGGGGGTAACCTTTAATAGATTTTATGAATGGGTTACGGGTATAAAACTCTACTTATGGTTTCAAAGCCAGCTCTTTAAAGTAGGTCTTATAGAATCCCCTATCCCTTGAGAGAAGGAGATCGGATTGCAAAAAGGCATGAGCTCCAATAATAAAATCACTTATAATATGTTGCCTGTAAGAAATTTCAAAGCCACACTTATTACAGATAATCCTCTGGATACTTCCACATTTCACACACTCCACTTCCCCCTTCCTCTTTGATCTATAAACTTTCCAGGCTTCTCCAGCCAACCATAAAGCCTCCAAATTTGTATGAACAACCTTTATACCTGTATGGGATATGAATTTATCCAGTTCTTCACGGGAATCAAACTGAGAGGCTAACTCCCCATAAACCATCTCGCTAATGATGATCGCGCCCTTATTATTTGCTTCATCCAGAAGCTCTTTGGAAGTCAAAGCGAACTCTGCATCAGGGATCAAAATATCCAAGAGAATGTTAGTGTCTACCGCGGCAATCATCTACCACGAAGCTCCTCAACAATCTCATCAGGACTTCTGCCCTTTTTCCTTTTAAGGTATCCCATCCATTCATTAAAAGGAGATTCTTTTACCTCTTTTTTAATAAATATTGTTCCTTCCTTCTCCTCAAAGCATATCTCTTCTCCTGGTCCTATTCCCAGTTTTTCCCTAATCTCTTTTGGGATAGTAATCTGTCCTTTAGAAGTTACCTTTGCAGTGACCATTTCTATCTCTCCTTTGTAAGAAAAATTATTCCTTACCATATTGTAAGAAAATATCTTTTGCCTGTCAACATGGAGATAGATAGGCAGATGGTGAAAAAGATCCGGCAGCTTGAACTCCGTTGGTATTCAGGCCATATCAGTTACATTAACTGCTGGATAAGGGCGATTTCAGAAGTACTACCTATGCAGCAAAACTGAACTGGAAAGGACAGCAGATTTTAAGTGAAGACCTGTCTCCTGTGACTTGTTGGCGCTGATCTTTTGGGCTATAAAAATGTGTTTTACCTCGATTTTGCCTTATAGAAAGGAGTGGGTAGAGCTCCTTCTGTAGTAAAAATAATAGGAAAGGTTATTCGATTTTAATGCAGTATCTCTCTGTAAGTTGTATCAGTTCCCTATAACTGGATTCAGTATCAACAGAATAATATCTTTCATTGCACCTTTCACAGAGAAAACCACTAACAGAAAATGACTCTGTGATATATAGTGTTGCCCAGCCTATTGCGAAAGGTTCTGATTTAAGATTGATAATCCGCTTGCACACACAGCAAATGCCCAGATGAAGGGAGAGAGGATAGGCAAATTGGGCTCTATAGCCAAACTGGTGTTTCTGGATTACTCCCCACAGTTTTACCTTTCCCAAAAATATGCCACGGCACCAGCAACGGTCGAGGTTTTCGAGTGCATGGCGGGAAGTTTTATGGGCGTAAATACCGCTTGTGGAATTAGCTTCGGGAGGGCTTCCACGCTGACTTACTTCTTTATAAGATGAACCATGCGCTTCAAATCTCTCCATAGGAGGCCATAGTTCGTTTCGAATGACCGATCTCAGCCATAGGTTGCAGTCTCGTGAGGTCCTTCGGATCTTCCAGAAACGCCAGCCAATGACTGGAGTCATATAATCAGGAGCTACAATCTTTTCTGCCTGTTGTATTATGGTGATACCTCAACAGGTTCTTGTTCTTTTAACGGTTCTTGAGGAACCTTTTGGGGTATTTTTTCAGGCAATGGCTCTTCCAGCGGCTCCGCCACTACCGTCTTCTCAAATTCTCCAATCCTTCCCATAACTAACTCCATTATTTTACGTTTCTTTTAATTTACCATATTTCCACTTCTCAAGCCAGGCCATGCACATTATCTGGAACAGCCGGGAAGATATAGAGTAATTGCGCATTTTACACTCGTAAATATGGAATCCTTTCTTAAAAAATTTTTGCATGTGTCATTTAAAAGTTTTGATATGTTGCCTGTTGCTATAGGAGAAGTAGTATTATTGATGGTTACAGGGAAAAGATGAAATATAAAAAGTATAAGAGGAGGTGGATTACGGAGTATGTAAGGATTGGCAACATAGACATTGGGGCTTCAAGGATAGGTTTGGGTACATGGGCGATGGATGGATGTGGGGTGGCACTGACGAAGACAAGGCTTTAAAAGCCCTACTTAAAGGCCTTGAGAGTGGTATAAACCTTATAGATACTGCTCCAATTTATGGCTTTGGAAAAGCAGAAGAAATAATAGGGAATGGAAGAGTTCATGGTTATGGATAAATGGCCAAATGAAGAAGAGGCTCAAAAGATTTTAGATGAATGGATTAGCAATGAGAATTTAAAAAAGCATGCTTATGCAGTGGCAGCAGCAATGAGGGCCTATGCCCAGAGGTTTAGCGAGGATCCTGAGAAATGGGCAACAGTTGGATTATTGCACGATTTTGATTACGAGAGATATCCTGACTTAAAAGATCATCCTTTTAAGGGAGTAGCCTTCTTGAAAGAAAAAGGATATGCCGACGAATTGACCAGGGCTATCTTGGCACATGCTGAACATACTAACGTCCCAAGGGATACCAATTTAAAGAAGGCCCCTGTACAGCAACTCTTGCCCCTTTAAGATCAATCCCTGCATATGGACAGGCGACTTCAGCACACTCAGAAAGACCGAAACCTGTGGCGCCAAGCTTATCAAGCGGTAGTCCACCAAGTTCCTCAGGAAGCCCGCATGCCCTCCCTATCTCATCATAAATCCATGCCATAGCCTCTTCGTCACTTCCCATGTCAGGGCCTGGTATGTATTCCTGAAGATCTTTAATCAGCTTTGCAAAGACCCTGAAATAGTGTTCCTTCTCAAGGCCTTTTGAGTCTGCTATGATAGCTGCCTTTCCACCCCCATGTGGTATCCCAGCAATAGAGTTCTTTAGGGTCATTGTCCTTGCAAGCCTGAGGACTTCCTCAGTGCTTACGAACGGTGAGACCCTAACGCCACCAATGGCAGGGCCCAAAGCGGTATTGTCAACAACAACTATTGCCCTTAATTGGGTCTTTTTTGAGTAAAGGTGTATGACCTTTGAGGGGCCAAGCTCGTCAAATTTGATTTCACACATGCGAAGATTTATACCAGAAAAAAGACTTTCTGTAAACCCCGCTCGAACTATTTATTTTTTTATCCGCCTGAAAGGGGGCTTTCTTTCTAACGGGGTAAAGTTTTCCCTATCCCCATCAATTTACCTAATCTCTCATAAGAAAGCTTGCTTAAAATATTTCACATCTCATAGCTTAAGTTGTTTGAATTTAATATTTAGACCATGATAAGATATCAAACCCTTTTCTACGGAACTTTTTAAATGGCTGAAATAATCCCTTTCAGGGGAATCCTTTACAATGTATCTAAGGTGTCTATAGAGGATGTTCTGGCTCCTCCATACGATATCATAACGCCTGGATACCAGGAAGAGTTGTATAGAAAGAGCCCTTATAATATCGTCAGGATAGATTTCGGTAAAGAGCAGCCCGGAGACAATCAGAAAGAAAATAAGTATACGAGGGCAAGGAAATACCTGAAGGAATGGATAAGTAACGGCGTACTTGCCGAGAGCGAAAGACCATCTTTCTACGCTTACGAAATGTCTTACAGCATAGATGGGGAAGAAAAAAGGCTTAACGGATTCCTGGGGCTTGTAAAACTCGAGGAATTAGGTAAAGGTAAGATCTATCCCCATGAGTGCACCCATTCTAAACCAAAACAGGACAGATTGAACCTTCTCAGGACATGCAAGGCAAATACAAGCCCTATATTCTCACTGTATAAAAGTTCAGATAAGAGGGTATCAACCCTCCTTTCAAGAATCACCAGGACAAGACCATGCGTTGAGGCAGTAGACCCTGTGGGAGCTATTCACAGGCTCTGGCAGATTGATGGAAGAAAGGATACAGGGATTATAAAGAAAGAGCTCGGAGATAAAGATATTTTCATTGCCGATGGACACCACAGGTATGAAACGGCCCTTGAGTTTCAGAAGGAGATGAACTCAGAACTCAGAACTCAGAACTCAAATCTGAATCCATGGGATTATGTACTTATGTTTCTTGCAAATATGTTAGATGAGGGCCTAACAATACTTCCGACCCATAGGCTTGTGAAGGAGATTCCAGAGGATATAAACATAAGGATAAGGCTCTCTGAGTATTTCGAGATCGAGCCTGTAAAAGCGGATTTTGATATTGCAAAAAGGATGTCAGGTAGAAGGTGTGTCTTTGGTTTTTTTCAGAATAGGAATGAAATGTGGTATCTCCTTAAATATAAGGGAGGTAACTTATCCGAGGTCCATCCTGCCCTTAGAGAGATAGATGTGATCATCCTGCATGACCTGATACTCAAGAAGATACTCAAAGTGGTAGACATAGGTTATGAAATGGACATAAACAAGGCCCTTGATAAAGTGAGAAGCGGAGAGTTTTGTGCAGCCCTTTTCCTTAATCCTACAAAGGTCGAGGATGTTGAAAGGGCAGCCCTTTCCTCTGTAAGAATGCCACCAAAGTCAACTTATTTTTATCCAAAGCCCTTAACGGGGATTGTTATAAATAGCTTTTTTGATAGTTGTTAGTTGTCAGTTTTTGACTAATAACTAATGACTAAAAACTTTTATTAAGAGGAGGTTTTTATGGCAATGCGTGTTGCAATTAATGGCTTTGGAAGGATAGGGAGGGCCTTTTTAAGGGCAAGTAAGGGATATAATGAATTCACAGTCATTGCGATTAATGATCTTACCGATGCAAAGACCCTTGCCCATCTTCTTAAATATGACTCTGTGCATGGCATTTTCGATGTTGATGTAAAGGTAGGTGATGGAAATATCAAGGTTGACGGGAAAGAGATCAAAATCCTTGCTATCACAGAACCTGAAAAACTGCCGTGGAAGGACCTCGGTGTGGATATTGTCATCGAATCAACTGGAAGGTTTACAGACAGACCATCTACCTCAAGGCATTTAGATGCGGGTGCAAGGTGGGTAATTATCTCAGCACCTGCTAAGGAGCCGGACATAACAGTGTGCATGGGTGTGAATGAAGAAATATTAGACCCAGAAAACCATAAGATTGTTTCGAATGCCTCATGTACAACAAACTGTCTTGCACCTGTTGCAAAGGTAATTCACAATGAGTTCGGAATAATAAGAGGGCTCATGACAACAATACACTCTTATACAAATGACCAGAGGATACTTGACCTTCCCCATAAGGACCTGAGGAGGGCGAGGGCAGCTGCCCTGAATATGATTCCTACGACAACGGGTGCAGCAAAGGCTGTTGGGCTTGTGCTTCCAGAGCTGAAGGGCAAGCTTAATGGCATGGCTATAAGAGTCCCTACCCCGAATGTTTCTCTTGTAGACCTTGTTGCCGAATTAGCAAGGGATGTTACAGCAGAGGATATAAATGCTGCATTGAAAAGGGCAGCTGAAGGAACCCTGAAGGGAATCCTTCAGTACTCAGAGGACCCTCTTGTCTCAATTGATCTCAATGGGAATGCACATTCTGCTATTGTAGATGCAACGTTAACAATGGTTCTCGAGGGAAGGATGGCAAAGGTTCTTGCATGGTATGACAACGAGTGGGGCTATAGCTCACGTCTCAGGGACCTTGTACTCTACATCATCAGGAGGGTCTGACAATGGCAAAGAGGAACGTAATAGAGCCCTTTCCGATTAAGGATATATTTAACAAGCTTACGATAGAAGACCTTGACCTTAAAGGAAAGAGGGTCTTTATCAGGGCTGATTTTAATGTACCCCTCGATGACAACCTGATGATTACTGATGACAGGAGGATCCGCTCCACCCTTCCCACCATAAATTATGCCATTGATGAAGGGGCAAAAGTTATACTCTCTTCCCACCTCGGAAGACCAAAAGGAAAGAAAGACCCAAGGCTCAGCCTTGCGCCTGTAGCAAAGCGGTTACAGAGACTCCTTAATAAAGAGATCATCTTTGCGCCTGATTGTATTGGTAGCCAGGCAAAAGGGCTCGTCTCAAAGATGAAGGAGGGTGATGTACTCCTCCTTGAAAACCCCAGGTTTCATGTAGAAGAGGAAGAAAACAATGAGGATTTCGCACGTGCCTTATCGAGCCTTGCAGACGTCTACGTCAATGATGCCTTTGGTGCTACACACAGGGTACACGCATCTATTGTAGGCGTACCAAAATTTCTTCCCTCAGCAGCCGGATTTCTGTTGAAGAAAGAGATAGAATACCTTAAGGGAATGGCCTGCAATCCGGTAAAACCCTTTGTTGTCATTTTAGGTGGGGCAAAGGTTTCTGGAAAGATAGGCGTGCTTGAAAATCTTATTAACAAGGTCGATAAGGTTTTAGTTGGTGGTGGTATGGCTTATACATTTATAAAGGCTATAGGCGATGAGATAGGGAATTCCCTTGTTGAAGAGGATATGCTCGAGACAGCGCAGAGGATAAGGGAAAAGCTAAAAGGAGTGGGAGTAAAGTTTTATTTACCCGTGGACTGTGTGATTGCTCAAGGCATTGAGCCTGGTACAGAAACAAAAATAGTGCCAACCCTCGAGATACCAAAGGGATGGAGGGCACTCGATATAGGGCCTGCTACTGTCAAACTCTTTTCTGAGGCGATTCAGGACGCAAAGACTATCCTCTGGAATGGGCCGATGGGTGTATTCGAAATAGATGCGTTTTCAAGAGGCACATTTGCTATTGCTCGCGCAGTTGCAGACGCATATGCCCTCACTATCGTCGGTGGTGGTGATACTGACCTTGCTGTGCACAGGGCGGGTGTATCTGATGCAATATCATTTATCTCCACAGGTGGAGGGGCGGCACTTCAGCTTCTCGAAGGAAAAGAACTACCAGGTGTTGCAGTCCTTACAGATAGAGATGAAGGGATTGTTAGAGATTGAAAGAACCTTGTGTGGTAGTTTTTCGTTTTTGTGAGAGAGAATCCCCCTCTTCATTTCGACAATAGAAGGGTTTTTGCACTCGAGTTGCCTGATGAGATATGAGGCTGCTACCTCTGGCCTTATAACATCGCCGCAGGTAAAGATATCCACAGCAGCATAACTATACTCAGGCCATGTATGTATCGTGAGATGGGATTCTGCTATAACTACTACGCCACTAATACCGAAGGGATTAAATTCGTGGAAGGAAAGGTCTATTATAGTTGCCTCGGCTTCTTTTGCCGCAGAGATCAGTACTTTTTTTACCTTCTCAAGGCTTTTCAGAATCTCGGGGTTGCAATCCCGCAATTCTATTAATAGATGGTTGCCTAAAGCATACAATTCTCTACCCCCCTTCAAATTTATTTTGCTTAAAAATAGAAAATACAGCAAGGCAAGAAGAGTTGTCAAGGGAAAAATCTCTACATGTTACGTAAAAATCATTCTTGCACATATGGGAAACTATTTGTGGACATATTGTT
>JASEEX010000037.1 GCA_030019415.1 Thermodesulfovibrionales bacterium
TTTTTAAATGAGGCAACGATTCAGTTTTATATAGATTTTTGATGAGGCAATTCGCTTTCTTGACTTTAGCACATGCTGATTTATAAAATTTTGTATTGCGGGCGTAACTCAGGTGGTAGAGTGTCAGCTTCCCAAGCTGAAGGTCGCGGGTTCAAATCCCGTCGCCCGCTTTAGTCCTCCTTTTATCTTCAGGCATTTCTTATGATAAGCTTCTGAGAGGCATCTGGGCTATTGATTATGACACACGTTCCTTCTATAAAGGATCAGCAAGGAATGAGACTGTGTATTGACTTTCAGTATTATGTGAGCTAATCTATTTTTTGGTAAAGAAAAGCCTTTCGGAGAAAGGAGGATAAAATATGGAAGAAAAAAAGCCTATGGGATGGAAGGAACTGTATCTAAAAGAGGATTGGTGGGCGATATATCTCGGACTTGGGATAATGATAGCAGCAATAGCGTTTTTTTATGGAGAAAGTCCTTTCCTTAAGTCCCTGAGCGTTCTTCCGCCTACATGGACCGATTCCGGAAGGCTTATTGAGCATTTTTCGACTAAAGCTGGATGGTATGCACTGCAATTTATCATCTGGTTGATAATCTTCAGCATAAGTACTAGGGTGTTAGGGTTCAAGCAGTCTGAGTATATTCCATCCTTTATCTTTCTGTATATCCTGTCAATCATCACATTCATAATCGGAGCATATAAACCTCTAAAACATTATGGATTTGAGGCTCCACTCGTTGCATTGTTACTCGGACTTATAATATCAAATATTATAAGATTGCCGAAATGGATGGATTCAGGTTTCAGGGTGGAATACTATATAAAGACCGGTATCGTTCTGCTTGGTGCAACACTTCCCTTTACGCTTATCATCTGGGCAGGCCCTGTTGCCTTTATGCAGGCTACAATCATATCAGTTACTACATGTCTTACTATATATTTTGTGGCGTCAAAGATATTTGGATTAGACAGGAGGTTTGGTGCTGTTCTCGGAGTTGGCGGGGCTATTTGTGGTGTATCTGCAGCAATAGCAGTTGGTGGTGCGGTAAAAGCAAAAAAGGAAGACATTTCTGTTGCCATAGCGCTTGTAACAATATGGGCTATTATCATGATATTCTTTATACCCTATTTCTCGAAATTATTAAATTTACATCCAGCGCCAGTAGGTGCATGGGTTGGGTCATCAGAATTTGCTGATGCAGCAGGATTTGCTGCTGCGGTGGCCTATGGTAATATGGTTGGCAATGAGGAGCCAGCAATTCGGGCATTTACCCTTATGAAGGTTATTGGAAGAGATATATGGCTTGGTATATGGTCATTTATTTTTGCTGTTATTGCATGCTTGAGATGGGAAAAAGAGGAAAGTGGCACGAGACCTAAGGCATCGGAGATATGGTGGAGATTCCCTAAGTTTGTCCTCGGTTTTTTTGTTGCCTCAGTTATTATTACAATAATCGCATCTGGTTATTCCCTTCAGGATTATGAAAAGATTCTTAAGCCGGAACTAATTAAGCCTATAAAAAGTCTCAGGTCATGGGCATTTATCTTTTGTTTCTTAAGCATCGGCCTTACTACGAGGTTCAGGGAACTGGCTTCTGCTGGTAAAAAGCCGTTTTGGGCGTTTACAATAGGTGTTATAGTCAACGTTGTTCTCGGATTTATACTTTCTATATATGTGTTCGGAGAATTCTGGATAAGCAAGACAGCACAGTAGATTAATGCAATTAACATGCAGGGATTGTAGATATTTCAATAATGACCCGGCATGGCTTGAAAAAGCTTTTCCCGGTTTAAATGCCTTAAGCTCTGCATACGGGACTGCAAGGGGAGAGGCAGGTATTTGTAGTAAACGTGACTTATACCTCTCCCCTACTAAGCAGTGCAAAGATTTTGAATATATCGATAATAAGTTAAAATTATTCTTATAACCATAAAGAATTTTGGCATAAAGGCTCATTTTTGTCATTCCTGCGGAAGCAGGAATCCAGTTGTTCATCTTTTCTGGATTCCCACTTCCGTGGGAATGACATTTATAATCATTAAGTATATCTTTTACCGATTCATCACTCTCCATACATGATATATCCTCTGAACTACTGTAACATGTGTAAGCACAAGCATTATCCATAATACTGGTACCAGCCACCCGGTAAGGGTTGCAAATATGAGGAGGATGATCCTTTCAGGTCTCTCCATAATTCCTGTGTTGCAGGATTCACCGAGTCCCTCTGATCTTGCCCTTGCATAACTGATCAAGAATGTGCCTATCAAAGTCCCAAGGCTAAGAAATGCACCAGTGTGGTTTCCCTTTTCTGCAAGGTACCATGCGATTGCAAGGAAGAGAAAGGCATCAGAATATCTATCCAGTACAGAATCGAGGAACGCACCAAATCTCGTGGTCTTTCCGCCTGTCCGTGCAACCATACCATCAAGCATATCAAATAGACCACCAATGAGAATAAGCAAGCCACCGAGTTTTAAGTTATGAGGTATGAATAGGGCTGCAACACATGTCACAACAAAACCTGCCACTGTAAATATATTCGGATTTAATTGGATTCTTTTTACGATTGGTCTGAGAGGTCTATCAAGAAAATGACCGAGTTTGGCACTTAACACCTTCTACTTTTCCCTTTTCCCAGCAATAAATTCCTCTACCATGTCCCGTGCCTTTTCATCTGAGAACTGTACCAAGGGATGTTTCATGAAATATGCGGAAGGAGATATGAGCACCCCCCCTACCCTTCTGTTCCGAGCAATTTTACAGCATCTTATAGCATCTATAACAACCCCTGCACTGTTTGGAGAGTCTTCGACAGAAAGTCTGAGTTCAAGACTTACGGGTATGTTTCCAAAAATTCTTCCCTCTATTCTGAGAAAACATATCTTGTTGTCCATAAGCCAGGGGACATAGTCAGAAGGGCCTATGTGGATATTTTCATTTTTTAATGGATTCTGGAGTTGAGACTGAACGGCCTCTGTCTTTGATATCTTCTTAGATTTTAATCTGTGGTGATTTAGCATATTCAAAAAATCGGTATTTCCACCTATGTTTAACTGATATGTACTGTCTATCTTTACGCCCCTGTCTTCAAACAGCTTCGTCAGAGTTCGGTGAATGATCGTAGCGCCTATCTGGCTTTTAATATCATCTCCTATAATCGGAATATTTTTCTCTTCAAAGCGTTTTGCCCAGGATTTGCTGGATGCAATGAAGACAGGAATACAGTTAATTAAACTAACACCGGTTTTCAGGCATGCCTCGGCATAAATGGCTGTTGCCTTTTCAGATCCTACAGGCACGTAATTCAGTAGTATATCGGTATCGCTTTCCCTCAAAACCTCCACAACATCACAAGGCTTCTTTTCGGCAACAATAAATCTTCTTTCTTCTATATAATCTTCCATATGGGGAGCTACGCCATCTAACACCTCACCCATTTCGACTGTGACAGGATAATCTGGCAGGCTTTCATTGAATACCTTTGTACAGTTTGGTCTGGCAAAAATAGCTTCCCTTAGAGGTCTGCCTACTTTTCTTTTGTCTATATCAAAGGCTGCCACAATCTGGATATCACCTGGCCTGTACCCTCCGAGGTCATAATGCATCAGGCCAAGGGCCCTATCCGGATGGCCCTCACCTAAGGCCTTGTAATATTCAATGCCCTGGATCAATGAGCTGGCGCAATTTCCGACTCCGGCAATCGCAATCCTTATCTCGCGCATTTTCTCATCTCACCCTTTTCTGAGTCCTTTTGTATAAAAGCAGTATAAGGTCTTCGAGCTTTATATTGAATTCCGTTAAAAGGCTGTCTAAAGACCCCTCACAATAAAGCAGAAATCTTTTCCATATCCTCTGTACAGTGTCCTTATCCAGACCAGATGCAATTGCGGCTTCTCTGAAGCTCATCCCCTTGAGAAGATGACGGATGACTTCCTTTATCTTGGACTCTTTTGTATGTAGGCCGAAGAAGAATGTGCTGCGCCGCTCAGAAAATTTAAAATTACAGGTCTTGCATTTAAGAAGTTTCCTGCGCTCTCTTCCGTACCTGTCATAAATGACGATATTTCCAAGTCCCCTTTTTCCATGGTCATCGCATGCCTCATTGGGACAGAAGAAATCTTCTAACTTAAGAGGAATTTCCATACATTCTTTATATATTAAAGCCCTTTTCTATGTCAAGACTTAATTCAGCAAAATGGGGACACTTTTAGGGTATGCTATTGCCCAATGTTAATTCCCAGCTTTTTATAAAGTAAGGGGAAGTTCACATTCTCCATAACCAGGTCCATGCCGTGAGCCACTTTAGTCTTGTCCCTCAATCTTAACCTTACAGAGAGTCTTTCCACCTTCTTGGCTACAGTATAGGTATCATCCCTTACCACTATAATAGGTATATCTCTCTGTTCGGCCCTGGCTATAATTATTTCACTGGGATAGAGTTCACCAGTAAGGACGAGGCATTCGGTACCGGATTCTATGGCGGATAAATGGATATCGGCTCGGTCACCTCCTACAATAACCGCATTATTTTTTGTCCTTTTAAAATACTCAGTGGCCTTATCTACTTGCATAGCCCCGATTAAGAAATGCTCCACCAGATTGTTCAGCCTGTCATGGCAGCATAAAACCTTACCCCCCAGCATTTCATTCAATTCCTCTACTGTAATGGACCCAACTATGGAGTCATGCGGTAGTATGCCGATGATATCTACACCCTTCCTTTTTAAAAATGGGATAATATAATCCTCTACACCTTGCTTATATTCATGAGTCACTTTATTTAATATTACCCCTATAAAGTGATCATTAAGGTCCTTTTTTGCCTGGAGGATATAATCCACACAAAACTCACCCTCATACTTCACCACAATTACCGCCTTTGCATTGAGGCGCCTTATCACCTTTAAACCCGATATGCCTGAAACACTCCCGGAATATATGCTGCCATAGCCGCCAATTATCATGATGTCTTTATCTTCCGATAATCGCTGGAAGGATCTTTTGATCCTTCCCAAAAGACCCTTAATGTCCTTTAGGTAAGCCTTGACCGTAAGCTCCTGGGTCAATACCACAGGGCATATTTCAGCTATGGGATCTTTTAGTTCGAGTACCCTGTAAATAAACCAGGCGTCCTTATCCATTAGAATATTCTCAACCTTAATAGGTAAGATACCCACAGGCTTGAAATAGCCTACCCTGAAGCCGTCTTTCTTAAACTTATGACCTACTCCTGTAGAGACTAAGCTCTTGCCAGAGTACCCTGATGTGGAACCTACATATAAAGAAATCATTTTAGTCCCCTCCTATGGTAAATCGTGCATCAATTGCTACCACTCCCTCTCCTCGTTTCTTAACCAAGAGTGGGTTGATCTCAGCCTCGATAATCTGAGGAAAATCTAAAGCCATTTGCGATAAAATTAATAAGGATTTCTTAATGGCTGCGATGTCTGCCTCAGTCTCTCCTCTAACCCCCCGCAAAATGGGAAAGGTTTTGGTTTCCCGAATCATTTCACGAGCATCCTCATGGCTTAATGGTACAATCCTGAAAGAAGTGTCCTTCAAGACCTCCACGTAAATCCCACCCAGTCCAAACATAATCATATGCCCAAACTGGGCATCTTTAGTTATGCCTATGATTACCTCCTTTCCACCAAGTATCATCTCCTGAATCATCACCCCATATATAGTGGCAGTAGGCATAATGTCTTTAACACGGGTAGTGATATCAAAAAAGGCATCCCCTACCTCCTTTTTGCTATTTAGATTGATTTTGATCCCACCTATATCACTCTTATGGACAATCTGGGGTGAGATGATTTTCATGACCACAGGGTAACCTATTCTTTTAGCTGCGGCAACAGCCTCCTCAGAGGTTCTGGCCCACAAACTCTTTGGCTGCAAAAATCCGTAAGTCTTTAAAACCTCATAGACTTCTGGCTCGCTTAAACGCTCACGCTTTTCTTCCCTAACCTTTTCAAATATGTGGAGCACCTTCTCTTTTAAATCATCAAGACGGGCGTATGTCTTATCAGGCCTGTTTATCCAGACCTGATATCGACACATAGCATTTAAAGAGGAAACCGCTTCTTCTGGATAACTGTAATTGGGAACATTGTACTTCATAAGGATCTTTGAACTGGATTCAACACTCTTTCTCCCCATAAATGAGGTAAGGATAGGTCTGTCAATTAAATTAGCAATGTTTGCTATTGCCTTGGCAGTACCTTCTACGTTCACGACTGCTGTTGGAGTCAAAAGAACTATTACTCCGTTTACCTTCTCATCTTGTACCACTGTGTAAAGGGCTTTTTCATACCTCTCTGCGGTAGCATCTCCTAAAATGTCAACGGGATTATAGAATGATGCAACAGGCGGCAGGAAAGTTCTGAGTTCATCTACTGTTTCTTTATGTAAGGGAACGAGCTGGAGGTCCGACCTTTCACAGGCATCTGCTGCTATAATCCCTGGTCCGCCAGAGTTAGTTATGATGGCCACATTTGGACCTTCAGGTAGAGGCTGATTGGCAAAAGCCAGGGCATAATTAAAAAGTTCACCAACCGAATGTGCCCGAATAACCCCGCTTTGTTTGAAGGCAGCATCAAAGGCCGCCTCCCGGCCTGCAAGTGCTCCTGTATGGGAAGAGGCTGCTTTGGCCCCTGAGCTGGTAATACCAGATTTCAATATAATAAGTGGCTTCTTTTTAGATATCTGGCTGGCAACCTCCATAAACCTTCTGCCGTCATTCACTCCTTCAATATATCCTAAAATAACCTTTGTATTATCATCTTCAGCTAAGGCCAGCATGATGTCTGTATCTGAGATGTCCGCCTTGTTCCCCATGCTTATGAATTTTGAGAATCCTATGTCTTCAGCCAGGGCCCGATCAAGAACGGCAATGCAAAGTGCACCAGACTGGGAGAAGAATCCGATACTTCCTTTATTCGGCATGCCAGCAGCAAAAGAGGCATTGACTCTTGAGTGGGTATCAATCACGCCCAGACAATTAGGACCTATAATCCTGACCCCTGATTCCTTTGCCCTTTTGACCAGTTCATTCTCTAACTTAGTGCCTTCTGATCCGCTCTCTCTAAATCCTGCAGTTATAATTACAGCAGCATCAATCCCCCTGTCTCCGCATTGACCAATGACTTCTGACACCTTTTGTGGAGGGACCGCCACCACTGCTAACCCAATTTCGCCGGGTACATCCAGAGTGGAGGGATATACCTTTAGACCCAGAATTTCTTGGGCCTCAGGATTAACAGGATAGACAGCTCCCTTGTAACCATACTGAATTATATTTTTGAGAATATCATAGCCTATTTTTCCCGGTGTCCTCGATGCCCCGATGACCGCAATAGACTTTGGATTAAAAAAATTATTTAGCATATATCACAAATTTCGTAGATGAATATTTAGCGTTTCTATGAAATATATTACCCAAGGCATAGTGCATTTTAAAATATAAAATTGTCCTTTTAACCCGATTAAAATCTAAACCCGGTGAGAGAGCGAATAAATGCCCTTGAATTGAGTGTTTTCGTGATCATATGTTTTATATGCATGTCCATTATATCCGAAAGCTCCGAAAGAAGCATGTCGGAAGGCCTGATTCTCTTTATCTTCGCAATGTCCCAGGTAAGAAGATCCGAGTATAGTTTTACAACTCCTTGTGAGATTCTTACGGGTGAGTCCATCCATTTTGCACAGGCTTCACAGAGGATACAACCCCAGGATACATAAAAACAATATCCATCTCGTTGCGAGTCGATTCCGACCTTCCCACATCTTCCACAGGCGTCAAGCATAGGGGCGTATCCTATAAGCTCAAGGAATTTTATTTTATAGTGAATTATTTCGAGGCTTTCATTACAGTCATTCTCGATATCATGCAGTGTATGTAAAAGTAAAGAGTATGCCTTTTTATTTGCCTCTCTCTCGGGAATAAATTGTATGGTGAGTTCTATTATTTCTGATACCTTGAGAAAGCAACTCAGGGTATCTCTTATCGATTGGAAGGGGTGGATGATATCCGACTGTGTCAATCTCGGAAGACTGGCATCTTCTTTGCCCCAAAATGCAATCCTTGAGTGTGTGAGTGGTTCAAGGCTACTTCCAAATCGACTTTTTGTCTTGAGTGGACTTTTTGCAAAGGTTTTGAGAAGCCCAGAATCAGGGGTAAGAAATGAGACGATAAGATCTGCCTCGCCAAAAGGAATGGTTCTTAAGACAATACCTTCAGTCCTGCGGAGCATTACATAATATTCCCGAAGTCTTCTGGTCTGAGGTTCTTAAGCCACTCCTCGAGTTCATCTGCACTTTTTCTTTCTATAATGCTGTCTTCTATAAATATAGGGGAATTAGCCCTCAATGCAACTGCCACAGCATCACTCGGCCTTGAATCTATGAAGGTTTCTTTCTTACCATCACTCAGACAGACAAGGGCATAATATGTATTGTCCAGAATCTCTGTCACTATAACCTTTGTTATTCTGACCTTCAGGCCATTAATAATATTCTTTATAAGGTCATGTGTAAGGGGTCGAGGGGTTACGACCCTCCCTAATGCAAGCGCTATTGAATCGGCTTCTGGTTTGCCGATCCATATAGGTAGTGTCCCATCCCCATCTATTTCCTTCAGGAGGAGGATATACATACTACTACGAGGATCAAAAAGTAGACCTTCGACCTTCATCTGAATTAACATTTATTTATACCCCAATTCCTTCAACAATTGTTTATCATTTCTCCAGTTTTTTTTAACCTTTACCCCGCACCACCAGAAAGCCACGTATGTAAACCCAGCCCCAAGAAAGACCTTTGTATTGAGGAGTTTTTCTATATCAATTCTTGCAGCAGTTCCTATAGATTTTAGCATCGCCCTTACCTATTATACCTTTTTGACTCTCCCTTTCAACATAAATATTACTCCTGTCGGTAACAGTTCTTAGTGAAATGTAGCGATTAATTGGGTTCAAGAAAGTCTATTCACTGCCTCTCTTATCCTGTCAACGCCCTTCTTTACCTCATTTATAGATGTTGCGTAAGACAGTCTTATGTAATCGTCATCGCCAAAGGCCTCTCCGTGCACAAGGGCAACCTTTGCTTCTTCAAGGAGGTAGAGGGATAGGTCTGATGAAGATAATATTGTTCTGTCGCCGATGGATTTGCCATAAAGCTTAGATGTGTTAGGGAAGGCATAAAAAGCCCCTGTTGGAGTAAGACAGCTCATTCCAGGAATAGAATTGAGTTCGCTGATAAGCAATCTCCTCCTCCTGTCGAATTCAGCAAGCATCATAGTGATAAAGTCCTGGGGGCCTGTAAGTGCCTCAATAGCTGCCTTCTGGGCTATGGATGTAGGATTGGATGTGGACTGACTCTGTATATTCGTCATAGCCTTTATGATCTCTCTTTGACCCGCTGCAAAACCAATCCTCCAGCCTGTCATGGCAAAAGACTTCGAGAGTCCATTTACAACTATTGTTTTTGCCTTTATCTCATTGTCGAGGGATGCAATGCTTACATGCTTAAGGCCATCATATGTTAGTTTTTCATAAATCTCATCGGATATGACAAAGACTCCGTATCTGAGGACTACCTCGGCTATTTTTTCAAGCGTCTTTTTGTCGTATATAAGTCCCGTAGGATTGGATGGTGAATTCAGTATCAGTGCCTTTGTCTTCTTGGTGATATGGGATTCGACCACCTCGGGTCTGACCATAAAGGAATCAGACCCGTATGTCTTTACAAAAACAGGAATTGCATCATTGAGCATAACCTGGTCAGGATAAGATACCCAGTAGGGAGATGGGATTAAGACCTCGTCACCCGGATTAAATAATGCCTGGGCGATATTATAGAGGCTGTGTTTTGCGCCACAGGAAACAATGATTTCTTCACGTTTATAATTCAGGTTATTATCTTTCTTGAATTTCTCAATGATCGCATCCTTAAGGGGGTCTATACCTCCAACAGGGGTGTATTTTGTAAAGCCCTCTTTTATCGCCTTTATTGCAGCCTCTTTTATATTCTCAGGGGTATCAAAGTCTGGCTCTCCTACACCAAAACTAACAATGTCAACTCCCTCTGCCTTCATCGCCTTTGCCTTCGCATCTATCGAAAGAGTTGGTGATGGCTTAATCCTTTTTGCCCTCTCAGAAAGCATGGGTATTACTACCTTAAGCCTTTAATCTTTTCCAATGTATCTATATAAATTGCTTTTTTTGCAGGATTAAGTTCTATAGCCTTAAGTGCGAGCCTTTCTGCGTCCTCAAGGTTTTCTCTCTTTATAAAATAAAGCCATGCAAGATTATTGTAGGCATCAGCATTCCCGGGCTCTTTTTTGATGGCTTTTTTGTAATAGAATTCTGCCTTGTCACATTCATTTTTCTGGAAATAGATGTTACCCATGTAAATATATGCCAGTGGAAGTTTCTTCGAAGCTTTTATATATTCCTTCAGGGCATTATCCAGTTCACCATTTTTTTCATAGGTTACACCTAAGTTAAGATGCTCTTCTGGGCTGAGAGGGTCATGAAGAACTATTATCCTTGGGAGGGCACAACCCATAAAAAACAGTAGACAGTAGACAGTAGACAGTAGACAGATTATACCCGTCACTTTTTTATGAGCAATGTCCAGAATTTTGTTTTCTTCCATGACCGCATAAAATCTTTCTCAGACATAAACTTACCCTTGTCCTTTCCCGAGTTTACTATTACACCATGTTCATTATATCCGATGACAACCATAAAGTGGTTCACCTGATAGAGAGAAAAGCCATAATCAATGAGGATAATGATCGGATGGCCAGACTCTATATTTTTTCTCAGATCCTCCATACTGCCATCATATTGAGTTGCCTTCAATCCCTTCCCCTGAGCATAAAGAACCATATCAATGTTTAGTGTCCCTCTTGCAGATTCGCTATAGATTTCTCCGGCAATTTCATCAGGGTTTACCTTAATCCCCCAGTAGTCAAGCACTCCTGCAAGGGATGCCGGACCGCATTGATAGGTCGTCTGTGGATAAAAAGGTACATTTTCGATGATATGGCTCTGGCTGGACTCCGGGATATTATTAACAGTGGCACAGGAAAGCAATAAAACAATAATAACGGCTATGAAGAAAAAGGGATGAGGGATGAAGTTTCCCATTTTTCTATATTTTTGCCTTCTACCTTCTTCCTTCATCCCCAAAATATACATAGTAAAGAAATATAGTAAAACCAATATGTCTTTACTATCCTATACCTTATGTCTCCTTTTTCTCTATATTACTTCGTTACAATAACCTTATGCCCTGTAAGCTGTAACAGCAGGACAACGAGTATTGCAATCACAAGAAGTGCAATGATTACCCCGAGGACATCGTCTTTTCCGATCTTAAGGTCATCTAATTGAAGGGCGATCTGATGGATCTGCAGGTCGCTAAGCTGGTTAAGCCTTTTCTGAATCTCATCCTGTGTAAGCCCTAACTGCTCAAGCCTTTTACTTATTGCCTTTATCTCCAGGAACTTCTGTATTTTTTCAAGGTCAGCGGTTCTGTCTATATGTGCGAGAGGGATCGTTTCTGACTTTGCGAGGCCTGCGTCCACCCTTGGCGCAATGCCTATTATGAACATCGCTATAACTAGATACCATGCCACATGCCTCATAAAGGGTATCCTCATTTTATTCACCTCCTTTCTTTAAACATTTGCCCAGTTAGAAAGCCCCCCTTTCTAACGGGGTAAATGTATTCCTTTCTTGAGTGGCTGCCGAGTGATGTGAGTATCTCATACGGTATTGTCCTTGCTTTACATGCAAGTTCATGGGCGGTTATTGACTCATCTCCTTGCTGTCCAAGGATAACCACTTCATCACCTTCTCTTACATCCTCGACCTCGGTAAGGTCAACCATTGTGATATCCATACATATTCTCCCCACAACAGGTACGCGCCTTCCTCTAACAAGCACCTCTGCATTATTAGAAAAAAGTCTGTCATAACCATCTGCATAACCCACAGGTAGCACACCTATTTTACTCCGTCGCTTTGTTACAAATGTCCTGCCGTAGCTTATCGGGGAATCAGGCGGAAGGTTTCTTATACAGAGGATTTTTGTCTTTACCTTCATTGCTGGTATTAGGTTTATAGGTTCGGTATTTTTGTTCTGACCAAGGGGAGAGTACCCATAAAGCATGAGCCCTGGCCTCACTGCATCAAGATGGGCATCCTCAAAAGCGAGGGCTGCTGCACTGTTTGCTATATGCGAAAAGATCTTTTTATTCAATTTCTTGAATAAAGCCTCTCTTATCTTATTAAATCTTTCGAGCTGCACAGCCGCATATGACCTATCTGAAAGGTCTGCATCCGAAAAGTGGCTCATAAGTCCAGCCAGCTCTATGCCCTCCATATCTGCAATTTTAACCAGATTCTCAATTAGATGGTTACTACTCAGCCCAAGTCTTCCCATTCCTGTATCTACCTTCACGTGAACCTTTATTGTGGTTCTCCTCCCTCTTGCTACACGTGATAGGGCCAATGCGGTAGTTATGTCATGTATGACCGGTACGAGATCGAAATCAAAAAAACCCTCAATATCTTCGCGGTCAAAAAGGACTATTATTGGTGCAGTGATACCTGCATCTCTAAGCAGTATAGCCTCACCTGTATATGCAACTGCGAGGTAAGAGACGCCTTCTTTGATCAATCTCTTTGAAATTTCTCTGCAGCCATGACCATAGGCATCTGCCTTTACAACAGCTATTACTGCACTGTCTTTAGAAACCCTTTTAACAATCTCAAGATTGTGCGCTATTGCAGAGAGATTAATCTCTGCAATCGCTCCCCTATTCACCTTCCTTTTTCTCTGCCTCTTCTTTTTTTTCTATCTTTTCTTTTTTAGATTCTTTCTTTGGCGTTACATCTATCTCGTCAGGTTCAGACATACCTTTTCTAAAATTCCTGATTGCCTGTCCTATACCCTTGCCAATCTCGGGTAATCTTGTTGCACCAAACAGAACAAGAACTATTACAAGTATGATGATTAGCTCCTGCATCCCTAAACCAAACATATTTTCCCCCTATTATAATTTGTCTTTTTATATTAAACGGGCTTGCTTTGCCCTCATCTCCTTCTCAAAATCTTCAAGGGTGTTTATATTTACAAAGGACCTCCCATCTGGATCTATCGCCCTCACCTCCTCTTCGCTTATATAAAGGACGTCTATTTTTTTTAGAAATTCCCCAAGGCTTCTGATACCTCTTCTTATGTTGTTTTCCATCTCCTTTACAAGCTTCTTTGAATATATACCAAAAAGTGGTTGGGGCTTATTATCGAAGATAGGAATTACAGCATCCCAGCTCTCCGCCCATTTATCAACGATATATCTTATAAGTTCTGGCTTTATAAAGGGCATATCACATGCAGTAACAAAGAGCTCAGGAGCTTCCAGACTTACCAGGGCTGAAAGTATCCCTGTCATGGGTCCTCTATATTTCGCTATATCTCCGACCATCGGTACACCGAGGTAGAAATAGCACTCGGGGTTATTGGTGCTTATAATAACACAATCAAAGATTCCGTTGAGGAGTTCAATATTGGACTCAATAATCCTCCTGTCCTCTATCTCGAGAAAGCCCTTTATTACCGGGAGCCTTTTATTTTCTCCACCAGCTAAAATTAAGGCCTTCATTCTATATACCCCTGCATCCTTTTGTCATTGCGAGGAGCGAGATTCCTCGCTTCGCTCGGAATGACAGCTTTTTTAATAGTTTATTAAAAATTTGTTCCTAATACAAGGCAAAAATCTTATTGACAAGAACGGTTTGGAGACATGAAGACTGAAGAGACTGAGTTTTCTCTTGCCCTAATATGCTATTTGTGATATTTTAGTATAGATAAGGTTGATGCACCTATTTTAGGCGGAGGTGCAAATTCAGGGTAGTTGCCTGCCCTGTTGGTGATGGATGAAGAGTTGATCCGGCAAATTAGGTCTTTTGGGAGCCTTCGTAAGGAGTCAGTGTGCATGCCCCGCACCAACCCTTGTTATCAGGGTAGTTTGTTATTAAGCCTTCTGACAAGGATCGGCGCGGGGAAGCCTAAAGCCTTCTTCAGGGCACCCACCTAATTATATAGTATAGGCGGATCTAATTCTTCCTTTACACGGCAGGGCGGGTTTATTTTAGCTATGTGGCTGGTTTTTGTAGTGTCTATGCCTTTATGGAGGATTATAAATAATTCTATGATAGAGATTAGATGGAAAATTACCTTCAAGATTAAGGATTTCTCACCTCCAATCCTGAGTTTGTCTCAGGACTTATTGAAGTCATAACCCAGCCACATAAGCAGAGTTCTAAAAAAGGGCTTTAGGCCTCATGAAGGAATTCCTCCGTTTGCAGGAGGACAGAGGAAGGGGGTTTGAAATAAAAATGGTTCATACAGGATATTTACTGATAGCAGTATTTACAGGGCTTATCGTAGGATTAGTTCTGAGTCTTATCCACCGGGCAAGTCTAAAGAGCAAGAGAGCCGCTATAGAAATAGAAACAGAAAAGGAAAAAATAAAGATAATTGGGGAGTCACAAAGAGAGGCTGAGAAGATTAAAAAAGAGGCACTCCTGGAGGCTAAGGATATTGTCTATCAGGCCAAATCAGAGGTCGAAAAGGAGCTAAAGGAGAGACGTTCCGAGTTGAATCATCTCGAAAGAAGGTTAAGGCAGAAAGAGGAAACCTTTGACAAAAGGTTTGACCAACTTGAAAAGAGAGAACAGGAGTTATCCAAAAGAGAGGAGGATTATAACTTAAAGGAACGTATTATTCAGGAGAAGGAAGCCCGTTACAACCAGTTGATAAAAGACCAGACACAATTATTGGAGAAGCTATCAGGGTTAGGCTCAGAAGAGGCAAAACAAGAGCTTTTAAGGAGAACAGAACAAGAATCAAGGTTTGAGGCCGCTAAACTTATCAAAAGGATGGAGGATGAGGCAAAAGAAAGTGCAGAGAAAAAGGCGAAGGAGATAATAGGCCTTGCTGTAGAGAGGTACTCAAGTGACTATGTTGTAGATGCAACCGTAACTGCTGTAACCCTCCCTAATGATGAAATGAAAGGTAGAATAATCGGCAGGGAAGGTAGGAATATAAGGGCCCTTGAGGCTGCAACAGGTGTCGACCTGATTGTAGACGATACACCAGAGATGGTAACACTCTCCGCCTTCGATCCTGTCAGGCGTGAAATTGCAAGACTCTCTCTTGAACGGCTAATAACAGACGGGAGGATACACCCCACAAGGATCGAGGAGATAGTTGAAAAGGCAAGGAAGGAGGTTGAGACACACATCAGGGAAGAAGGGGAGAGGGCCGTTTTCGACCTCGGGCTTTCTGGCATACACCCTGAACTGATAAAACTCATCGGTAGGCTCAAATACAGGACATCTTACGGTCAGAATGTCCTTCAACATTCAAGGGAGGTAGCATACTTCGCAGGTATAATGGCTGGTGAGCTCGGAGTAGATATAAAACTTGCAAAGAGGGCGGGCATTTTACATGATATCGGAAAGGCGGTAGACCGTGAAGTAGAAGGGTCACACCAGGAGATTGGTGCAAACGTAGCAAAGAAATACGGAGAGAATCAGAAGGTAATAAATGCCATATTAGTACACCACGGAGAAGGGGATCCAACCACTGTCGAGGCTGCCCTTGTGGCTGCCGCCGATGCCCTGTCGGCTGCACGCCCGGGCGCAAGAAAGGAGAGCATAGAGAGTTATCTTAAGCGCCTTGAGAAACTTGAGCAGATGGCCCTCTCCTATAAAGGGGTTGAGAAGTGTTATGCAATCCAGGCAGGGAGAGAATTAAGGATAATAGTAAAGCCTGAAGATGTGAGTGATGAAATGTCCTCTATAATGTCCAAGGAGCTCGCTAAAAAATTAGAGTCAGAGATGACGTATCCAGGCCAGATAAAGGTTACCGTTATCAGAGAGTCAAGATATGTGGAATATGCAAAATAACAACTTTAAAAAGGTAATAGGGAAGGCTGTCTCAGTCCGCCTCAGGCGGATTATAATCGACAGATTATTTATATGGCAGTCGTGAGTGCCTTAAAAATTAAAGGTTTATTCATTTACGCCTCAAAAAGGTTTTACTTTAAGGTGTCGTATAAAAATTCTTCCCCAGCCTTCCCTCACTCTTAACTCTCAACATGAAAGTACTTTTTGTCGGTGACATAGTGGGCAAGGTGGGCAGGATAACGACAAAGGCGTTGCTTCCTACAATTGTTGACAGATATAAGATAGATTTAGTAATTGCAAATGGCGAGAACGCAGCGGGCGGCTTTGGGATAACAGGTAAAGTAGTCTCTGAGATTTTAAGCTATGGTGTACACATAATTACTACAGGAAACCACGTATGGGATAAGAAGGAGTTTGTCGCCCAGATCTCAAAGGAAGGCAGGGTACTCAGGCCTTTAAACTATCCCCCGGGGGTGCCCGGTTACGGGAGTATAATTTATCCACTTCCCAGTGGTGAAAAGGTAGGGGTGATTAATATATCCGGAAGGGTCTTTATGTCAAATATAGATTGTCCCTTCAGGACTGGCAAAGAGGAAGTAGAGAAGATAGGCCTTATAACAAAGATGATTATCGTAGATTTTCATGCAGAGGCAACCTCTGAGAAGATGGCTTTTGGCTATTTTATGGATGGCAAGGTAAGCGCTGTCATCGGAACCCATACGCATGTCCAGACCGCCGACGAAAGGATATTGCCCGGTGGGACAGCCTACATAACAGATGTAGGAATGACAGGTCCCTACAACTCTATAATTGGTATAGAAAAAGAACAGGTCATACAGCGATTTTTAACAAATATGCCTGCGCGATTTGAGACAGCCAGGGGTGAGGGTATCTTCTCTGCTGTTATTGTTGAGATTGATGGTAAAACAGGAAAGACCACAGCAGTACAGAGGCTCCAGCTGATATATCCATGAGGGTGAGGAAATGGTCGTCCTAAAATATATAGCCACCCTCGGTTTCATAGGTTATCTTCCTTTTGCACCTGGGACCTTCGGCTCTTTAGTCGCCTTTACTTTCTTCATTCTCTTAAAGCCATCACCTTTTATTCACATCATTATATTATTTCTCCTCATACCCGTTGGCGTTATATCTTCCCGTCATGCCGAAAGGCTTTTGAATAGTAAGGACAGCAGGCATATAGTTATAGATGAATTTTGCGGCTACCTCCTTTCTGTAGTCCTTGTCCCATTCAGCATAGGCTATGCCTTAACGGCCTTTTTTTTATTCAGGTTTTTCGATATACTAAAACCGTTTCCGATAAAAAAGATAGGATTCGTTCTAAGCGGGGGGGAGGGTATAATGGCAGATGATATTGTGGCGGCCATATATACAAATTTAATTCTACAGATATGGAAACTTATTAATTAGAACTCTAAAATGTACCTGAGGTGTTTTATAGCAATAGAAATACCTGAGCAAATAAAAGGAAATATTGGCGGGCTTATTGAAATCCTGAAAAAATACAATGTAGATGTGAAGTGGGTAACATGTAAAAACCTCCATCTTACACTCAAATTTCTCGGCAAGACACCCGAAGAGCTGTTACCTAAGATAGGTGAGTCCCTGTCTGATATAGTATTATCTTATGAGCCCTTTTGTATTAAAATATGTAATATCGGAGTGTTTCCAAACAGAAGATACCCGAGGGTGATATGGGTTGGGGTGGAAGATTCAGAGATACTTAAAAGACTTCAAAGGGATATCGAATACTCTTTGGCATTGATAGGCTATCAAAGGGAAGACAAAGAATTTCATCCCCATCTGACACTCGGAAGGGTACGCTCTCAGAAAGGAATGGCAAATCTGATCAATGAACTCGATAATTTTAAGGAAAAAGACTTTGGCAGTGTAACTGTCGAAGGTATAAAACTGATGAAAAGCGAATTAAAGCCCATGGGAGCCGAATATAGTTGTTTATATGAGATACCGTTCGGAAAGAAAAAGTTATAGGTTGTCATGATTATCTTTTTTTATGTCTAACGAGTCTGTAGAAAAAGTCAGTTTTTAAAAATTTATCCGCTCCACCTGAAAATTATAATCAATTATTTCTAGGTTTATTTTGTCCGAATACCCCTTTTATTACCTCGGCCACGTTTTAAGTATAGTTTACTCATCATGTTCTTACTATATTCTACTTCATTTCTCCTGCTTTTCATTTCCCTCATACAAATTCTTCCGCATATCGGTGCACTTTTTTGAGATTGTGAGTAATACAGTACAAGAGCCATTGCGTATTCACCTTTCGTTTCCCCCGGAGGGTGAATCTATCCAAACCCAGTATGGATTTGATATGCGCAAAGGGAGGTTCGGATATCCCGAGTCTTCTGTTATAGATCAGCCTACCTTTTATCGAATCTATTTTCTGCCTCATCTTCTCAGTGAAGGTTTCGGTAATGCTTGCCAAGCACCCCTGAATGAAGCATACCTGGCGCACTTCACTTGTATCAGGATTCCTCAAACATTTCTCTCGCACTTCGCATATCCGGCAATCAGTCTTTCGGCTTCGGAACTTGATCGCTGTATTCCTATCCAAAATCACATTGCCACCGTTTCTGTAAAGACGTTTCCCTGAATGGGGCAAAAAATTAGGGTCAAACCTTCATTTTTCATTTATTATCCTCTTCAGATGTTCTACCTCCTTCTTTAATTTATCCCGGATTACGCAAGGGTTGAATTTTAAGATGTTGCATCATTGTAAACAATTGCGTAAAAACCCTTGAAAAATGTGCTCCTTCTGCGGTATAAGACTTTATGCAATTAAAAATCTCACCACAGAAAGGAGCACTTAAAAAGTGAATATAGAAACAATATATCACAAAAGAAAGCCTGACACAACCAGAAAGATAAGAGAGGAATTTACACTCAAAAATGCGACAGTATTTGGTGGATATAATCTTCTTGCTGATTTTATAGAGACAAAGAGATTGGAGACCATCTTGGGTGAATGCATAGATATACAGAAGGCTGAGTGGTCAACTTATGATTTCCCTTTTATATTAAGGTATCTCATAGACGGGTATATTTTAGGAATGGAGAGGACAAAACATTTTGAGATACTTGAGCATGAGAATCTAATAACAGAGAAACTTAAGATGGAGAAACTGCCTGACTATACGACATTAAACAAGGATTTAAAGAGGTTTAAAGGCGAGGGGGATATAAAAGGTCTAAAGGCAGCTGACATAAGGCTTGTAAAGAAAAGACTGAAGCACAAGCGGGACAACATAGTGTATGATTTTGATTCGACGGTAGAAATTCTTTATGGGGAGCAGGAGGGTGGAAATTAGGGACACATCCCATATTTTCAGTAGCTATCTGGTTTATCTAATTGAAACATACCAATCTATTGTCTTCCTAAGCCCT
>JASEEX010000038.1 GCA_030019415.1 Thermodesulfovibrionales bacterium
TAAATGGCTCCTCAGATAAAAGTTGGGTTAAGTACTTGAGAGAATCTTCTAATTGGGGCAAAAAGATTGATTTTCAGACACGATTTGCAATGTACTTCGCTATAATAGAGTACCTGAAATCAAAATATAATTATGATAAGATTGTTCTTTGTAAAGAAACAATGGCGATGTGGAAAAACCTAAAAATGGATTATAAAAGAATAAAATGTAATTGCGTGTGGTAGTGCAAGTAGCGGAATGCATTATTTAAAAGCAATAAGGAGATGAGATGATCGGTTTTATTGGTGGTGGGAACATGGCAGAGGCGATTATCAAGGGAATAGCTGATAAACATGCTATGAATATTATGGCCTCTGAGCCGAGGGAGGAGAGGCGAGCGTATCTCGAAAGGACATTCACTATAAAGACTACCCCAAAGAATAAGGATGTAGCCGAGAATTGTGATATTATAATAATCGCTGTCAAGCCTCAAGATATGGACAGTGTTCTTGATGATATATCCGATGTAATCTCGGAAGATAAAACAGTGGTATCAATTGCTGCAGGCATAACACTCTCGTATCTCTCATCGAGGCTCAAGACCCCCAAAATAATCCGGGTGATGCCTAATACCCCTGCACTCATCCAGGAAGGAATGTCTGTTATGTCGATGCTCGAATGCATCCATGATAAGGATATGGGCGTTATAAAGGATATTTTCATGTCCATTGGAAGACTGCTGGTGTTTCCGGAAAAATATATGGATGCTGTGACAGCCCTTTCAGGAAGCGGGCCTGCATTTTTTGCATATTTTCTTGAGGCGATGATAGAAGGTGCTGTCAGAATGGGGCTCGAGAAGGAGGATGCTACTACACTTGCAGTTCAGACATTGCTTGGCACTGCAAGATTGCTTGATACCGATATGAGCCCTTCGAGGCTTAGGGAGATGGTAACATCACCAGGAGGTACCACAGCAGCAGGTCTTAAGGTATTTGAGGAAAGAGGATTTAGGGATATGGTTATTGCTGCAATCGAGTCAGCAACCAATAGGGCAAGGGAATTAGGAAGGAGGTAAGATAAGAATGTTTATATTTGCCAATTTATTACTTGCTATAGCTAATATACTCGACATAATGCTTACTGTCTATATGTGGATAATAATTATTTCGGCAGTGATAAGCTGGGTTAATCCTGATCCCTATAGTCCGATTGTCAGATTCCTTTATTCAGTTACCGAGCCTGTTCTCATGCCTATAAGGAGGCTTATCGGTTTCAGACTTGGTCCTATAGACATTTCTCCTCTCATAGTAATTCTTGCTATTATATTTACTCGGAAATTTCTGATAAATTCTTTAATAGAGCTTGCCTATAAACTAAAAAGAGGGGGCATTGTATGAGGATAACACCGCTTGATATCCAGCAGAAACAGTTTCCCATGAAGTTCAGGGGGTTTGATGTTGAAGAGGTATATGCATTTCTCGAAGTAATCAGGGAGGAGATGGAAGACCTGCTCAGGGAGAATGCATCACTCAAGGAGAACGTGATAAGGTTGGAGAACCAGATTAAAGAGTATAGGGACGTGGAGACTGCTTTAAGGGAGACACTTGTGACTGCCCAGCAGATGGTTGAGGAGTATAAGACTAATGCAAGGAAAGAGGCAGAACTCATCGTGAAGGAGGCTGAACTAAAGGCAGATGCTGTGATAAAGGAGGCGCAGGAGAAGGTTATAAAGATTCATGAGGATATCGTTGATTTGAAGGGAATAAGGCGCCACTTTAAGGAAGAACTCAGGAGGTTAATCGAGGGTCATCTGAAGATGCTCGAGTTTGATAAAGAGAGGGAGGAAGAAGGAAGAGGTATGAAGGAAGAATGACGAGGTTTCGTTGTGAGCTCAGCCGAACGATATAGAGCCCTTAGGGGTGTCCAGGATATCCTTCCACCCGAAATATTCATATGGCAGAAGGTTGAAGAAGTCGCAAAGGACGTATTTTCTGCATATGGTTTTCAGGAAATACGTCCACCTATTATAGAGGTGACTGATATATTCACAAGAAGTATAGGTGAAAATACTGATATTGTAGAAAAAGAGATGTATACGTTCTCTGATAAGGCGGGCAGAAGTATTACCCTTCGGCCAGAGGGAACAGCCCCCTTTGTGAGATGCTATGTACAGAATTGCCTCTATAATCTTCCTTCGCCACAGAAATTTTTCTATTCAGGACCCATGTTCAGGTATGAAAGGCCCCAAAAAGGCCGTTTCAGGCAGTTCTATCATATAGGTGTTGAGGCATTAGGGATATCTGATCCGAAGATAGATGCTGAAATACTATCCATGCTCAGATTTCTCCTTGAAAGACTCGGTCTCGAGGGGCTTACTTTCGAGGTGAATTCCATCGGCTGCGAGAAATGCAGGCCTGATTACAGGAAGGCCCTTCTGAATTTCTTTTCAGGCAGGATTAACGGATTTTGCCCTGATTGTAAAAGGAGATATGAGTTAAACCCTCTCAGAATACTCGATTGTAAGGTAAAAGAATGCATAAAGCTCAGGGTGGGTTCTCCCAGGGTTACAGATTTTCTCTGCAAGGATTGTAGGGAACACTTTGATGCACTTCTATCACTGCTAAGATTGCTTGATTTTCCTTATGTCATAAACCCCGATATGGTCAGGGGACTCGATTATTACACGAGGACTACCTTTGAGGTCACAAGTAAACAACTCGGTGCCCAAAATGCAGTGGCTGCCGGTGGTCGCTATGACAGGCTCGTTGAGGAATTCGGGGGTCCTCCTACACCTGCGATTGGTTTCGCCATAGGGATAGAGAGGATTGTAGAATTGCTTAAATCTTCAGATAAGCTTGAAATCCTTGCACCGAAGGTTTTTATTGCAACAATCGGAGCATCTGCAGAGAAAGAAGGACTCCTTATTGCAAATAAGCTAAGGGAGAGGGGAATATGGGTAGAAATCAGTTACGCTGCTCATTCTTTAAGGAGTCAACTGAGAAGGGCAGATAGATTATCAGCAAAGTATGTCCTGATAATGGGTGATGATGAGGTCAGCTCCAGGAAATTGAAATGGAAACGCCTTTCAGATGGGACTCAGGGAGAGATAGCGATCGACAAAGTCCTTGAGTTTTTCAACAAATAACCAAATTCCAAATCCCAATGACCAAATACCCAAATCCAGCGATAAATTTGTCGTAATGAAGCGATAATGTCATGGTGAGCCAGTCGAACCATGACATCAGTGTCACCCTTCGACACGCTCAGGGTGACACAATAGCAATGGTTTGCACGTTTATCGCTGGATTTGGGAAATAATAATCAATAACCAAATTCCAATAACCAGTGAAAAAGTATATGTCCTGTTTTAGTGTTTGGTTATTGGTGCGTGGATATTAGAATTTATTTGGAATTTGGGATTTGGTTATTGGTGATTTAAACTGTTAACCTGTTACATGGAGCTTCCTTATCCTGAGCTTAACCCCAAGCTCATCAGTGATTTCCCGACACTTTCCGATATCCACACCCTCAAGTTCAACCACTGTTGCCTGAACAAGGGGTATATACTTCTTCGCCTCTCTTATAAATTCGATGACCTCTCTGAAGGCATTTCTATAAACAGGTTTGCAGATCTTGTTGTATGTCTCTTCATCATGTGCATCGAGGCTTACAGAGATACTATCAACAATGCCTTCGAGTTCTGGAAGGATGTTTCTCCCATTTATGAGGTTTCCATGTCCATTTGTATTTATCCTCACCATCCCTTTGCTCTGCTTTACCCATTTTGCAAGACCCTTAACCAGATCGAGCCTCATGAGAGGCTCTCCATAACCACAGAATACAATCTCTCTGTATCGTGATGGATCACCTATTGCAATTTTAAGTTCTTCCTCCGCTGGTTCTCGTGAAAGTCTTAAGTTGTGGCCTTTCACATAGTCTGTGATGAATCTCACGCAGAAGGAGCAACTGTTTGTGCATCGGTTTGTGATATTAAGATAAAGGTTATCCCTTATTTTGTAAGTTATCTCACCTACCTCCGGTATCTTACTTATCCCGAAAAGCCTTTTTGCATTCAGGGTCGTAATCCTTGCGAGGTCTTCTATGTTTATGCCCCTTAGCTCTGCAATAATCTTCGCTGTATATATGAGATAAGAGGGCTCATTCCTCTTTCCCCTAAAAGGCTCTGGTGCGAGATACGGTGCATCTGTTTCGATGAGCAGATAATCATCAGGTATGGTCTTTACAATCTCCTTTGGCCTCCGTGCATTCTTAAATGTAACAGGTCCTGCTATGGATATGTGAAACCCCATTGCCATAGCCTTCTCTGCCATATCCATGTCTCCGGAAAAGCAATGTAAAACTCCCTTATTTATTCCTGATTCCCTTATGATATCGAGGGTATCTTTTTTTGCCTCTCTGCTATGTATGACCACCGGGAGACCTGTCTCTTTTGCGAGGGTCAATTGTCTTTTGAAAACATCCCTCTGGATCTCCCTCGGTGAATTTTCATAGTGATAGTCGAGGCCCGTTTCTCCTATGGCAACCACCTTCTCCTTTGATGCCCACTCCTTGAGCTTGCGGTAAATATCCTCAGAGAAGTCTTTTGCATCATGGGGGTGGATTCCGACGGTTGCGAAAATGAAATCGTATCTTTCCGAAAGCTCAAGCCCTCCTATGTTGCTCTCTAAATCAGAGCCTATTGTTATGATTGCCTCGATACCTGCATCTTTTGCCCTCTTGATCACTTCTTCTCTGTCTTGGTTAAATTCATCCATCTCGAGATGGCAGTGGGTATCTATCATGTGTTAAATCCCAATAACCAAATTCCAATTACCAAATAAATTCCAATAATCAAACACAAATTTGTTTGGTTATTTGTGATTTGGTCATTGGTTATTATCTGGTTATTGGTGCTTGGTGATTGGTTATTTTTCATGCCTATGCACCGAATTTCTTGAGTCTGCCAGCATTTGCGAGGGCTAATGGCATGAGATTAACTGTGGGGAAGATACCAAGCTCCCCCTTTATACATTCCCTTTCGGTGAAGGCCTTACATATGTTGCCGAGCACATAGGGGGACCTTAAAAGGAGAGGCACAGGATGCCAGCTATGGCTCTTCAGGACAGAAGGAGTTGAATGGTCTCCTGTTATTATGAGTACATCAGGGTTAAGACCGAGAATTTCTGGCAGGGCCTTATCAAATTCCTCAATCTTCGAGGCCTTGCCCTCGAAGTTTCCATCCTCACCATAAGAGTCAATCTTTTTCACATGCAAGAAGAAGAAGTCATAACCATTATAATTCTTTTTTAGGAAATCAATCTCCTCCTCAATATCTCCTGTGATGGCTGGTGCATCTATACCTATCAGTTTTGCAAGCCCTCTGTACATCGGATATGTTGCTATAGCAAGTGGTTTAAGCCCGTAGACTTCCTCAAAATGAGGAATATCAGGCACCTGTGAAAAACCACGGAGGAGAATGAAATTTGCCTTCCTTTCGTTTTTTATGGTCTCTGAAATAAGGGAGATTAATTTCTCAACAATTTTTGCAATCCCTTTTGCCTGTGGCATTCCAGGAGTGACGCTGATGGGGGGTTTCCCCTCTTTCTGTGGGTCAGTGTCTTTTATTGAGGCAGAACCCTTTGGTAGAGGCTCTGGGAACCTCAGCACGATGGCAAGCCTGTGCTCCATCCCGGGAGCAAAAATTACTTCTACATCATCAATTTTCCTAATCTTCTCCTGAAGTCTCTCTGTGATCTCTTTGTTTTCCTCTGTAGGAATCCTCCCTGCGCGCCTGTCTTTAACAATTCCTCCCTCTACAGTTGCATAATTTGCCCGTAAGGCTATATCCGTCTTCTTTAACTCTATTCCAAGGCCGAGTGCCTCAAGCACTCCCCTCCCTATCTGCCATTCTATCGGGTCGTAGCCGAAGAGGGACAGGTGTCCAGGCCCACTTCCGGGAGTTATTCCCATGGCAATGGGAATGTGGAGCCCGCAGGCTGATTGTGTTGCAAGAGCATCGAGGTTAGGTATCTGTGCAACTTCGAGCTCTGTCTTCCCTTTTACCGGCAAACCCCCGAGTCCATCAAGGACGATGAGGAGTATCTTGGTATTGTTTTTCTGGATTAAATCCTTGATCAATTTCTGCATGTAACCCCCGTTAGAAAGGATGGGGCTTTAACCCCGCCCTTTCTATAAGGAATTAAAATTTTATTATACCATCCTGCCATAAACCCCGTAGGATGTTTACTATCCAATGGGTAAATGGCGGCTTTCTAACGGGGTAAAAGAGATATTACTTAAAATGGGTGAAGGTTTTCAAGGAGTGAATTAAGTAAAACCCAAATCCAGCGATAAATTTGTCGTAATGAAGCGATAATGTCATGGTGAGCCAGTCGAACCATGACATCAGTGTCACCCTTCGACACGCTCAGGGTGACACAATAGCAATGGTTTGCACGTTTATCGCTGGATTTGGGTAAAACTTACTTGTGGAGATAGCTAATAGGGTTTTATAATTATTTAGACTAGTGCCGTTACAACTTGATACACCCAAAATTAGAGACATATAATAATTATGTATATGCCCTGCAAAGTAAAATTAGACTTTGGAAGTAAATAGTTGTAACGGCACTAGTACAACAAAATATGGGCGGTTAGCTCAGTTGGGAGAGCGCCACGTTCGCAACGTGGAAGTCGGGGGTTCGAATCCCCTACCGTCCATCAAAAATTTTCTTAATTTCATGGAAGTGCCTCTTTTTGTAATCTTTCCCACTCTCTGTCTACATCTTCCTGAAACTTTTTTATTATCCATTCATTTTCAGGTCTGAAGAGGTGTTTGAATCTCCCCTGTGGTTTAAGGAAATCTACAATAGGCTTTTTCTCCTTTGGCTTAAAGGTTATCCTTATAGCTCCATTTTCTACCTCGTAAAGCGGCCAGTAACATGTATCTACAGCGAGCCTGCTCAACAGGATGGCATCATCGGTCCTCGACCTCCAGCCACGGTTACAGGGTGAGAGGATGTTCATAAACTTCGGGCCTTTTATCTCGAGTGCCTTTCGCACCTTCTTCATGAGGTCAAGCCAATGGCTTATAGATGCCTGAGCTACGTACGGGATATCATGTGCAGCCATAATCCTTGTTAGATTCTTTCTCTGTTGAGTCTTTCCAGGGATAACACTGCCGACTGGAGATGTTGTGGTGTCTGCACCGAGTGGAGTGGCACTCGAGCGCTGTATCCCGGTATTCATATACGCCCCATTGTCATAGCAGATATAGAGCATGTCGTGTCCGCGCTCCATCGCACCCGACAGACTCTGTAGTCCTATATCATAGGTTCCGCCATCACCGCAGAAGGTCACAAACTTTATTTCCTTATTTATCCTATGCTTCTTTTTTAGGACCCTGTACATTGATTCTACCCCTGCAACCGTTGCAGCAGCATTTTCAAAGGCACTGTGTATCCAGGGGATCTTCCATGCCGTATGCTGTGAGATACAGGATGAGACCTCGAGACACCCTGTTGAAGAACAGGCAACTACTGGGTGATCTGAAGCAAAAAGGACCATCTTTACCACTATCGGTGCACCGCAGCCTGAACACAATCTGTGACCGTGTGTAAAGAGGTCTTCTTTTTTTGAGAGTTCCTTTAATGTGAGAACTGGTAATGTACGAACTGGTGCCATCTTATTCACCTACTTAGTTATTAGTTAATGGTTATTAGTTA
Source organism: Thermodesulfovibrionales bacterium (assembly GCA_030019415.1). GTDB lineage: Bacteria > Nitrospirota > Thermodesulfovibrionia > Thermodesulfovibrionales > SM23-35 > JASEEX01. Next base: position 7,704 of record JASEEX010000038.1, read on the forward strand.
TTAGTATTAATTTCTTATAACTTATAACTTATAACTTATGACTATTTACTCTCTTACCCCGATGTATTCCTTTATAATTTCCACTTTATCCGTCTTTGCTATTTCTACAAGCTCTGATAAGACCTGCTCTGCATGTTGGGGAAGGTAATCCCTACCACCCAGACCGTATATCTTATTTATCATTCGCGGCCTTTCTCTAACTTGATAAAGGGCAGAGCTGACCTCCATGAACAGAGGACCATAACCACCGAAAGAATCTGCTCTGTCCAGAACGCAGATAGCCTTGAGATGTTTTAAGGCATTAGCAACCTCCTCATATGGGAAAGGTCTGAAGAGCCGTGGTTTTAAAAGCCCGGCCATTATTCCCCTCTCTCTAAATTCATCTATAACATCCTTTGAGGTGCCGGCTGCAGAATTTAATATCACAAGAGCTGTTTCAGCATCATCGAGCCTGTAGGCCTCGAATAGACCATATCTTCTTCCGCCTATTTTTTCAAACTCTTCAGCCACATCGAGGACTATATCTTTAACCTTTGTCATCACCTCGTGCTGGGCACGTTTATATTCATGATAAAGATCAGGGAGAATGAGAGGTCCATAACTTTTTGGGTTATCGATGTCGAGAAGTGGGTTTAAGGGCTTAAATTCACCAACAAATTTTTTGACTTCCTCATCCTCGAGATACTCTATCCTTTGTATAGAATGGCCTATTATAAAGCCATCCATGCACACGATAACGGGAAGCCTTATATCCATATGTTCGGCAATCCTGAAGGCCTGAAGGGTGTTATCGTAAGCCTCCTGTGCATTTTCAGACCAGAGTTGGATCCAGCCCGAGTCCCTTGCACCCATGGCGTCGGAGTGGTCGCAGTGGATATTGATGGGGGCGGAAAGGGATCTGTTTACAACGGGCATGACTATCGGAAGCCTGAGGCCAGAGGCGATATAGAGCATCTCCCACATGAGTGCAAGCCCCTGGCTGCTTGTTGCCGTTACAACCCTTCCACCACCTGCAGATGCTCCTATACAAGTGCTCATAGCACTGTGCTCACTCTCTACGAGTATCAGCTCTGTATCAACTATTCCATCAGAGACAAAGCTTGCAAATCTTTGCATCAATTCTGTCTGTGGTGTAATGGGATAGGCTGCGCAGACATCAGGATTAACCTGCCTCAAAGCCTCTGCTACTGCTTCATTTCCTGAGACTGCTAAAATCCTCGCCATTATCTGCTTTCCTCCACCATCACAATGGCCTTCTGCCCCTTTTTGCCTGGACATTCCAAGGCACAGATGCCGCAACCTTTACAGTAGTCATAATTATATTCTGCCCTTTTACCATCCTTTACTTTAATCGCCATATCAGGACAATAGAGCCAGCAGAACAAGCATTGAATACAGTTTTCCTCAATCCACACAGGTCTGAAAGCCCTCCATGAGCCTGTCTTAAACTCTACTGCATTGCCCGCCTCAAGTATTACAGCCCCTTGCATGAGTTCTCTCCATCCCTTTGTTTTCACCCTTCCTTTACCTCCTCATATCCGCGCCTTGTTGCTTCGAGATTGCCATCTATTATCTTTTGAGAAAACTTCTTGCCAAAGCTCTTCCTGATATCCTCAAGGAGATGCTCGAGGCTTACGAGACCAGTAGCTCTACACATAGCACCGAGCATGGGGGCGTTAGGTAGGGCCCTTCCAATACAATCTATTGCTATTTTTGTGGCATCAACAGTAAAGACCCTTTGTCCCGGCGCCAATTTGAGCTTTTCCTTTATCTCCTTCGGATCTTTTGAGGTATTTATAATAAATGTTGCATCTTCCGTTGCACCCTCTTGAATATTGACCGCATCAAGAAGGGTAGGGTCTACAACATTTATGACCTGAGGCTTCAAGACAGGGCAATGCATCCTAATGGGCTTAGAGCTGATTCTGTTGTATGCCCTCAGTGGTGCTCCAGCCCTTTCAGGGCCATATTCAGGGAATGCCTGTACGTATCTACCTCCACTCAAACAGGCATCTGCGAGCACCTTGGCGGCGGTGACTGTTCCTTGACCCCCCCTCCCATGCCATCTTATTTCTACTGTATCAGCCATTGTTCCCACCACAAAAATTCGAGTGATAATTATAGTCATTTATCATTTTATTTTTCAAGTTCCCCGAATTGCCTCATCAAAAAATCTACATGAAATGAATTAAGTCGGTCACTCTAATTTAAAAACTCTTTACCTTAAAAAGAAATTTATGTTATCTTTTTAACCCAATATGAGAAGCTACCATTTCTTATTTCTGACTCAAAGGGGATGAAAGGAGTTCCCAGAAGATGTTAATTATAGGCGAAAAGCTGAGCATAATGGCCAAGAGGGTTCGAGAGGCTATGATGAATAAGGATAGGGGACCTATACAGGATATTGCTACTGCGCAGTGGAAGGCAGGAGCAGACATGATAGATGCGAATATAGGCCCGGCCGAAGAAGGTGGAGAGTCATTGATGGAGTGGGTGGTTACCACCATACAGGAGGTTGTTCCTCTCCCGATATCTCTTGACACAACAAATTATAGGGCAATAGAGGCTGGTCTCAAGGTCCACAATAAGGAGTGGGGAAGGCCTCTGATAAACTCCACATCGAATGACCCTGAAAGGTTTCCAATTCTCGAGCTTGCGGCCAAATATAATGCTCAGATAATCGGGCTCACAGTCGGTAAGGGCGGACTACCTGCAGATGCAGAAGAGAGGGCTGCTATAGCTGCAGAGATTATGGCGAGGGCCATGGAATACGGGGTCCCCCTTGAAGATTTGTATCTTGACCCCCTCGTGCTGCAGATAGCAACCTCCCAGGACCATGCATTGAAGGTAATAAAAGCAATACGGATTTTTCAGGAGCTGAATGACCCTCCGATGAAGACAGTAGTCGGTCTTAGCAATGTATCGAACGGCTGTCCAAAGCAATTGAGGCCGATACTGAACAGCCATTTTCTTTCCCTATTAATGTACGAAGGGCTTACTGCTGCCATAGCAGACCCCCACGAGATAGCGCCAACAGTAAAGACCATAAATGTGATACTGGGTAAGACACTCTATGCCCATTCGTATCTGGAAATGTAATAATGTAATGAAGTGTCAGTGATAAGTGTCTGTGTCTGTTACTGACACTGAGGACTGGCACTGACACAGAAAGAGGAGGAAAGATGGCCTTTACACCACCAAAAGAGACTTATATAGGTAGGGTTCATGCCGTAACAATTGGGGTGGGTGATAAAACAGTTACCTTTGGAGGGGAAAATGTCCTTCCATTTCATACCTTTGAAGGCATAGCACCGAACAGGCCAGTTATAGCCTATGAGATACAGGATATCCCACCAACTGACTGGCCTGAGAATGTTCAGAAGCCATATGAGGGTGTTTCGAATGACCCTGTAACATGGGCAAAATTCTGTCAGGATGTTCTCAAGGTAAAGGCAATAGCCCTCAGGCTTATAGGTACACACCCTGACAGGGAAAATCGTTCGCATGAAGATGCAGCAAGGACCGTCAGAGATGTCCTTTCTGCAATAGATATCCCCTTAATAATACTCGGCAGCAACCACACTGAAAAAGATGCACCTGTCTTAGTTGCTGCAGCAGAGGCTGCGAAAGACAGAAACTGTATTATAGGTAAGGCGCAGGAGGCTAATTATAAGACTATTGTTGCTGCTGCAATGGCAAATAATCACAAATTAATCGCAATGTCAGAGCTTGATGTAAACCTTTCCAAACAGCTCAATATATTAATTACACAGATGGGTTTTGACAGAGAGAGGTTAATTACAGACCCGATGTGTTCAGCTCTGGGGTATGGGCTTGAATATACGTATTCTGTTATGGAAAGAATAAGACTTGCTGCCCTTACACAGAATGATATAGCCATGCAGCCACCAATGTTAGGTGACATAGGGATGTACGTCTGGAAGGTAAAAGAGACACAGGCCTCTGAAACAGATCTGCCTCATTGGGGTCCTGCAGAAGAGAGGGGAATGGCATGGGAGGCTGTCACAGCGATGGTCCTTCTCTTAGCTGGTGCTGAGCTTCTTATCATGAGGCACCCCAAGGCAGTTGAAGTGGTGGAGAAAGTTATTGAGGAACTTATTTAATGATAAATCCTAATTTATAAACAATAGTATTAAATCCAAATGTCAAAATCCAAATGACAAATCAATGTCTAATGACTAAATGCCTTTAATTTTTGAACTTTGAACTTTGGATTTTATTTGACATTTGAGCTTTGGTATTTGAAATTATTGTTAGGATTTCGAATTTTTGGAGGTATAAATGGCTTTAACTGGTGTTGAGATATTTAAGCTTCTACCAAAGACAAACTGTAAGAAGTGCGGATTCCCTACATGTCTTGCCTTTGCAATGAAACTTGCCCAGAGGCAGGCTTCCATAGATTTATGTCCTGATGTCTCTGAGGATGCAAAGCAGAAACTCGGTGAAGCATCTGCTCCTCCGGTAAGGCCAATTACCTTCGGCGCCGGTGATAAGGCTGTAAAGATGGGAGAGGAGACAGTGCTTTTCAGGCATGACAAAAGGTTTGTTAATCCCTGTGCCTTTGCACTCGAGATAAAAGACACGCTTTCGGAGGCTGATATAAGTAGCAGGATTGAGGAGGTTCTTAATTCAGAGATAGAGAGGGTCGGTCAGAGACTCAGGATTGATGCGGTCGCTCTTATAAATGACTCCCACGATGTAGGCAGGTTTGAGGCTGCTGCGAAGATTGTTGCAAAAAAGGCCTGTGATGTCCCGGTCATAATCTGTGCAGGGAATCCAGGGGCTGCTGAGGCAGCAGTGAAACTCTTCGTAGATAAGAAACCAATTATATACGGTGCAAACTCAGAAAATGCAGAGGCCATGGCAAATATTGCAAAGACGTATAAGGCAACTCTTGGGGTTACGGCATCCTCCGCCTTTGGCGGATCAGGCGGAGGGCTTGATGAACTATCCACCCTCACAGAAAAGATTAAGTCTCTCGGTATAGAGGATATAGTGATTGACTCAGGTGCAAGGAAGGCAAAGGAGATTATAGAGGATAATACATTAATCAGGAGGGCTGCCATAAAGAAAAATTTCAAACCCCTTGGTTATCCTGTTATAACCTTTGCACAGCGTGGAGATAGCCTTATCGAGGCACTTATCGGAGCAATAGGTGTTGCGAAATACTCCTCGATAATCGTCCTCAGCAATATTGAGAAGTGGAAGAACCTTGCACTTTTTACATTGAGGCAGAACCTTTATACAGACCCCCAAGTTCCAATGCAGGTAGAGCAAAAGATTTATAAAATCGGAGAGCCAATGCCTGACTCACCATTGCTTATTACAACAAACTTCTCCCTTACTTACTTTATCGTCTCTGGAGAGATAGAAAATAGCAAAATCCCGAGTTATTTAGCTGTCATGGATTGTGAAGGCCTTTCGGTGCTTACAGCATGGGCAGCGGGAAAGTTTACAGCAGCAAAGATCGCACAGTTTATAAAGGAGAGTGGGGTAGAGAATACCATAAAACACAGGGAGCTTATTATCCCAGGCTATGTGGCAATACTCAGTGGCGCGATACAGGATAAGCTCGAAGGCTGGAAGATAACGGTTGGCCCGAGAGAGGCAAATGGAATACCTGCGTTCTTGAGGTCAAGAGCAGCATAGCAAGGAGGTAGGAGGATTGAGATGTCCAGGATTATAGCCTCAGCAGCCATAAGGGGCGCACATAAGGTTATTCAACAGGCAGAAGATATGCTCGAGAGAGCAATTACTGAAAGGGACGAGGGTTTCACATTCGAATTTCCTGATACAGCATATTATCTTCCTATGATATATGGAATGACGGGGTTTGCGGTAAAGACCCTGGGCGACATGAGGGTTGCACTTGGGATGGCTAAGGAATTACTTCATCCAGAACCTGAAGAACACTTGTGGAAACCCTATTTAGGAGAAGCCCTCGATTCTGGTATGGCAACGCTCTTTGCAGAAGAGGTAATAATGGCATTACGTTATATCAACGGCCTTGAGCCTGCTGTGGACCCTGAGACAGGCTATATCTATAATGGATTTATAACAGATACTGTTCAGAGAAATTTAGGTATACAGCTCGTTGATGGCACAATGCCTGGTTTTGCTGCTGTCATCGGAGCTGCACCTGATGGTGATACCGCTGTACGGATAATCAGGGAACTTCAGGAAAAAAATATACTTATCTTCCTTTCAGGCCATGTTAATGGCAATAGCGTTACGAAGCAACTTTTAAGAAAAGGCATTGAACTCGGATGGGACACAAGGATAGTTCCCGTAGGTCCTGATACAGAACATACGATATATCCCCTTAACTGGTCAGTAAGGGCTTCATTTATCTTTGGTGGAAGGAAGGGTGGAGATTTCAAAGGCCATCTAAAATATACCAAGGATAGAGTCTTTGCCTTCGCCCTTGTGCTCGGTGAACTTGATGACCTTAAGTGGTCAACGGGCGCAGGTGCAATTAATATGGGATACCCTGCAGTATGCGACACGGATGTGCCAGTCATACATCCTACAGGGGTATGTACATATGAAGAGGTTGATAAAGAATTTGATCACAGTAAGATCGTCCAGAAGGCGATTGAGGTCAGGGGCTTAAAGATCATCGTTGAGAAACCGCCGATACCCGTTGCATATGGCCCAGCCTTTGAAGGCGAGAGAATAAGGAAGGAAGATATGTTTATAGAGTTTGGCGGTACACGTACGCTTTCCTTTGAATGGGTGAGGATGAGGGAGATGGAAGAGATAGAGGATGGCAAGGTCATAATCGTTGGAAATAACTGGCAGGAAAGATATGAGCAGGGTGGTCAGATGCCACTCGGAATAGTTGTTGACGTTGCAGGCAGAAAGATGCAGAAGGATTTCGAATCTGTTATAGAGAGAAAGATACATTCTAATATCAATGAGGCCCAGGGTGTATGGCATATGGGCCAGCGGGATATAAACTGGATGAGGATAAGCCATAATGCAAAGAAGGAGGGATTTACCCTTGAGCATTTAGGAATAATCAATGCCGTAATGACCCACAACAGATTCAGGGCAATTGTGGATAAGGTTCAGGTAACAATCTATACAGATGAGGCAGATGTATTGAGTCTTCAGGAGGAAGCAAGAAAGGTTTACAGGGAGCGTGACCAGAGGACCGCCGGGCTCGTAGATGAGGCAGTTGATATATTTTATTCATGTCTCCTCTGTCAGTCCTTTGCGCCAACCCATGTATGTGTTATCAGCCCCGAGAGGCTTGGGCTATGCGGTGCATTCAACTGGCTTGACTGTAAGGCTGCATACGAGATAGACCCGACAGGTGGAAACCAACCTATACCAAAGGGCGAGCTTATAGATGCAAGATACGGTAGGTATACAGGCATTGATGAGTATCTAAGGAAGGCATCAGGTGGTGCAGTGGAGACGCTCAACCTCTATACAATCATGCAGAATCCTATGACCTCCTGTGGTTGTTTCGAGTGCATTATTGCAATAGTTCCAGAGGCGAATGGAGTAATGATAGTTCAGCGCGGTCATACGGGGATGACACCTGTAGGGATGAAATTTTCTACATTAGCAGGAAGCGTTGGTGGTGGCACACAGAACCCAGGATTTATGGGCATCGGGAGGAACTTTATAGTGAGCAAGAAGTTTCTCTATGGTGACGGAGGAATCAAAAGAATCGTCTGGATGACTAAAAACCTGAAGGAAAGCCTTGAAGAGGCATTCGGAAAAAGGGCTGCTGAAGAGGGGGTTCCAGACCTACTCGATAAGGTAGCGGATGAGACTATATGTGAGGATTCAGAGAGGCTTTTGGAGTTTCTAACGAGTGTTGGGCATCCAGCACTCGAGATGGAACCATTGCTATAAAAAGTTAATAGTTGAAAGATATAAGTTAAAAGTTTTGATGAAGTATTTTGGAATTATATATTGGAATTATGTATCAGTGTCATTCCTGCGAAAGCAGGAATCCAGGGGGAAAATAAGACACTGGATTCCGCATCAAGTGCGGAATGACAAGCTGGTATTCTAAATGGAGGATATATGAAAAAGGTTATAAAGACTGCAAATGAGGTATCAGAGCAGATTATACAATGGGGTGAGTCCCATGAGATAGATACGTGCTTTGACAGGGCACAAAGACTTAAACCCTGTCCGATAGGTGCCTCTGGTGCCTGCTGCAAGATATGTCATATGGGACCTTGTCGGTTTGTCGGGCGAAATGCAGAGAAAGAGGCAAAAGGAGTGTGCGGAGCTACACTGCCAACGGTTGCTTCAAGAAATCTACTGAGAATGGCAGTAGGAGGGGCTGCAGCCCATTCAGACCATGCGAGGGACATGGCCTTTATATTACTTGCAGTTGCCAATGGAGAAGCAAAGGATTTCAAGATAACGGATGCGAGAAAACTTTACAGGGTTGCAGAGATACTTGGTATTGAGTTCGGAAGTGGAAGATCTGCAAAGGATGTTGCGAGAGATGTAGCGCTTAAATTCCTTGAGGATTTTGGCAGACAAAAGGGAGAAATAAATTATGTGAAGAGGGCTCCTAAAAAGACGCAAGAGAGATGGAAAAAGTGGGGTATCGTTCCGAGAGGTATTGACAGGGAGATAACAGAGGCAATGCACCGCACGCATATGGGAGTTGACCATGACCCTGACAACCTCCTTTTGGGCACTCTTAAGGTTTCTCTTGCGGATGGCTGGGGTGGCTCCATGATCTCAACAGACATTACAGATATCCTTTTCGGTACACCCAGACCTGTGAAGGCGGAGGCGAGTTTTGGCATATTCAAAGAAGATGAGGTCAACATCGTTGTCCATGGACATGAACCTTCACTTGCAGAGATGATCGTAGATGTAGTAAGTGAACCCGAGATGATAGCCTATGCAAAATCAAAAGGTGCAAAAAGAATCAATCTCGGCGGTATGTGCTGTACCGCAAATGAAGTCTTGATGAGGCACGGGATTCCAACAGCAGGTGGATTCACAAATCAGGAGCTTGCGGTCATGACAGGACTTATTGATGTACTAACAGTGGATATCCAGTGTATCATGCCTGCATTAGTGGGGCTTTCAAGGAAATTTCATACGAAGGTAATCACCACGTCCTACAAGGCAAAAATACCAGGTGCTATTCATATACAGTATGACGAGCACAGGGCAAAAGAAATCGCAAGAGAAATAGTGAAGATTGCCATTGACAATTATCCTAATAGAAAAGCAGAGGGAAGCCATGTTTCCCAGAAGTATCCTCTCATAGCAGGTTTTTCCCATGAATATATTGAGTATATGCAAGGAGGTAGCTGGAGGGCATCATTCAGACCTTTGAATGATGCAATTATGGCTGGAAGGATTCGGGGAGTTGTTGGTCTTGCAGGTTGCGATAATCCGAGAGTACCCTCACAGGGCATTCATCGCTTTCTGGCAATCGAATTAATCAAAGCCGATATATTGATAGTCACAACAGGCTGTGGCTCTCATGCTTGTGGGGGTGCTGGATATATGACACCTGAGATGGCCTTAGAGAATGCAGGGCCAGGGTTAAGAGAGGTATGTGAGGCCATAGGGATTCCCCCGATCCTTCATGTCGGTGCATGTGTAGATAATTCGAGAATTCTGACAATAGCAACTGCTATGGCAGAAGAGGGTGGCCTTTCGGATGAGATCGGCGGGATGCCTGCCGTTGGTATAGCACCGGAGTGGATGTCTGAGAAGGCGATAGCGATAGGTTGTTACTTTGCTGCATCTGGTGTTCCTGTTATATTTGGAGGTGAATCCCCTGTCGGGGCGAGTGAGGAAGTAACGAGGATAATGACTGAGGTATGGTTTGAAAGATTCAAGGGAGCCCTTCACTTCGAGCCCGACCCTGAAAAGATTCTGGCCCTTACCTTAAATTATATAGACAGGGCGAGAGAGGCATTGAAGCTCAGGAAATACGAACCTGGAAGATTCGGCATAGAAAGGGTTCTCATGGATATGGCTGCAAGGCGTGAACTCGAAAGGGCAGCAAAACCTCATTTAGGAATTTATTAAAAATAGTCAATAGTCAGTAGTCAATACTTTAAAATGGCCAATGACTTAATGACCAGTGACTGGAGTTTGGAGGTACGATGGAAATAGAAGAGATCGATGTTGATGAAAATATAGGCGAGGTGGGACGAGTCCTCCGTGAGCATGAAAGGAGAAGGGGAATCCTGATACATGTCCTCCAGGAGATTGAGGAAAACAATGGTTATTTGCCAGAAGGTGTATTAAGGAGACTTTCGAGGAAACTCGACCTCCCGCTTGCTGAGATTTACAGCGTAGCAAGTTTTTACAAAATGTTTCACTTCACGCCGAGGGGCAGGAAGGTCGTGAAGGTGTGTCTCGGTACAGCCTGTTACGTAAGGGGCTCAAAAAAGGTCTTGACCGCACTCGAAGATGAATTCGGTATCAAGAGTGGAGAAACGACAGAAGACCTTGCCCTGACTCTTGAGACAGTGGGATGTGTAGGTTGTTGTGGTCTTGCACCTGTGACTACAGTCAACGATGAGGTTATAGGTGAAACCGGAACAAAGAAATTAGAAGCTTTAGTCAGGTCTATAAAAAAGGGGTGATCTACAACATTATGGAAAGGCTTAAGAGCATAGAAGAACTTAAAAACCTCAGGGCTCTCCTTGTTGAGGAGGTCTTCAGGCCTGAGATGAACTGGGTAAAGGTCTGCTGTGGGCTTCCATGTAGCGCCTTAGGCTCTCACAAAGTTGTTAAGGCATTAGAGGAGGTTTTGAAAGAAGGTTCAGAAATTGAGCTGATGAAGACGGGATGCCAGGGTCTTTATATTGCTGCTGGCGGGTATAAGGCTGTTGAAAAGGTGTTTTCCTCCATGAGCCCTGAAGATGTGCTTGAGGAGGTGAAAAAGGCTAACCTTAGGGGCCGGGGTGGCGCAGGATTTCCGGCTGGCATAAAATGGGGGTATGCTAAAAAGGCCCCGGGTGCAATTAAGATGGTTATAGCCAATGGAGATGAAGGTGACCCTGGTGCATTTATGGACAGGTCAATCATGGAGGGTGACCCCCACAGCCTTCTTGAGGGTATGCTTATATGTGCCTATGCAATTGACGCACATTATGGTTTTATCTATGTACGTCATGAGTATCCGCTTGCGGTCAAAAATTTAAAGACAGCTATCAAGCAAGCAGAGGAGATCGGTATTTTAGGAAAAAATATCCTTGGAACCGGATTTGATTTTACAGTCCATGTAAGGAAAGGTGCAGGTGCCTTTGTCTGTGGCGAAGAGACCACACTTATGGCATCAATAGAGGGCCAACGAGGTATGCCAAGGCCAAGGCCTCCATTTCCTGCCCAGAAGGGGCTGTGGGATAAGCCTTCTGCGCTTAACAATGTCGAGACACTTGCAAACATTCCAAGTATTATAGAAAAAGGTGCAGACTGGTTTCTCAGTATAGGAACACAGAATTCACCTGGTACCAAGGTATTTGCCCTG
>JASEEX010000039.1 GCA_030019415.1 Thermodesulfovibrionales bacterium
AATTAACCACAGAAATACGCCCATGGAAAATATGGAAAATGTAGCTAAAGAAAGGTCCTCAGTATTCTTCGTTCTTATCACCCTTATTACCTGAGGTATAAACGAAATGGTGCATAATAAACCAGCAATCAAACCTATCAAAAATTCAAGACCCATCTAAAATGTTATGTCTTTGATCGGGCTCACCCTGTGGAAAACGTAAAGGTTTTTCTAAATTGTACTATCCCTTGTAATGTAGAACATTTCTACATGCATTTTATACCTTTTTGTAAAACCACTCCGTTGCCCTTTCATCGTTATATATTTTATGCATGTATCCATCACTACCTTTAACTTGAAAGAACCTTCTCCTTGCCATGTCCTCCAGCCCTTCTTCAATCCACATATCTATGATTTCAACAACCTCGATTTTTTCACCGTAAAGGAAGAATGCCATCGGTCTTTCCTCACCTCGATAACCTGAATAGGTAATTACATCGATTGTTTCATCCATTTATTTTCGTCTGTAAGTTAATCGCCTAAAACCTGAACAATAATATTTCTATGACGTTGCCTGTTATCAAAATCTATGAAAACTATTTGCTGCCATGTTCCCAATGTAAGTTTTCCTTCTATAAGAGGAATCGTGAGAGAAGGTTTTATCAATGCTGCCCTTACGTGTGAAAAACCATTACCATCTCCCCAGCGTTTGTCATGCTCATAGGGAATATCTGAGGGAACAATCTTTTCTATCGCCCTCTGTAAATCCTTGAGAACACCTGATTCGTACTCTATCGTTGTGACAGCACCTGTGGAACCGGGGCAGAACACAGTTACTAATCCATTTTTTGCTCCTGAGCGTTTTGAGATCGATAAAACATTGCTGGTAATATCAATCACATCGCTAAAACCCTTTGTGTTTAACGAGATCGTCTCGGAAAAAGTCATAATAGCCTCTCTTGATAAAAATTACTTTGCCAGGGCGTTCACTATGGCTTCAGCGAACTTTTTTGCACTTACTGGACTATTAGCAGTTATAATTCGTCCATCTACCTGAACGTCAGCCCCTGTATAGATAGCTCCAGTAGCTACTATTTTATCCTTCTCGGAGCTCCATACAGTAGCCTTCTTGCCTTTAAGAACTCCTGCATTGGCAAGGGTTACCGGTGCAATACATATTGCACATAGTACCTTATTTTGCTTAAAAGCTTCCCTGGCTATCTTATGAGCAATTGGGTCATTCCAGTACTCGGATGCCCCAGATCCTCCAACAAATACCACAGCGTCAAAATCGGCTACATTCACATCTTTTATGAGTATGTCAGGTTTAACTTTAGCGCCGAGCATACCTTCAGCCATTTTCAAAGAGGAGCAGGCTATTGTTACCCTGGCTCCGTGTTCTTTCAATATAGATAGCGGCTTTTGAAGCTCTTCATCTCTAAAATTCTTACTTGAAATAATCATAACTACCTTTTTACCTTCAATACCAGGCGATGTATCACCATCAACTACAGTGAAACCAAGAATTAAAGCAAATAGCATAATTGTGAGAAAAAATCTGTTTTTATTCGTAACCATATATACCTCCCCATCATTTTAAGATTTATTTTCCACACATTGCCATTGGCATCTTTAGATTAACAATCTGGAAATAATCTCTCCTATATTATAAACATCCTGGAGATTTACTGATTCCTCTCTACCATGAATATTTGAGTCGCCCTTCTAAACCATCATCTTTTGGGAATCTCGATAATTTCAGTCTGAAGACCAACTTCAGAAAAAAGGAGTGTAAGATACTCCATTGCCTCTCGATAGTTTTTCCCAGGCGGAACAGTCGTATCAATTCTGCGGAAGAGAAATTTTTCCAAGCCAGAGCTCTAAAAGTTAGTGTAAAATTTTTAAATAGGCATTAAGCTCAATGAAACTCAGAGTCCTTTTAAGCTCTTCTGTAATCGAGATTAACAGGACTTTGAAAATAGATGTAGATTACCACTCGTAATCATCATAGTATATTTGACTATATTAAACCCAAATCCAGCGATAAACGTGCAAACCATTGCTATTGTGTCACCCTGAGCGTGTCGAAGGGTGACACTGATGTCATGGTTCGACTGGCTCACCATGACATTATCGCTTCATTACGACAAATTTATCGCTGGATTTGGGTTAAAGTATTCATGTTCATATATGGAAATCAACGAGGTTGAACCACATGGATAAAAAATTGTGCCCCGCGTGGGTTGGTCATCTCCTTGTCAGTCCGCTGAGAACCTTGATGCAGAATCCTAAAAAAAATACTTAGCCCGTATGTGTCTTCAAAAATCTACATGAAATTGAATCATTGCCTCATTTAAAAATCTACATGAAATGAAGTAAGTTTGGTTGCTCTAAAGAGGACAACTCTTAAGGAGGGCAACCGAGATGGGGTTAACGATGAAGGAGAAAAAGGCAATTACAAGGGAAAAGAGTCAAAAGGGGGAGAGGATTTTGCAAGCATGGGACGAATAGTCATAAGGGTAGACTCTGAATCAAAAGGCTTTCCATATTCCTATACCAAATCTTATCGGGATACCATAACGGGGTTTGAAAAGATGGAGCTCTTTACTCTTTATGAGGAGATAGGGGTATTGTATCTCGCCGAGAGGGCACACCTTTTTACCAATGACCTCGCCAGCCACTGTCATCTCACGACCTTGAGAGTATACAGCGGTATCAAGATAACCTTCAAAGAATATGATAAATCGGCCATATGAGATGTCTGTATCCTCTGGCCTTCCACGATAGTCCAAGGGCTTCTGTAATACCTCGATATATGTCCCTTCCTCCGTATTTGTGGAGCTTACAATTACCCCTCCGAGAATAACAACCCTCCCCTTATATGCATCAGGGTCTTTGAATAAAGCCGGTGTGGTGAGTTCCTTATCCACTGTTTCTCTTATCTCCTTGGAGACCACATGGGCACAGCCAAAAAGAGATATTATGGTTAATATTAAAAGGAATCGCTTCATATTTAAGTATACTTTTTAATGATGCTCCTTGAAAAGGGTGTCAGTAGATGGAAATGTCATAGCCTTTTCTGGAGGAGCTCGAAGGCCTTATTTACCGCATCTTCTGCACTGTTTGCTTCTATAAGGCCCTTGATGTCCCATGTCTGTATCCCTATGACTGGCTTGCCCATTTTCAGTCCAAAGGCTATCTCGGAAAGGGTTCCATACTCGCCACCAACCGCAATTATGGCATCTGCTGTTCGGGCTATGATCACATTCCTTCCTTCTCCAAATCCCGTAGCAACAGGGACATCAATATAAGGGTTGGCTTCATTTTTATGGTTTTGGGGTAGTATTCCAACAGTGATTCCACCCTCAGATCTGGCACCTCTTGCAGCAGCCTCCATAATCCCGCTGAGGCCGCCGCATATCAAGATGGCATTTTTTCTGGCGATAAGTCCTCCCACTTCTTCAGCAATCTTAAGGATTGCCTCATCTGCCTTCCCGGCACCGATGACAGCTATTATTTTTGGAGGCATATTACATAGGGTATATAAAGCCTAGTTTTATGTTACTTTACCATAATCTCTCTCATGATAGAATAGCTAAGGACAAGAAACCACTTATAAAAATATTTTCAGGGAGGAGAGATGAACGAGGTATTAAAGGCCATTTCAGAAAGGAGGTCTGTAAGGAACCTGATGTAAAGTGGATATAGTTTGAATTCCCTGGCATTTTTGAGTTATTATTTTGGACTTAGAATCCTTATCCGGGAGGATACCTCAATGGAAAAGAAGGCGGTAAAGAAGGCAAAGAAGTATGTTTATTTTTTCGGTAACGAAAAGGCTGACGGAAGAGGGGATATGAAGGACCTTCTCGGCGGAAAAGGTGCAGGTATTGCAGAGATGACTAATTTGAGGATTCCTGTACCTGCTGGTTTCACAATAACTACCGAAGCTTGTACCGAATATTTCAAAAACAAGAAGAAATATCCTCTAGGCATGTGGGAACAGGTGCTTGAAAACCTTAAGAAGGTGGAAAAAGCGATGGGCATGAAGTTCGGTGATGCGACCAATCCTCTCCTTGTTTCTGTCCGTTCTGGCGCTAAATTTTCCATGCCAGGGATGATGGATACGGTTCTTAACCTCGGTCTTAATGAAACTACATTGCAGGCCCTTATTAAAAAGACAGGTAATGAAAGGTTTACCTATGATGCATACAGAAGATTAATAACCATGTTTGGAAGCATTGTTATGGGAATGGAGAGACAACATTTCGAGAGGGCCCTGGAAATTATGAAGGATAAAAAAGGCGTCCAACTGGACACAGAACTTACGGCTGATGACCTCAAGGAACTTGTAACGGAGTTCAAGGCCATATATAAATCTGAAACAGGAACAGATTTTCCTGAAAACCCCTATGAGCAGCTCAGGCTTGCCATTAATGCGGTTTTCGGCTCCTGGTTCGGAGATAGGGCTGTCAAATATAGAAAACTACATGGTATATCTGATGATCTCGGTACTGCCTGCAATGTCCACGCAATGGTCTTCGGGAATATGGGGGATAATTCGGGCACAGGTGTTGGATTTACCAGAGACCCTTCCACAGGTGAGAAGAGGTTCTTTGCTGAATGTCTCATAAACGCACAGGGTGAGGATGTAGTAGCAGGAATCAGGACACCTCTCCATATAGATGAATTGGGAAAAAGGTTACCTGATGCATATAAAGAGCTTGACAGGATCTATAAGAAGCTTGAGAAGCACTACAAAGATATGCTTGATGTTGAGTTCACCGTTCAGGAAGGCAAACTTTACATGCTTCAGACAAGAGTTGGTAAGAGGACTGCAGCAGCAGCCCTCAAGATTGCCATTGATATGGTTAAGGAGAAGCTAATTGATAAGAAGACTGCTATCATGAGGATCGACCCCGACCAGCTTGACCAGCTTCTTCATCCAACCATAGATCCTAAGGCAGAGATTACTGTCATAGCAAAAGGACTCCCCGCCTCACCTGGTGCTGCTGTTGGAAAAGTTGTATTCTCAGCAGAGGATGCGGAGCAATGGGCTGCGAAGGGCGAAAAGGTGGTCCTGGTAAGGCCTGAGACATCACCTGAAGACATAGGAGGCATGCATGCTGCTCGGGGCATTTTGACCGCCAGGGGTGGCATGACATCCCATGCAGCAGTCGTGGCGAGGGGCATGGGTAAATGCTGCGTTGCTGGCTGTGGTGCTATAAATATAAACGAAGAAGGCAGGTATTTTGTAGTAGACACCCATATCATAAGGGAAGGCGACTATATCACACTTAATGGTACCGCAGGGGAGGTAATCCTCGGTCAGATACCTCTTGTACAGCCTGAACTCACTGGTGATTTTGCTACCACTATGAAATGGGTGGATGAATTCAGAAAGATTGGAGTAAGGGCAAACGCGGATACACCAAAGGATGCCCGCATTTCGAGGGAGTTCGGGGCAGAAGGCATAGGCCTTTGCCGTACAGAGCATATGTTTTTCGAACCTGACAGGATAAGGGCGGTCCGTGAGATGATACTGGCTGACGACACACCAGGTAGGAGAAAGGCACTAGAGAAGATACTCCCAATGCAGAAGGGAGACTTTATCGGTATATTTACTGAGATGAAGGGATTGCCCGTGACAATAAGGCTACTTGACCTTCCTCTGCATGAGTTTCTTCCCCAGACTGATGAGGAGCTCAAACTGCTTTCAGAAGATATGGGGATTCCTTTCGAAAAACTGAAAGCGAGAAACAGTGCGTTACGTGAGTTTAATCCCATGCTCGGCCACAGGGGGTGCAGACTTGGCATAACATACCCGGAGATATACGAGATACAGGTTCAGGCCATAATGGAGGCTGCATGTGAGCTCGCAAGGCAGAAGGTGAAGGTTATTCCTGAGATAATGATCCCCCTCGTTGGCCATGTGAACGAGCTAAGGATGTTGAGAGAGATGGTCATAAGGGTTGCTGATGAGGTTCAGAAAAAATACAATCTCAAGGTTCCATATACGGTAGGAACGATGATAGAGGTTGCCCGAGCTGCCATAACAGCAGACGAGATAGCAACTCAGGCAGATTTTTTCTCCTTCGGTACAAATGACCTTACACAGACCACATATGGACTTTCGAGGGACGATGCAGGAAGATTCTTGCCATACTATGTTGAAAAGAGAATCCTTCATGATGACCCTTTTATAACCCTTGACCAAGAGGGTGTTGGTGCCCTTATGCAGATAGCTGTAGAGAGGGGGAGAAAGGCCAAGAAGAACCTCAAGATGGGTATATGTGGAGAGCACGGAGGTGAACCAAGGTCAGTAGAGTTCTGCCACAGGATTGGCCTCGACTATGTGAGTTGCTCGCCTTACAGGATTCCCATAGGGAAACTTGCAGGGGCACAGGCAGCATTAAAGAAGAAGATAAAAAAGGATTTAACCAAGTTAACAGTGTAAGGGAAGGGTTTACATGTTAGAGGATTATGTGTTATTTTTAAATAATAAAACTTTCAGAGGGTGATGATTGGATGGCCTTTGATAAGGAAAAGAAACATACAATAATAAACGATTATAAGCTCCATGATAATGATACAGGTTCTCCGGAGGTTCAGATAGCCTTATTGACCGAGAGAATAAACTATCTTAGTGAACATTTCAAGTTACATAAGAATGACCATCACTCAAGGAGGGGTCTTTTAAAGCTCATAAGTCAGAGAAGAAAGTTGATTGATTATCTCAAGACTACCAACAAAAAACGCTATGCAAGTCTGATTGAGCGGCTGGGACTCAGGAAATAATGAAGAAGATCGAAATTGATGTTCGGGGAAAGGTATTTACTCTTGAAACAGGCAGGATTGCAAGACAGGCGGACGGAGCGGCAACTGCTAAATGTGGTGACAGTGTAGTCCTTGCCACAGTAGTATCTGACAGGACCGAAAAGAAGGGTTTAGATTTTACCCCACTGACAATAGACTATCAGGAGAAGACATACGCAGCAGGCAAGATACCCGGCGGTTTCTTTAAACGAGAGGGAAGGCCGACAGAAAAAGAAATCCTTACTTCACGCCTTATCGATAGGCCTATAAGGCCGCTTTTACCAAAGGGTTTTCCCTACGAGACACAGGGTATTGTTAGTGTTCTTTCTTATGGGGATGAAAATATTGCCGACATACTCGGAATAATAAGCATGTCTGCAGCCCTCACAATCTCCGACATCCCATTTAATGGTCCTGTTGGTGCAGTAAGAGTCGGGAGGATTGCAGGCTCTTTTGTGATAAACCCTGATCTGAGAGAGGCTGAGGAGTGTGACCTAGACCTTGTCGTGGCGGGTACTGAGGATGCTGTTATCATGGTAGAGGGTGAAGGCCAGGAAATAACAGAGGCTGACCTTCTTGAGGCTATAGAGCTGGCGCACCGAGATATCAAACGCCTGTGCGCTTTTCAAAAGGAACTACAGGCAATAGTTGCTAAGGAGAAAAGGCCTGTTACAGCTCTTTTTGTCGATGAGGAACTGAAAAAAGCCATTGAAGATATCTCTCTGGAGAAGATAAAGGTTGCCATTACCATCCCTGACAAATTGAGGAGACAGAAAGCACTTGACGAAATACTCAAAGAGACAATCGAAAGGCTAAACACAGGAGAGATTGATATCTCTACGGAAATAGTTTCGGTGTTTAATGATATCGAGAGAAACCTTGTGAGAGGCATGATCCTCAATGAAGGCACCAGGGTAGATGGAAGGCGCTCTGAAGAGATAAGGAAGGTCAGCTGTGAGGTTGGCATCCTTCCAAGAACACATGGCTCCGCTCTATTCGTCAGAGGAGAAACTCAGTGCCTTGCAGTTGTGACTCTCGGTACCGCAGATGATGAGCAGAAGGTGGAATCACTTGATGGCGAGTTTTCAAAAACATTCATGCTGCACTATAATTTTCCACCCTTCAGTGTTGGCGAGGTGAGGCCGTTAAGATCGCCAGGCAGGCGTGAGATAGGTCATGGGATGCTTGCGGAGAGGGCCCTTAAGGCTGTTATACCAACGAAGGCAGAATTTCCTTATACAATAAGGATAGTCGCGGACATATTAGAATCAAATGGATCATCATCCATGGCAACAGTGTGCGGTGGCTCCCTTGCATTGATGGATGCAGGTGTCCCGGTTAGGGCCCATGTTACAGGTATAGCAATGGGGCTTATAAGAGAAGGCGATAGGGTTGTTATTCTTACTGATATCCTCGGTCTTGAAGACCATCTTGGTGATATGGACTTTAAGGTAACCGGAACAGAGAAGGGGATTACGGCATTCCAGTTGGATACAAAAATAAGTGGCATACCACGTGAGATAATGGAAAGGGCGCTGGAGCAGGCTCGGCAGGGTAGACTCTATATACTTGCCAAAATGAGTGAGACAATCAACTCACCGCGAGACAATCTTGCACCGCACGCCCCGAGGATTTACACAATGCAGATTAAGCAAGACAAGATTCGTGATGTAATAGGTACGGGTGGGAAGGTTATCCGCGGTATAGTAGAACAGACAGGTGTAAAGATAGATGTAGAAGATAGCGGCCTTATCAATATAGCTTCCCTTGATGGAGAATCGGCGAGAAAGGCAATGGAGATAATAAACAGCATTACCGCTGAGGCTGAACTCGGTAAGATATACCTCGGCAAGGTAAAAAGGGTTGTTGATTTTGGAGCATTTGTTGAAGTTCTCCCGGGCATCGAGGGTCTGCTCCACATCTCACAGATATCGGATAAGAGGATATCAAAGGTAACAGACGAGATAAATGAAGGAGACGAAGTTCTTGTAAAGGTCATTGAGATAGATAAGTTTGGGAGGATACGCCTATCCAGGAAGGAGGCATTGAGGGAGAAGAAGACAGTAAAAAGAACAGGAAGATCCCTCCCTTAGCCTCAGTCTATAAACTTAATTCTTAAAAACCAGCCATGTTTATAAAAGAACACCTATCGAACAGGATACCTGTGGTTATGGAACCGCTGAAGAATATGCGCTCTGTAGCCCTTGGCATATGGGTCAAGGTTGGCTCGAGGAACGAGACGCCTGATAAAAACGGAATATCCCATTTTCTTGAACACATGTTTTTTAAAGGGACAGATAAACGAACCGCAAAAGATATAGCCGTTGAGATTGATTCCCTCGGGGGAGAACTCAATGCATTCACATCAAAAGAGAGCACAACCTTTTATGTAAAGGTCCTTGATGAATACATCGAAAAGGGCATCGAATTGTTATCAGATGTTTTCCTTCACTCGACATTTCCGGAAGAAGATATAGGTAAGGAGAAGGGAATAGTAAAAGAGGAGATAAAGATGGTTGAAGATACGCCTGATGATTATATTCATGACCTATTCAACCAGACAATCTGGGGTCATACAGGCCTTGGGCAGCCCGTCCTCGGCAGGAGGGAGACGGTAAAATCCTTTACGAGGGAAGACCTCGTCTCACATATAAGAAGGTATTACGGCACAAAGGATGTAGTTATATCCTGTGCTGGAAATTTTGAACCTGAATCACTCCTTGTC
The DNA here is from genome assembly GCA_030019415.1 of Thermodesulfovibrionales bacterium. Classification (GTDB taxonomy): domain Bacteria; phylum Nitrospirota; class Thermodesulfovibrionia; order Thermodesulfovibrionales; family SM23-35; genus JASEEX01. Next base: position 9,518 of record JASEEX010000039.1, read on the forward strand.
ATGCTTAATAAAAACCTCGGCAGTCTGAGAAGGGGCTCCGAGCCTGAGAAGGGCCCCCTGCCTAATTTTAAGAGTAAGGTTGAGGTGTATAATAAAGAACTTTCTGAGGCACATATATGCCTGGGAGTCGAAGGTATTCCTCAGGCGAGCGAAGAACGTTACGCCCTTTTTGTACTGAATACCATTTTTGGAGCAGGTGTTAGCTCGCGTCTATTTCAGGAGATAAGGGAAAAGAGGGGGCTTGCATATTCAATATACTCATTTATCGCATCCTATTTTGATACAGGTGTATGGGGTGTTTATGCAGGTGCCAGCAGGAAAAGGGTGCGAGAGGTAGTAGAATTGATTCTTAAAGAGATGCATGGTTTGAAGGATACGCTCACCGAGACAGAGCTACAGCGTGCAAAAAACCATCTCAAGGGTAATATAATCCTCGGGCTTGAATCAACAAGCAGCCGAATGAACAATATTGCACGTCAGGAGATATATTATGGCAGATATTACTCTCCTAATGAGATTATGAAGGAAGTTGATTCAATCATGCTGGGCCATATCAAAGACCTTACTGAAAGGCTGATAAAAAAAGAGGGTCTCTCTCTTACAGTCCACGGGCCAGTACATGAAAAGGATTTGAAGGGAATCCTAAGTCAAGTTTCTTGAGTTTACATGGCTTCTTGTGTTATAACTCTATGGACTCAGGAGGAGGTCATAATGCCAGCATACGAGTATATATGCAAAGACTGCAAAAAAGAGTTTACCCTTTTTCTTTCGATCAAGGAATTTGAAACAAGGCCGAAGATCAACTGTCCTAACTGTCAGAGCGATAATGTAGCGAAGAAATTTACATCCTTTTTTGCTAAGACGAGCAAAAAATCCTGAAAAATTTTATTTCATTATTGAACCTTTTGAAGACTACTTAAACCACTCGGTTCTTAGTCATGAATAGGGTAATCTTAAAAACAGAGTTTCCTGATATTGCCCTCCTCAGTCGTAGAAAGGTAAGAGACATCTATGACCTCGGAGAACACCTGCTACTCGTGGCTACTGACCGGATTTCAGCCTTTGATGTTGTCCTTCCTAATGGAATCCCGGGAAAGGGTAGGGTGCTTACCCAGATATCCATTTATTGGTTTAAGCAGATGGAGGATATCATTCTAAATCATGTTGTAGCTACAAGGGTGGAGGATTTCCCGGAAAGACTGCATAAATATGCTGATATCATCGAGGGAAGGAGCATGCTTGTGAGGAAAGCAAGTCCGGTGCCTGTGGAATGTGTTGTAAGGGGTTACCTTTCTGGCTCGGCATGGAAGGAATATAAAAATGGAGGAACCGTCTGTGGCACCAGGCTTCCAGAAGGGCTTGTTGAATCATCAAGACTCAATGAGCCAATATTTACCCCGAGTACAAAGGCAGAAGAAGGGCATGATATCAACATCTTCTTTGATGAGGTAGCGGGTTTAGTCGGGCTGGAGATGGCAGAGTGGTTAAAGGATGTGAGCATCAGGGTCTATTCAAAGGCGAGGAAGATGGCTGAAAAAAAAGGTATTATCATAGCCGATACAAAGTTTGAATTCGGATTATATAAAGGTGAGCTTATGTTGATTGATGAGCTCTTAACACCTGACTCATCACGTTTCTGGTCAATTAAGGATTATACTCCTGGCAAAGGTCAGGAAAGCTTTGATAAGCAGATTGTTAGAGACTATCTGCTTGCTCTCGACTGGAATCAAACATATCCTGGCCCTGTGTTGCCCGATGAGATTGTAGAAAAAACAGCCGCAAGATATAAAGAAATTCTGAAAATCCTTACAGGCCAAGAATAAAGAGTTTGGGATTGTTAAAGATGATTAAGACACTAAAACAGGCGAAGCGACTTATAAAGATTGTCATTGGTTTTACGATACTGTTTATGGGCCTGGCTATGACAGTACTGCCAGGGCCTGCAATAATAGTAATTCCTGCAGGCCTGGCAATTCTCGCAACAGAGTTTATCTGGGCAAGGAGATTACTCGAAAGGATAAAACACGGTGCCTCAAAATCCCCCTTCTGCCAAACATCCAGACACGTTAGGTGAAATATCTCGATGGAAAAGATAATTGAACCTTTTGAGTTCAGGCAATGCATAAGCATTCTTAAATCCACAGGAAGGAAGGCTAAAAATCTACGCCAGCTAAGAGATGTAATGGCAGTAGCGAGTGATGAGTGCATATTTCATCATACCTATCAGTATTTTTTAAAGGGGCACACTCTTGAATACACCAATGACTTTGCACACTGGGCAGGTGAGAGCCTTGAGGAAAGAGCACTTTCGGAACATCTTTCAAATATAGACCCCTACGATTTTAAGGACATTAATGATTTGAGAAATGAACTATTAGATGTTATAGATGATCATCTCGAAAGATTCCCTGAGCCAAGGGAGGCAATGCCCGGTGATGAATTTTACTTCAACGAGACAGTAACACTGATATTCCCTGTTGGAATAAGAGCTAAAAACCTTGCAGAGTTTCTTATGGCCATAAAATATATTGATGCAGGCTCCATATACTATCATTTCTACGAGGCAAGGATACGCCTTGGTAGCGGAATAGATGACTTTTCAAGATGGATAGAGGATGCCTTTGGAAAAAAAGAGCTGGTAGAAAAGATAAGGACTATAGACCCATTCATGCATAACTTGGAAGGGATAAAGGAACATATAGCAGAGGTAGTTGAAGAAGAGGTGAGGAGGGATATGGAGGTTATAGATCGATGTTTAGTCAGTATGTAGGGGTGTCGCCCAAAAGTGACTTGATACTTTTACAGATGCTTGGTGCAAAACTGAGTCAAAGGTCCTACCTGCATATAAATTCCACCCGTGCAGGCGGTGGAGTTGTTGAGATACTACAAAGGATGATACCAATACTCAGGGAACTTGGCATTGATGCGAGATGGGAAGTTATAGAAGGGGATTCAAAATTTTTCGACATAACGAAAAAGATCCATAATGCCCTTCAAGGCAATGCTGAGATAATTACTGATGAAATGTGGCAGTATCATTTTAAGATTAACAGGCAGAACGCCGAAAAAATCAATCTCGAAGCAGATGCAGTAGTAATACATGATCCTCAGCCAGCTCCCCTTGTTGAATTTAAAAAAACAGGGTCATGGATGTGGCGATGCCATATAGATTTATCAAATCCTCAAATAGGGGTTTGGGATTATATCAGTCAGTATTGCGAAAAGTATGACGCTGCTATTTTCTCTGTAGCAAAATTTGCAAGGGCAATGACTATAGACCAATACATTGCTGCGCCATCCATAGATCCTATCAGTGAAAAAAACAGAGATTTAACAGAAGAAGAGATGAACGAAACCTTAAAGAAATTCCAGATACAAACAGATAGACCCATAATACTTCAGGTGTCGAGGTTTGACAGATTTAAGGACCCCATTGGTGTAATAGCGGCATACAGAATTGTTAAAAAATATAATGATTGCATTCTTATCCTTGCAGGGAGTCCTGCTACTGACGACCCGGAAGGAGAGGCAGTCCTGAAAGAGGTGAAGGAGTTTGCAGCCGGTGACCCTGATATATACATTCTCTTACTACCACCTTTCAGTGACAGAGATATAAATGTTTTGCAGAGGATAGCTACCGTAATTCTGCAGAAGTCTTTGAGAGAAGGCTTTGGACTTACAGTATCTGAATCCATGTGGAAAGGAAAAGCGGTAATAGGAGGTGCAACAGGTGGCATTCCACTTCAAATAGTTCATGGTATTACAGGCTTTCTTGTTCATTCAATAGAGGGCGCTGCCTTCAGAATAAGGCAGCTTCTCAGTAATCCAGAGATGTCAAAAAGGATGGGTGAGAATGCCAAAGAATATGTACGAAAAAATTTTCTTATAACAAGGCAGATAAGAGATTATCTGTCTATATGGTATTCCATGGAGAGTAAAGGCAAAGGCATTCTGGAGCTATAATGTTAAAGGCTTTCATGGAAATAAAAATCTCCTTGAATGATTGGTAAATCAGCGGGGCTAAAGTTCATTTTATTGTTTTTATCTCTCTCAATCTTTAATTGTGTTCAAAGAGATAGCCATTTAGAAAACAAGGCTGCTACTACCTTGGTCTTTAAACACGGCAAGATAGCAGGGGACCCTGAGCCATTTAAAAAATTATTAAAAAGATTTGAAGATGAAAACCCGGGTATTATAGTCAAAGATGAGACACTTCCTGCATCAACAGATGAACAGCACCAGTTCTATGTCATAAACCTTGAGGGCAAAAGTTCTGATTTTGATGTCCTCAGTATGGATGTTATCTGGGTGCCTGAGTTTGCAAGGGCAGAATGGTTGAGGGATTTAAGTCATCTTCTGCCCGAGGACGAAAGGAAAGAATTTTTTCCTGGCCCAATTCAGGCTGTTACTTACAATGGATTCTCACAAACTTTTTTAAAGAGATACCCGATGAGATATATCTCGCAGCAAGGGTAGATGGATGTAGCCTCTTTCAGGCATTTTATAAAATAATACTACCCCTTTCAGCGCCGGGGATATTTACCACTGCCATCTTAGTATCTATTTTTTCATGGAATGAATTCCTCTTTGCCCTCACATTTACATCTACACCAGCGTCAAGAACCATACCTGTTGGCATAGCATTATTTCCGGGACTCCATGAATTACCCTGGGGAGACATAGCAGCAGCATCTGTTATTGCGACTATTCCCTTGATAATTCTCGTATTCGCACTTCAGAGGAGGATTATTGAAGGGCTTACCGCAGGTGCAATAAAAGGGTAAAAATGGCTGAGATAAAGTTTGAAAAGGTAAAAAAGAGATTCAAAGATATCACAGTGGTTAAAGAACTTGGTTTGACGATAAATAATGGGGAGTTTTTCACCTTTGTGGGACCGAGTGGATGTGGAAAATCCACGATTCTCAATATGATTGCAGGGCTCGAGGCTGTGACTGAAGGGAAGATTTATTTTGACGACACTATCGTGAATGAACTCTCACCTAAGGAAAGAGATGTGGCGATGGTCTTCCAGAGCTATGCCCTTTATCCGCACATGACTGTCTATGAAAATATAGCCTTTCCATTGATGATGAAGAAGATATCAGATGAAACAATTGATGCTGAGGTTAAACGGGTTGCAGCCCTCCTTGGCCTTGAAGAAATGCTTAATAGAAAACCAAGGGAGCTATCCGGAGGACAGAGACAGAGGGTTGCCCTTGGAAGGGCTATAATCAGGAGGCCAAAGGTTTTTTTAATGGATGAACCGCTGTCTAACCTCGATGCAAGGCTGAGGGTTGAGATGAGGGCAGAGTTAAAGAGGCTTTACCAGGAGTTAAAGATAACAACCGTATATGTCACTCATGACCAGGCAGAGGCGCTGAGTCTCTCAGACAGAATAGCAGTGCTTCATCAGGGCGAGATACAGCAGTGTGGAACACCCCTTGAGGTTTATCTTAAACCTGCAAATATCTTTGTTGGAGGTTTTATAGGAAGTCCTACAATGAATTTTATTACTGGCTCTGTGCAAAATCTTCAACCTTTAGAAATAAATTGTAACGGACTAATCTTTTCGCCTGTATTGGAAAGTTTGCCAGAAAAGAATAGTGTGATTATGGGAATAAGACCCGAAGATATAATTGTGTCCGATGAAAAAGCAGATAAATGCATTGAGGTTACTGTCTCGCTTTTAGAACCTGCAGGCTCACTTAACTGGGCTGATTTCGTATGGAAAGGTGTAAAGATGAAAGGGAATGCAAAGGCCGACTTAGACATAAAGGCAGGGAAAAAAGCCTTTATGAAGTTACCAATGGATAAGGTTATTGTATTTGATAGAGATTCTGGAAGAAGACTTTAACCTTTGAAATCAAATTCCACAAATGAGAATTTTTTAAGTTTAGAACACTTCCTGCTTTATGATATGATAGCTATTACGATGGATAATATATGGTTATGGCTTATAACAGCTGCGATTCTTGTTTCTACAGGATTTCTTATCTCGGTACTTATAGAACTGAGGAAAGCAGCGAGATCTCTAAGGAATTTTTTAAAAACCCAAGAGGACTCGTTAAATACTACACTCAGTGAACTCCAGCAGACCCTTAAGAGCTTAAGGAATTTCTCTAATGGTGCTAATGAAATAACCGCAAATGCTAAATCTTTCTCCAACGCAATGAGTAACATCGGTGATAATATAAAACACGCGAGTAATTTAGTTGAGAATACAAAATCGCTGGCACTCATAAAGGCATCTGGACTAAGGGTTGGGATAAAAACAGCCCTAACAGTTTTATTAAATAATCTTTTATCAACAAAGGAGTAGGTAATGAGACACGAAGGCAGGTATAGTAATATTGATTTATTTCTTTCCTTTTTGCTCGGAGGTGTTATAGGTGTAGGCCTTGCGCTGCTTTTAGCCCCTCAATCTGGCCTTGAGACAAGAAAGAAGATAAAGGAATTTACAGGTGAGACCAAAGAAAAGGCAAAGAAATATGCTGAAGGTATAAAAGGAAAAGTTACATCGACTGTTGAGAAAGGCAAAGAGCTTTTTGGGGAGAAAAAATCTTCTTTATCAGCAGCTATTGAGGCAGGTAAGGAGGCTTACAAGAAGGAGACGGAGAGATTGACTGAGGAGGAAGGTGCATAAAGTTTCTATAGCCTCCAGTTCTTACCATAAGATGAGTCAAATTCGTCCTTTCTGAATATAGCTCAAAAGGTTGAGTCCTCCTAAAAAGAGATAAAACAAGATAGATATAAATGAGTAAGAATATGCCATCATACGATGAATTAATTAATGAGCTATCGGAACTATGTGGAATTCTCCCAGAATACTGGGATATTTTTGGTAAGAAGCATATAACTTCTATTGAAACCAAAAAGTCCATGCTCAGGGCAATGAAACTGAAGATTGATTCAGTGGAGGATATATTAAAGGAGATTAATGAACGAAGGTATAAGCCATGGAAAAGTTTCATTGAACCTGTACATGTCGTATCAGTCAATGATCAGCCCTTGAAAATCCCTGTTTATATTCCCATCCAGGAAGGTGAAGAGAATAAACTGTCATTGTCATGGTCTATAGAGAGTGAAAATGGACAAAGAGATGAGTTTATGATTTCAGGGGAGGCAATAACTGTTTCAGAAGAACAATGGATAAACGGGATAAGATATGTAAAGATAATCCTCTTTGATATGGCATTCCGAGATATGGGATATTATGTAATTCAGATGGAATGTAAACATCCTGAAAGTATCTTCTCTGGAGGTAAAAACCTTTTGAGGAAAACATCCAAGATTATCATAACCCCTGATGCCTGTTATATACCACCGGAATTACGGGATCGAAGAACATGGGGGCTTTCCGTTAATCTTTTTTCAATCCGTTCATTCAGAAACTGGGATATTGGCGATTTTACCGATCTTAAAAAGATCGTCAGTTGGGTTGCCGATTTAAAGGGTAACTTTGTGGGAATCAACCCATTACATGCAATTCCAAATACAAAACCCTTCGGTATCAGTCCATATTCTCCCATAAGCAGGTTATATAAAAATTTTATCTATTTAGACATTGAAAGCATTCCTGAAGTTTCAGAATCCGAAGATGTACAGGCAATCATAAAATCCGGGTCTTTTAAAAAGGAACTGAACAAGCTCAAAAAAAGAAAATTAATTAATTATGAACAAATAGCATCTCTAAAGGAAAGGATATTGCGACATGCCTTTGACCTTTTCTACGTAAAGCACTATACTCAGGATACCCCACGAGGCAAGGATTTCCAGAGATTCATATCAGAAGAAGGCACTGCTCTTGAGTCCTTTTCTCTTTTTTTTGCACTCTGGGAACACATGAAAAAGATACATAATGCATATACCTGGCATCAATGGCCTGAGGAATACCACAATCCATCGAATAATGTAGTTCAGGAGTTCAGAAAGAAACATGAAAAGGAGATACTCTTTTATAAATATATTCAATGGCTCATTGACAATCAACTCAAAGAAACAGCAGAACTGGCCAGAAAGCTTGGGATGGTTGTAGGGCTTTACCATGACCTTGCTATCGGCTCTATATGTGGAGGGAGTGATGTATGGAATTATCGGGTTATTGTTGGAGAAGCAGATGTGGGTGCCCCTCCTGATGATTTTAATCCAAATGGTCAGAACTGGGGTTTCCCTCCCTTGATTCCTGAGAGATTGAAGGAAACAGGATATGAATTGTTCATTCAGACGATAAGAAAAAATATGAAATATGGTGGTGCGTTGAGAATAGACCATGCCCCCGGTTTGTTCAGGCTCTTCTGGGTACCCTATGGGACGTCCCCTAAAGAAGGCGCATATGTTTGGTACCCATCAGAGGACCTCCTCCGAATTATTGCGCTGGAAAGTGTGCGAAACAGGACAATGGTGGTTGCAGAGGACCTCGGCACAGTAGGAGAGAATGTCAGAGAAACACTCAAAAGATTTCATATGCTTTCTTACAAGCTTTTTTACTTTGAGAGAAATTATCCCGACCCTTCATTCATACCACCTGAAGGGTATCCAGATATGGCACTGTGTGCTGTAACTACCCACGACCTGCCGACAGTATACGGTTATTGGGTAGGCCAAGATTTAAAGATTAGAAAACAACTGGATATGTATCCAGATGACAACCTTTGGCGAAAGCAAGTCAATGAGAGGAATAGGGACAAAAAACTTATCCTTTCTGCCCTTAAATCTCTGGGTATCATTCCTAATGATTACCCATTAGAACCAAAAATGACTCAAGAACTATGCCTAGCTATATACCACTATCTTGCTAAAACTCCATGCAAACTACTGCTTGTGAGCCTTGATGACATCATTGGAACTCTGAATCAACAGAACATGCCAGGCACGGTTGATTCATATCCAAACTGGATCCAAAAGACACCGCTTACCCTTGAAAAGATGCTCTCAGACAAACGGTTCATTGTTCTTTCTGAGATGTTAAGAAAAAACATTAAAGACCTGATTCGTCAGAGCTTTGAATAGCAGCGATCACGCTAAAGAAATATGAGATGTCCTAATTTTTAGTATCGCCTTCACCTGCTTATGCTCAGGTATAGAGGTACTAACCTTTTACAGATTTCTCACAGAACTCCGCAAAAGCATCAATTTTCGATATCTGTTCCGTTATGTCCGTACTAAACAAAATTGGGTCAGATTAAAGGCGCAACTTTCTATTTCAAAGACACATCGTCAAAAGTTGGCAGGACAATGAATACGAGGAGAAATACTCGTTTCCCGGATGGATGCGTTAAGACGGATTAATTTCATAGTAACACGCCGAAAATTCGCCCTTACGCTAACAACTTGATTTTACATAGAAATTTCGTTTCTGTTAATCTATGACTGTCGAACATGGGCTTAGCGCTATGCTCTATGTGATTAAACCAAATTAACCAGAAAAACTAAAGAAACTAAATTGTCAAGAATAAAGATTTGACCGTATGCCGTGTATGCCGTATGACTTGTTGGTTAAAGTCCAACCGTGGGAATTCGGCAGTTCACC
>JASEEX010000003.1 GCA_030019415.1 Thermodesulfovibrionales bacterium
AAGAGGAAGATTTAATTTAGTTAGCGATGTTATGAGATTTCTGTGCATTAGAAATCACTTAGCGATGTTATGAGTGCAATCAGTTAAACAAGAAAATAAGATTATCAAACCTTTCTCTTTCCCAATTAAGAGCTGTATTATTGACCCTTTGCTTCTGGTTACAAAGAGAAAGGCTTAATTTAGTTTGCGATGTTATTACACTTTTGAGCATTAGAAATCAGTTTGCGATGTTATTAGTGCAATCAATTATCTAAGAACTCTGGTGGGATAGAATTTTCTATATATTTGACTACCTCCTCCTTAGGTAATCCCTCGTATAACCTGGTTGTGTAAAAGGCAGTGGAGTCGTGATTGATTCTCCCTGGAGAGCCAAATGCACTTGTTTTAGTGCCTCTTTTCCTCCGATTTGTCGCCATATTAGTCCTCACTCCAGAGGTCAACCCATCTCTTATAAGGATTAAAATCTATTTTTGTTCTCTGTCAATTTATTACGATTTTCTTGGAATCGCTATCTTCAACCAAACCTGTTAATGCTTCTTTAGTGATCTCAACTCCCCTTGGATTTGTCCCGGGTTTTGGAAGCTTTATATAATTTTGCCTTCCTATTCTATCAAAAAGCCTTTTTTGAGCTTCTAGGGGAAGATAATAAAATCCTCCAATGTCATTCCAGTTAATTTGAACAAGCAAAATATCACAATGGGGATAATAGTTTTCACGAAATTCTTTTGCTTTTTGAGAATCTACTGTCCATATCAATTTGACACCACTAAAACCCTTACCTGTAATCGTCTTAATAGATACAGGCTCACCAAATACTTTTGCATCTACCTCTGGCTCGGTAATAGGAAGTTCGGTCTCAACATTATTTTCACCAAATTTATAAATTAGCAAGGCAACTATTATCCTTTCACGAACTGAACCAACCTCCATTCCTGTTTTGCCTGCTCTTGAGCTTTCTAATTCGGCAAGTTGAAACAAATGTGGTAAGCGTCTCTTGATTTTCTCTAAAAGTTTTTTATCTTCAAATATTTCTATTAAATGACTACTCATGATCGTTCTATCTTCTCCAGCAGTCTTTTATTTCTGGCCATGCTTAAGAATTAAGAAAAAGAACAGACAATCCTTTCCCAGCCTTGACATAGATCTCCCAAGTGGGTTTCTCACCTGTTTCAATTGTTGAGATATGCTTAATCAAGCGAATATCATCATCGGTTAAGCCATAGGTTTGTTTAAGTTCTGTTACTCTATCTTCAGCCCATTCCTGTTTCTCAAATACGGTTTCTAAACCAAAGTCCTCTTCCTGATAGCGTTCCCTGAGGGCAGAGTCTTCACTAAATCCGCTGGTAACTTCTTGAATATTCATCTCCAATGCATCTCTTTATAGAAACTCAATATGATTAATCATTTCCTCGGCTGTTAAGACTTCTGCGTATACTGCCAGCCGTCTGATACATTCACCGATACTAAAGCGATTCATTTCGACGAAAATAACTCCCCAATGTTCCTTTCCATCTTTAACTAATGAATTTGCAATCTCAAGGAAATGGTGGTCGTGTGTAAAGATAACTGCTTCCAAATCGGATGCGTATTTGAAATGTTCTATATCAGAGGCGCCGACCATTCCTTTTTCTATAGCAGAAAAAGCTTTAATGCCTCGTCTTCTTAGCCCTTCTGAAACTCTTATGTCAACATTTTCATCGGTGTATATTTTTAACCTTGCCAAGTTTTTTCTCCAGAACTGATGGATAAACTTTTCTCATCGAGCCTGTTTTTTTAATAGCTTTTTTCCATTCTTTATCAATAGCAGCTTTATGCTCATAATAATATGAAAGGGCGTCATGAACCTGTGGCAGGCTCAGGTGTGGAAGTGCAATTATTATATCTTCAGGCGACATGCCCATAACTTCATATCTAATGGCTATGTCAAGGACTCGAATCCCGGTACCGGCAATAATAGGTACTCCACCTCTTATCCTTCTATCAGTTTTGATATATGGATGCTTGACCTGCTTAACTGCTGTGCTCAAATACATCACCTCCTCATTTTTATTCTAAATCAAAATGCCCGTTTTTTCTATAAATTGAAATCAGTTAAGTATGATTTCTAAAAGATATCTTTACATAATCTTAGATATAAACACAATTTCGATAACTCAAACTTTATAGCCCTTTGCACCCTTAAGCAAACGCTAGTAATTTATATGTATAAAGAAATCATGTAAAGAAATTTTCTGAAAATGCCAGTTAAGCTTTACTACTAACTTCTTTCAATGCATTGAGGAAAATTCTATTCTCCTTCGGTGTTCCAACTGTGACCCTCAGACAACCGTCTACAACACCTTTCATATTTCTTACAAGAACCCCTTTCTTTAGAAGACCTTTGCATATCCTATCAGGGTCTTTTACTCTGAATAAGGTAAAGTTCGCCTCTGAGGGATAGGGCTTTATTCCGTCTATCTTTGACAACTCATGAAAAAGTCTTTTCCTTTCTGAAACGATTAATTGTATGTTCCTCTGCATCGCTTTTCTATCTTTCAAAACTTCGATCGCTATTGCCTGAGAAAGAGAATTTAGATTAAAGGGAAGTCTGACCTTATTCACCTCATTGATAATTTCCCCGTCAGCTATCAGGAAACCGACCCTCAGACCTGCAAGCCCGATCTTGCTTAACGACCTCATAATCACAAGATTTTTATAGTCCTCCAAAAGAGGCAGAAATCCCTTTCTACTCGAAAAAGGCTGATATGCCTCATCAACTACTACGATAGAGAGTGATAAGGTTGACTCGATTATCCTTAAAATCCTCTCTGAGGAAAAACAGTTACCTGTTGGGTTATTTGGTGAGTCTAAGAAGATTAATCTGGGTTTTTCTTTGCGTATTGTCTTAAGTATCCTGCTAATATCGAGGTCAAATTCTTCATCAAGTGGAATCTCTATTTTCTTTTCTCCAATAGCCTGTGCAATAATCCCATACATCGAGAAAGTAGGTACTGGATAAATCACAGGACCACCAAAGGTCGTAATGAGATAATAAATTAGCTCATCAGATCCATTTCCATGGAGTATATTTTCAGGCCTCACTCCAAAGTACCTTGAGATGAGCTTCTTTAGAGACTTTGCCTCAGGATCAGGATATCTGTTCAGCCCCCCAAAAAGTCGAAGACTTTTTGGGGACATTAGACTTGCCAACACTCTTGAAGATAACCCATAAGGAGCCTCGTTTGCATCGAGCTTAACCTTGCACGTGATTTCCTTTGCCTCATAGGCTTGCAGAGAACATATATTGGGCCTTACGAATTTCTTAATATCCATTTGTAAACGAATTATAACACAACCTCTGAACCTTACCCCGATGTCGAATTATTTACCACGGAAAAGGAAATGCTCACGGGAAATGTTTCACCATGACTTTTTCGAATTTCTCTGGTAAACTTCTCTCAGGTCAGGAAAAAGGTAAAGGGAAATGAATAAAGAATGGGTTGAGGTCTTTGTCACTTACGATTCTCTTGAGGCAGAGATGATTAGAGACCTGCTGGAAAGCGGAGGAATATCAGTGGTAGTAAGGTCATCAAAGGTGAGCCCCTATCCTGTTAGTGTCGGTAAAATGGGCGAAATAAAAATATTGGTCAGAGAAGAGGATAAAGAGGCGGCAGAGAAGGTTATAAAGGGAGAGGAGGAAGCTTGAGTATATGCCTTTCGAAACCAAAGGAAGATTAGCTATCATTCCGCCTTTGGCGGATCCAGAAGAGAGACTTATAGTTGTTGGTGATATCCATGGTGATTCATACAGTTTTAATACAATCAAAAAATTATTTATTCCTAACAAGGATCTTTTAATCTTTTTAGGAGATTATGCAGACAGAGGGCCTGATAGCGTTAAGGTTGTAGAAGGTGTTCAAGAATTAATCAAAAATTATCCTGGAAAGGTAATTCCTCTCAAAGGTAACCATGAGGATTATACACCGGGAGGAGAACCAATGTTTGTTCCTTGCACGCTAATAGAAGAGGTAGAAATAAAAAGAGGGAGCTGGGGATTGTACTTTAAAGAACTTAGAAAAAATTTTTTGGATAGGCTTTACCTGTCAGCTATGATCCCTGAAAAAGTACTTTTTGTTCATGGAGGCATCTCCAGTAAAATCAGAAATGAAGAAGATTTGGTTAATCCAAACAAATTAATAGAAGAAAACATACTATGGAGCGATCCTTATGAAATAAAAGGTGAGTATGGAAATCCACGTGGGGCTGGCGTATTATTTGGTCCGGATATAAGCAAGGAGGTTACGAGGAGATTGAATGTTAAATATATTATAAGAAGTCATGAACCAGGAAAAGCCCCAGGTGGTGCTTGTATCGAGCATGAAGGTAGAATGGTAACTATCAGTTCTACCAGAGTATACGGTGGAAGGTCTTTCGTTTTAATTCTGCCTTTTAAGGATTTCCCAAAAGCCGGGAATGAAATAGAAAAGTATGTATTTTTCCTTTAGCTTTTAAAAACTGCAAAGCTTACTTCAAACCCTTTTCACGACCTCAGAAAGCGGCGGTATCTGCTTGAACTCCTCAGAGAGCTCTTCAGATACTACGAAGGGTATTATTCCAAGCTTTACGGCACTTTCAAGGTCTTCATCGCCAGTAGCCCTCGCCACAAGATGCCTCTTGTCTTTCAGGTCAAGGACCTCAAGCATGGTGTCAAGCATGCCTTTTGGAAATGCATAAACGAAAAGGTGGCCTTCAAAGATGCTGAATATGGGTCTGAATTCAATAACAACTCCACTACCAAGCTTTCTTGTGATAAGCATCTTCGAATCGATGAGTTTCTCAACTAACTTTTTCCTCGCATTCGCGGATGCGCTGAATATCTTTGCAGCCTCTTCAAACAACTTTGGCACAGAATAGGTCATCAAAGTTCTGGAGACATCGAGCCTGAACCACCAGAGGTCGTAGCCCAGAAGGGACCTTCGCCTTGCGACATCGCTGCAATTGCCTATAAACATGTTTCGTATGTACAAAAGGTTGGGATGATCATAGATAGCCGATGGCTTCTCATATGTGCACTCCTCAGAACTTGAGTAAACCTCAGCAACCTTTTTGCCCACCAGGTCCCTGTTGTAAAAAGATACCATCCTCTTCAACATATCATCTTCGATACTGAAACCATGGAGCAGTATCTCGGTCCCCTCTACCTCCTTTTTGGACTTGCCCATCAGCACAAATATGCGCGGATTATCCGAACCCTTTGGGATCGCAAGGAATTTAAAGACATGATGCTTTGAGAATATATAAACTGTGAAACCACTCAGTGTAAAATGAGCAGCTGCGAGCTTCAACCCTTCACCATAATAGCCGCGCATCCAGCACTCTTTGTCCGTTGCTCCTATGGATAGCGCCTCAACCTTAAGCCCCCTACCCCTGTCAATGATCCAAGTGCCCAGACTATCCTTTTTAACATCAACCTCTGGCTTCCCAGTGGTAAGCTCAACTTCATCTAACGCATTTTGAATGAGCTCTCTGAGAGACTTAAATGTATCGAACCCGCGCCTTTCAATGTAATCCTTTGTGATACCCAGAGGAATAACGGCATCGTACCTTTCTATGAAGCTCTTGAGTTCTTCAGGTTCCCTTACTGCCTCTTGAGCTGACAGCTCATCAATCTTTTTCAAGCTATCTATGGACAGCACGGAGGCACGCATAACAGAGGGAATTTCGTACTCAGAATAAATATCATTCACAAGGTAGTATATCATGCAGCGTTAGTAGAAATGCCTCCCCTATGGCTCCTCTGCAGTCCTTTAGGATTTCTTGGTATACCTCGTGTAATGCCCCTTCTAATTTGTTTCTATTTAGCCACAAGCGGTTAAACCTCTGTGGTAAACAGGTATAACTATCACCGGTATAATTATGATTAGAAAGGAAGACACGTTATTGAAATCCCATATGAGATATACAGCAGCTCCGTTTAACAGCTTCTTTCTGAATTATCATATTAGAAAGGAGCTTAACCGTTATAAGCCAAGGGCGCAAGGCTAACGGTTTAAGTTATTTTAAGTTATAATGATTTATAAGTATTTAGATGAACAAAAAGGAGATATATGAAGAACTCAAGAGAAATCCTAAAAATGTTAGATTTGAGGTGCTTTGCAGAGCGGCAGAGTTGTTTGGTTTTAGGTTTAGAGGAGGTAAAGGGAGTCATAGAATATACGTCAAAGATGGCGTGCGAGAAATGTTGAATTTTCAGAATGTTAAAGGAAATGCAAAGCCATATCAAGTTAAACAATTCTTAAAGGTTGTTGAGAGATATAAATTTTTGGAGGAAGAAAATGTATAAATACGCAATAGAGATATTCTACAGCGAGGAAGATGAGGGCTACATTGCAGTAGTTCCAGAGTTGGCAGGGTGTTCGGCGTTCGGAGAGACTGAGGAAGCAGCGTTAAAGGAGATTATGACTGCAATTGAGCTCTGGCTGGAAACCGCTGAAAAGGAGGGGAGAGAAATCCCACAACCAGTAGGAAAGGAACTACTGAGAGCAATCGTTGATGAAAAAATCGCCTTTCGATCTGCACGCCCACAAGGGGCTGGCACCTAACGGATTCTTAGAATCGGAATTGCCCCAAAGGCAAAATTAAGAACCTTTCACTCCTGAAACCCCTGAATCCTGGCCTGACGCCAGGACAGGCTTGATTCAGGGTCTGGACAAGCCTTTATTACCTCTTAAGAAGGTTTATCCTGAATCAAGTTCAGGACAGGATTGAGAAAGCTATGGCTGAATTCTTCGATAGCTACTAAAGGTATTATCTGTTTGTATATTACTTCTTTAGGGTAAAGGAAGTTACATTCAGACTCCAGATCTTGCCTTCCCTCTAAACCCACAGAATCCGAAATATTAAAAAGTAGTTAAAATCTGATATAATTTTGTGTTGTCGAGAATTAGGGTCACACCTTCAAAATTCATTTGACAGATTAAATTAGCAAATGAAGGCGGCACATAGCCAGAAACTGGTTTTTTGTTATATGCTTTGGCCCGGCTCCCCTCTATGTTTCCAATTAGCTACACTCAATTTGCTATTCGCCTTCGGCTCATATAATAAGCACTTCAAGCATCGCAAGGTTCTGCTTTCGGACAAGGAAAGACTCTATTTTGTGGAGGTTTTTCGAGCACGGCTTATGTTTTCCAGTAAGCCAATCCATCAACTACTCAGGGTCTTTACCCATCAACTCATTAAGTCTCTCATAAGACAGTCCATTTACCAGCTTAAAATATCTCAGCCTCCCAATTGGATCCTCTGGATACTCAAAGGGCACATAGCTCAAAAACTCTATAATTTTTGGAATGTACTTCAGCTCTGGCTCTCTCCCATGCTCCCAGTTCCAAACAGTAGATTCGGTAACACCTATCATTCGGGCTACCTCTATTTGGAGCAAACCGAGGTCAAGGCGCCTCTTTCGTATATGTTCGCCTATCGTTTTTGGGTCTAGTGGTAACGACAGTCTGTATTGAGGGTACTTGGGAAATGTGTCAGCATCCCTGAGGATTAAGATAAAACCCGAAAGGAGTTTAAATGGATCGATTAATTAATACTATGAATAAAAAAATACGGTTGTAGTGCTCAATAACCGAGTAACCTTTTTTAGATGTCCCAGTCCAAACTGGAACATAAGAGAGGGAAGCTATGAAGATCGGAATTATTTCAGATATCCATTTAGGGGATGGAAACTGTAAGCTTGTTCAAAATGGAAAAGTTACAAACACCTACGACACGTTGAAAAACGAGAGCAAGAAATTTACTCATGGAAATGCCTTAGACTATCTCATTCTCAATGGTGACATCTTGGATTTCTCCATAAGCTCCTTTGAAGAGTCCTGCAGGATAGCAAAACCTTTCTTCCATGCAATAAAAAAGGACAATCTTGCACAGCAGATTGTTTACATCCCTGGAAACCATGATAAGCATGTATGGGATGCAGTTGAATGGGAAACCAGCATTATCAGAAAACTGAAAAGATACAAGAATCCTGAAAAGTTCAAGAGAACACAGCCTGGCTTGATAGACTATGAAAAAGGGCTTCTTGATTTACCAGGCGTTAGCAAGGTAAGGGGAACAGATCGTTATGGTACACTCTTTCTGGAAGGACTATTTAAGAGGGGTAATGTATTACCGATGAACATAGCTTATCCCAACCTTTACATTAGAACGCCCACTGATACCTATCTCGTAACTCACGGACATATGCTTGAGTTAGCATGGGTACTTCTTTCTGAGCTTCTGAATGGGATAATACCCGAACCGCCCCAAAATGTTGGAATTGCTGAACTTGAAGAATTTAATATCCCTTTGACTTCAATGATCTGTACAGGGGTTGGTCAGGCTGGAGATGTCTCAAATCTATTCTACCAGATTCAACAGGAGTCAAAAAGAGGTAAAACTGAAACGCTTAATAGAGTGCTGGAGGGGGTCATTCCTCGACTCGACAAACTGATACTACTCCCCAAGGTATTCGAATTTGTGGATAACCTTGCCCTTTCTGGTCTCAAAAAGGCAGCCATACATATTGCGGAAAATGTAAAGGACTCAAGATATAATGAATATTTTCTTAAAGATGAATCGGTAAGAAACCGTTTTTTAAGATTCTATGAGGCTTCTTGCGATGAAGCAAAAAACTTGGGTCTTAATTCTCCATGGAAAATAATATTTGGCCACACTCATGAGCCATTTTCTTACAACAATCCTTTCGTTATTAAAGAAGAGGAGTTACCTCAACTTAAGGTAGAAAAAGTGTTGTTTTACAATACAGGAGGATGGCTCAGACAAGAAGGCAAAAGTGCCGAGGTGTTCTTCATCGATGATAATGGGAGCCTTTTAAGCGTAAACATTCAATAAAGCAGGAGACAATAGGGAGGATATTATGGGTAAAGTAAATATATGCACTTTTAACGTTGAGAATTTGTTTTTGCGTTATAGTTTCTTTCCTTTGCCACCTGGAATTGTCTCAAAGAAGGCTCCCAAGGCTGATCTTCTAAAGGGCCTTGGATATCTCCCAATGGCTTTAATCAAGAACTACAAACTGTATAATGATAGTGATAGGGTCAGGTCTTGTTTCTTGACATAAAATCCTTCATCTCTCCAAATCTTTCCTTTAACGCTTTTATTCTCAACAATCTTTATCTCTTGTAGTATCATTCAGGTGGCTTGGTCGAGGCTTGCGGAAGCGTGGCAGAACATTGCAAGGCGAAGGACAAGCATAGGAGAACTGAAAGCATGAAATTTCTCTGGTAAGTCTGAGGAATTTGGCTTGACAATATGGATTTCTTACTGATACTGTTAACCGTTCCTGAATCAAGCCTGTCCCTGAAATAAATTCAGGGCAAGCACTGGCGTCAAGTCAGGGTTTAGGGCAAGTTCTATTACTAATTACATAGGAGGGGGGAAATGACTAAGGCAGAACTCATTGATAAGATTTCTTCGGGTACAAAAATAAGTAAGGCGGATGCTGCAAAGGCATTGGACTCTACTTTGAACTCCATCAAGGGGGCCTTAAAGAAAGGGCAAAGGGTTGCCCTTGTTGGATTCGGGACTTTCTCTGTTGTCAAAAGGAAAGCCAGAAAAGGTCGTAATCCACAGACAGGCGATGTTATTTCAATACCTGCAGCGAAGATCCCAAAGTTTAGAGCCGGCAAGAGCTTCAAGGAATCAATAAAATAGATTGGCTATTTCAATTCAGATCTGCTCCGCAGGTATATTTTCAGGTCTATGACCTGTTATATAGCTTGCCTTTAATCTCTTCAGCCTCTCCTCAACAGATGGATGAAGGATAAGCTCCTGAGGCACCTGCCATCTTGAGTTCCGGGTTAAAAAGGGCATACCAGCCTTTATCAGAAAGGGGTGATATTGTAGGTGAGTGCTTTGCCGTTAAGAAAGAACTAACAGTGAGTACCTTAAAATGCTATAATTGGAAAGTAAGGAGGAATAACATGGAAGATAATATTATAAAGCTTCAGATAGAAAGTATAGAGCAGCAGTTAAAAATACTGAAGGCAAAGATATTTAAAAAGAAGACCCCCAAAAAACTATCCAGCCTATACGGCATCTTTGAAGGAAAATTGGATTTTCCTCTGGAAGAAATAAAGAAATATGAATACCTGACATAACCAGGAAACCTAAATGTAGCCTTGATTTATTAAAAGGAGTCAGAAAAGTCTATGGTATTACCTTGTTAAGCTGATACTCCACAATCCCTGATGCACCTGCCATCTTGAGTTTCGGAATAATGTCCCGCACAATCTTCTCATCAATCATGACCTCAAGGGCATACCATCCCTTATCAGAAAGAGGTGATATAGTGGGCGAGTGCATGGCAGAGAGAAGGCTCATCACCCTTTTAAGAGAACCCTCCGGGACATTCATCTTGAGCCCGACCTTCTCCTCTGCAGCGAGGGCACCTTTAAGGAGCATCACAATATTTTCCATCTTCTGTCTCTTCCAACTATCACGCCATGACTTTTTGTTCGCTATAAATCTTGTGCTTGATTCAAGGATGGTCTCAATAATTCTCAGATTATTAGCCTTTAAGGATGCACCCGTCTCTGTTAGCTCAACAATTGCATCAGCGAGGTGTGGGGGTTTCACCTCTGTTGCACCCCATGAAAAATCCACCTCAGCCTTTATACCTTTGGATTTAAGATACTTCTTTGTAAATCCTACAAGCTCAGTCGCAATGCGCTTTCCTTCCAGGTCCTTTAAAATCCTTATCTTAGAATCATTCGGAACTGCTATTACCCACTTTACAGGCCTGAGGCCTTCCTTTGCATAGATAAGCTCAGCGACCTCATGGACATCAGCATTCTGCTCCATTATCCAATCTTTACCTGTAAGACCGCAGTCGAGTATTCCGTTTTCCACATATCCTGCCATCTCCTGTGCCCTGATCAACATAGCTTCAATCTCAGGGTCATCAAGGGATGGATAGTAAGAACGGTCTGATATAGTTATGTGATATCCTGCCTTTCTAAAGAGTTTTAATGTGGATTCCTGAAGACTTCCCTTCGGAAGACCAAGTTTTAATATCTTATTCATAACCCCACCTGTAAAATAAAATTTATGTGATATAATTTATCATATCCTTGATGTTGTTACAATCTAAATACTCAAAATCAGTGATAAGCAGGATTGGCTTGAGCGACATCAGAGATTTTTCGGTAACAGTTTTTAGCGAACTATAGCGGCGGCAGCCTCGATTGTTTGAACCCGCTAAGGCGGGTGAGTTTCGAGGCTGTAGCGGAAGGAGCTTAGAACTGTCGAAAAATATCGTAGTAAGCAAAAGCCAAGTCCTGATTAATAAAACCTCTTATGGATTTTATACCTTTACAAAATATAATTGAGCAAGACTTAAAAGGTTCGCGCCTTTACAACCTTACGGGCTCATCTTCAGCCTTTCTTCTTGCCCTGTATGATAAGCCCTATCTCGCTGTTGAAGTAACGGAAGAACTTGCAGAAGAGCTCTATAAAGATATCAACTTCTTCAGAGAGGTCTTGAGAAAAGACAAAGTCCTCTTTCTTCCCGAACCTGATGGACCTTCCCTTTCAGGTGAGAGGGCAAAGACAATCTACTCCCTTAAAAAGTGCTCCCTTGTCTGTTCTTTTAAAACCCTTGAATCACCTGTATGGTCTCGGAGAGAAATAGAGAGAGTCCTTCTCAATCTCAGGGTTAGAATGGAGATAGAGAGGAAAGAAATAGAGAAGAGGCTTCAGGAGATGGGCTACAGAAGGGTTCCCCTCGTTTCAGAAAAAGGGGAGTTCAGCCAGCGCGGATGGCTCTTCGACATCTTTCCTTCGACATCAGAGACCCCTTTGAGGGTTGAGTTTTTCGGTGACGAGATAGAGAGTATAAAGGCCTTTGATGTGGACACACAAAGGTCAACCGAAAATGTGCCTGATTTTGTGATATTGCCAGCAGAAGAGCCTCTTTCAGGTAAAAGCCTCTTAGAAATTATGGAAAATGTAAAATGCTTCTCTTCAGATTCGATTCAGGAGAGAGAAAGACTTCCCGGGGATGTTACCTTTCTTTCGAGATACTCTATAAAAGGACCCGGTTATGATGCAGGGATGCTTTCTCTTAAAGGCTTTGGGATTATACCTGAGGAAAGGAGTTATATTGAGGAATTACCACAAAAGATCAGGCTCCTTCACAAAGAAAACAGAGTAGTCCTCATCTCTTCATCGAGGGGCCAGGCAGAAAGGCTTAAAGAGATACTCAGAGAAGGAAGTGTCTTCGCTCCCCTCATTGATAAAACAGACCTTCTTGATTATGAAGGTTATGTCTCGATTACAATTGGCGACCTTTCATCAGGTCTCTTCTTTCCAGGCCTCTTAATCCTTACGGAGAAAGAGATATTCGGTGGAAGACCTGGGTATAGACCTATAAAAAAATCAAAGGTATCAAAGCTCATTACTTCTCTGGATGACCTCCTGCCAGGTGACTTTGTTGTCCACAGAGATCATGGCATTGGAAGATTTCATGGACTCGTACGACAAAGTGTTGAAGGTATTGAAGAAGATCTCTTAGTAATCGATTACGAAGGTGGAAGGCTCTACATTCCTCTTCACAGCATTAATAGTATCCATAAATATCATGCTGAAAAAGGGATTATTCCAAAGATTGACAGGCTTGGAGGGAAAACATGGCAGAGAACAAAGGAAAGAGTTAGAAAGAAAATAAATGAGATGGCAGAAAGGCTCATTGCCCTTTATGCAGAGAGGGAAGTCTCTAAGGGTCCCCCATTCAGCCCTGATACAGAGCTCCACAGAGAATTTGACAGCTTCTTTCCTTACGAAGAGACGCCTGACCAGACAGTGGCTATAAAAGATATCAAAAAAGATATGGAATCGGAAAGACCAATGGAGAGGCTCATCTGCGGCGATGTCGGATACGGAAAGACAGAGGTCGCAATGAGGGCAGCCTTCAAGGCAGTATATGATGGAAAACAGGTAGCTGTTATTGTGCCCACTACAATACTGTGTGAACAGCATTACAGGACCTTCAAGATGAGGTTTTCTGCCTTTCCGATAAGGATAGAGCACCTGAGCAGGTTCAAATCAAAAAAGGAACAACAGGAGACCATCAAGGCCCTATCTCATGGCGATATAGACATTATCATAGGGACGCATAGCCTCCTCAGTGAAGATATACATTTTCACAAACTCGGCCTCCTCATCATTGACGAAGAGCACAGGTTTGGAGTCAGACAGAAGGAGAGGATAAAAGAACTCAAAAGGGGTATCGATGTTCTCGCCCTCACCGCAACACCTATACCGAGAACACTTTATATGGCACTCTCGGATATCAGAGATATGAGCATAATCGAGACACCTCCTGAGGAAAGGCTCGCTGTCAGAAGTATTGTCTCTATATTTAATGGGGAACTTATAAAAGAGGCTATAGATAGGGAACTCGAGAGAAAAGGCCAGGTCTTTTTTGTTTATAACAGGATAAAGGACATACATAAGATTGCCGAATATCTGATGAGACTTCTTCCTTCAGCAAGGATATCTGTTGCACATGGACAGATGCCTGAAAGGGAACTCGAAAAAATCATGCTCCAATTCTACGAGGGCAAAATAGATGTCCTTGTCTCTACTGCTATAGTTGGGTCAGGCATTGACATTCCAACAGCTAACACCATCATCATCAACAGGGCAGATATGATGGGACTTGCTGAACTCTATCAACTAAGGGGGCGCGTAGGCAGAAGCAATGTGAAGGCCTATTCCTATTTTCTTATTCCTGGTGAGGATATCATCACTGAAGAAGCCAGAAGGAGGCTACAGGCAATACAGGAGATGAGCTATCTCGGAGCTGGCCTCAGGCTTGCTATGAAAGACTTAGAAATTAGGGGTGCAGGAAACCTCCTCGGGCCTGAACAATCAGGACATATCTACGCCGTCGGCTTCGACCTTTATATAGAGATGTTAGAAAAGGCGGTGGCTGAACTAAAAGGCGTGAAGATAGAAGAGGAGTTTGAACCATCAATAAGCTTAAAGGTTAATGCCTTTATACCAGAAGAATATGTAGATGACATAACGCTCAGGCTCAGCCTGTATAGAAGGATTGCATCATCAAAGACGCATGAGATCCTAAAGGCTCTTGAATTAGAGATGGAAGACAGGTTTGGAAGACCACCAGAAGAGGTAAAAAACCTCCTCAATATAATGAGGCTTAAAATAATGGCTAAGGAACTCCTCGTTACAAAGATCCAGGATGTACATGGAAGGATCCGGGTAATCTTCTCTCCTGATACAAAGGTAGAGCCCCGGGACATCTTCGAACTTCATAAAAAAAGAGATGGAAAGATTAAATTCTTACCGGACGGTTTTGAGCTTGACCTCAGAGGACTTCCATGGGAGGGGGTCTATGAAGAAGTCTCTTCCCTCTTTACCCGTTAGAAAGAAGGCCCCGCCCCAAATAATTTCTAACGGGTTAAGCTTTCTAACGGTGTTTACTTATCTGACCGTTTCTGATAGTTTTAAATAGAGGCCAATAACCTTATATGGAGAATTAACAGGTGAGGGTAAGAAGCATTCTTATTTTTCTTATATTCTTTCTCAGCTCCTGTGCGACCACCGGGAAGGAGAACATTGAAAAGGCGAACGCCCACTATCGGATAGGGCTTTCTCATTTTAATGAAAACAGGATACAGATGGCCTATGTTGAGTTTCAAAAGGCACTCGAACTTAACCCGGATGATAAGGAGGTGCTTAATGCACTCGGTGTGGTCTATCTCGTATTCGAGGATCTTCAGAAGGCAAGGGAATCATTTTTAAAGGCCGTTACTTTAGACCCGAATTTTTCAGAGGCTCATAATAACCTCGGTGTTACCTATGGGAAAATGGGCAGGTGGTCTGATACCTTAAATTCATTCAAGTCAGCGATTAAGAACCCTCTATATCAAAAACCCGAGATCGCATATAATGGCCTTGGTGAAGCCTATTACAGATTGGGTCGAATTGATGAGGCAATCGATGCCTACAGAGAATCAATAAAGCGCATGCAGGATTTTTACCGTCCCTATTATGGTCTGGCCCTCTGTTACAATGCTAAGGGTCAATATGGTGATGCTGCCACTGCCATCAAACGTGCAATAGAGCTCGACCCCATTTTTAGAGGAGATAGGAAAAAATTAATAGATGACCTCAAGAACAAAAGTCTAATAGCAAAGGGTGAAGAAAAAAAAGACATTATTGATTATCTTGAGATACTGAGGTATTGAGAGGTCTCCAAAAAGTCAAAGACTTTCTGGAGCTGTTCGGGGCGTAGCGCAGCCTGGTTAAGCGCACCTGCCTTGGGAGCAGGGGGTCGGAGGTTCAAATCCTCTCGCCCCGACCATTTACCCACCACTTATAATATATCTCTCCAAGAAAGATGGTTAAAATCGTGAGCCCGAACCTGACCATCTGAGCTTGCTCAGTATCTTCTTTATTGCCTTTTCTTTCTTTGAGAGCCTTTTCGGATTGCCTTTTCTGGTAGGCCTACCATATTCTTCGTCGTCATCTTCATAAAAAACTTCTTTTTCAGTCTGCTTTTTCTCTATAGCTTTCAAAAAATCTTCTGAAGATATCGGTACAGAACCTAATGCCCATGCATGTGATGCTATATCCCTGTCTGATGTCACCACAATCCACTGACGCCTGTCAGAGGAGACTATACGCTTAATGGCAAAATCAGCCTTTTCACCGAGCCTCGAATAGATGACCTTTATCCCACCAATTATGGACTGACTCTCCTGGCCCACTCCTGTCTTCCATCCATCAAAGACAACAATTATATTGTGACCTTTTTTCTTCCTGTATTCAATGAGGGACTCAATCAGTATCTTCCTCTGCTTTTCGAGGTCCTTATGATAGATACCAATCAGATTGTAACCATCAATGATTATCGAAGAAATAGCAAAACCTCCTTTAATATTATATTATAATTTTCTTGAATCATTAAAAAGTGGAAATATGAAGGGTATTCATTATAAGAAGAGATTTCTGAAAGGGCTTTTGATTGCCCTGAGAATCATTATCTCTTACGGGCTATTTAACCTCATGAGTCTCTTAATGGCAGGTTACAAAAAAGAGCTGAGACTCAAAGCCCTTCACAGGAAGAACGCCATCTTTTACAGAGAAAAGGCTCTCAAGATGAAAGGTGTTATGATAAAGGTTGGACAGTTCCTGAGCTCAAGGGTAGACTTCCTGCCTGATGAATACACTTCGGAGCTCTCACTCCTTCAGGATAGTGTTCCGCCCCATGACTACGATAAGATAAAGAAAAGGATAATAGAAGAGCTCGGTGCCCCTCCTGAGGATATCTTCCTCAAGTTCAATACAGAGCCTATAGCAGCAGCATCTTTAGGCCAGGTACACGAGGCGGTCTTAAGGGATGGTCGCAAAGTCGCAGTAAAAATACAGTATCCTGATATCGAGAAAATAATCGAGACAGACATCAGAACACTTAAGACTGTTATAAAGCTACTCAGGGGTAGATTCGGACGTATAAACTTTGATATGTTGCATGAGGAATTCTCGAGGATTTTAAGAGCCGAACTTAACTATCTGGAGGAGGGGAAAAATGCCGAAAGGTTTAGCCGTAACTTCGAGGGAGATGAGAGTGTTATCTTCCCCGGGGTCTACTGGGAATACACCACCAGGCATGTGTTAACTCTTGAATTTGTTGAAGGCATCAAGATTACCGAGTATGATTCCCTCAGGACATCAGGCATAAACTGTGAAGATTTAGTAACACTCCTTGCGGAGGTATATTCGAGGATGATTTATCTACATGGTTTCTTCCATGGAGACCCCCATCCAGGAAACATCCATGTGCAGCATGGTCCAAAGCTCGTATTTGTTGATTTCGGAATAGTTCAGGCGATCCCTGAGAGGATAAAGAGAGAGTTGCGAAGGTTTGCGAATGCTGTTGTAGAGAGGAATCCAGAAGATGCTGTCGACTCACTGAGAAAGATGGACTTTATACTCGAAGGTGCAGACTATAGGGTTATAATTGATCTTGCACAGTCTCTGATGGACAAATACAGGGATATATCACCAGTAGAACTTAAAAAGCTCACCATCGATGACATCTGGAAAGAGATTGAGAATGTCATAGGAATCTTAAAATTTATACAGATACCCAACAACTTCATACTCCTCGGCAGGACAATAGGGATTCTAAACGGCATATCCTACAGGCTGAATCCCGAAATCAATATTATAGAGATAGGCAGACCATTTATAAAGGAGTTTTTAAGAGGCGGGAAAAAAGAGCAGGTTGAATCAATTCTGAGGGAGTTGAAGGATATAGGCACAAAGCTCTGGAGGATACCGTCTTTGATGGATGAATTTTTACACAGGGCAAATAGGGGCGATCTGGTAGTCAGGATGTCCCATTCTGACACTGAAAAGATAACAGATCAGTTTACATCTACAACCAGGATAATGATGCTGGTCATCCTCACTGTTACAACAGCTGTAGCTGCACTCTTTTTTGAGATGATAGATGAAAGGGTATTCGCAGTAGCTGCGGCCGCCTCATCCGTAGCCCTCGGAATCGTATCAGTGTTCAGATTGATGAGAAAATAATGTATCACCATCCTACGCAAGAATTTCTCCATCACGACCCTGCTATGTATAAACAGGTGGCCCGTCGTATAGAAGAAATCTTTCATAAACAGGGACATAAACTCCAGAGGGTAAAGGAACTTGTTCAAAGAGTAAAAGAAGGGATCGAAAAGATAAGTCCCTTCATCCAGCAAAGTACAGAAGCCGTCTGCCCCAATTGCACGGATGTTTGCTGTATCAATAAGCATAGTTATTACAACTATGAAGATCTTGTCTATATCCATGCACTCGGTCTCAAATTCCCTGATTATGATTTTGGAAAAAAAAGATTCAATCCCATGTCAGTTTCTATCTGAAAGAGGCTGTGTGATGGATCGTTCAGTGCGACTATCTGGTTGCAACTGGTATTTCTGTGGACCTCTTTTTGACCACATGGAGGGAAGGCCAGATTATGGGGAATTTGACGACAACCTGAGAGATATAGCTGACCTCTGGCTGGAGTTAATGGATGAATTTGCCAGAGTAGTTAAAGAGACAGAAAATACGATATTTTCTGAATCCATAGGATAGGTTATATTTTATCGAGTTCTTCTTCGATAATCCGTTCTACTTGCTCAGAATGAACCTTAAGGTGTGTAACTGATGCAGAAAGTTCACTAAGCATATCTTCCATCTGATCATTTGTCAGGGTTTCTATTCTTAGCCCCTCTGTTAGTTTTATTACCTTAAGACATTCCTCTTCAAGCTCATCCAGAAGAACCAATAGCGTTTTATTTAACCTTGCCTTTTCTTTTTGTGATAATGCCCTCATTTCCCCAACCTTTTTAAGGCCCTTTTTAAACTGACATGAAAGGCTTCTATTTCTGCCTCCCAGTGATGGATACGTCCTTCATCTGGATATGGCTTTGCTCGCTCCTTCTTAATTTTATTCTCATGTTCTAAGATTTGCAACCTCACCGCTGGGACTTTCGTTCCGTGCTTTTTCATATGCTTAAGGTTAATGATCTCAAGATAGTATTCAATGCCCTGAACAAAGAGGTAACTGAATAATATAATCAGGAGGTATTTTTGCATGGTATTTAAAGTGGTATTTTATCCCCTTTGGACTTGAAATGTCTAAAAAGAAGATAGATTGCCAATAAAATTATAACCAATAAAATCCCTATAAGTTCAATCCTTGTGATATCCTTTTTTATTTAAACCTGAATTATGCAGGGGTATTATGAAAGCATTGCTATGTGTCACCCTGAACTCGTTTCAGGGTCTCATTTTAGAGATTCTGAAATAAATTCAGAATGACAGTTTACAGACATCTTTTATCAACCCTTGCGTAATTTGGGTTAAATTAAACAAAAATTATTTAAATGCTAAACATAGTCAGCTTTTCCAGAGTTTTTTTAATGACTGAAAACATTCCTATGGTATAATAAAAATTTGAAGGAGGTTGACAAAGATGCCGATATATGAGTATGAATGCCCAAATTGCGGTAAACAATATGAGATATTCCAGAGATTTAATGATGAACCATTGAGCAGATGTCCTGATTGTGGTGGACACGTGCATAAACTAATCTCCCGAACTTCTTTCATCCTTAAAGGTACAGGATGGTATGTAACAGACTATGCCTCTCCTGAAAGAAAAAAGGCGACAGAGGTTGAAGATAAATCTGATACAAAGACAGAATCCAAGGTAGATACCTCTACCAAAAATTAATGATAAATCCTCACATCCATATTCCTTATCACAGAATAGGGGATTATCTTCACTTCATTAAAAAATACCTCCTGAACCTCGAGATATATTTTACGTCAAATTCCCTCGACATTATAAACAATTCTGATATCATAAGGCTTAAAGAAAGGCTCGATTATCAGCCATTCTTAACCTTTCATGCGCCATTTATGGACCTATCACCAGGGGCAGTGGATTCAAAGGTCAGGGATGTTACCATAAAAAGGTTTTCATATGTCTTTGATATAGCAGAAACCCTGAAGCCGGAGGTAATTGTCTTTCATTCAGGATACGAAAAATGGAAGTATGCACAAAGGGTTGACATCTGGCTCGAAGGGAGCCTGATAACGTGGAGGTCTCTATTACCGAGGGCAACTGATTTGGGTCTCAAGATAGCAATTGAAAATATCTTCGAGGACGAACCAACAAACCTGAGGCTCCTCATGGAAGAGATGGGATCTAAGGATTTTGGGATATGCTTTGATACCGGCCATTGTAATCTTTTTTCGAAGATTCCCCTCGAGGAATGGTTGAGACAGCTCAAACCTTATATCATTGAACTCCACCTGCATGACAACAAAAGGGATACTGATACCCACAGCTCGATCGGGGATGGGACATTTGACTTTGATACCTTATTTTCAATGCTTAAAGATAAAAACCTCATCTATACGATTGAGGCACATACACCGGAGGATGTCTTAAAAAGTCTTGAAAGGCTCAAGGCTTACCTATAGCCTATCTACCTGATTCCTTATCGAAAATCCCCTGAGTTCTGGTGAACCTCTCCCCTTATACTGAACGATAACCTTGTGAGTTTCACCCATGGTACCGGGTAAAATTAACCCTTTTATCTTTGCAACCTCAAAGAGATAGTCAGGAGTATTTCCATAACGTTCCTTAACCATCTCGACAATTCCGAGGGCAATGAGGAAGGCCCCCTGCTGGCAGAATCCGAGGGTCTTCAATCCGATATCTTCTCCCCATTTCTTTACAGACGAGAAATTAACATGTGATGTAATGTCCTGCTCTCCTATATTCTTGTAAGGGTCTTCATTCATCTGGTGTTTGTAATAACAGAAGAGGGTACCCCTGTTTCTATCATCGCTGTAATAATCCTGTGCAGGATAACCATAATCTATTGCCAAAATAAATCCTTCTGACAGTACTTCGTCAACAGATCTGAGCCAGTCTTTTATCCTGAGGTTAATCTCTGTCCTGTATCCTTTTTTGAGTTCTATGGAAAACTCATTAAGGTAATCAGCTATAGCATCTGTATTCAAATTCCCCTTTGTCTCAACAAGTGTATCCTTATCAACTGAAACATAGATCTCTCTTAACTCATCCTCCATCTCAACGAGATGTACAGGAAAGGCATCGAGGAGTTCATTCGAGAGGATACAGCCCCTTATGCTTCCTACTTCTTTTAATGAAGAACACCACTTCACTCTATGCAGAAAACCCTCAAGCAGTTTCTCCTGCTTATGCTGCATAAAGGGACTGTGCTCAACTATTACATAGGTCAGTGAATTAAAAAAATCCCTTTTTGTGAGGTAATCGAGGATATCTTTGCACATATATCCTGCACCTGCGCCAATCTCAATAACATGAAAGTCATCCGCCTCTGGCGGATTTCCCATTACCTCCCACATCTCCTCAATCTGTTTTCCGATCATTGCCCCGAATGCAGGATGAAGGTGAGGGCTCGTATAGAAATCCCCTACCCTCCCTATCTCCGTCTTGTCAGATGCATAATAACCAAGCCAAGGCTCATAAAGAGCCATCTCCATAAAGGTTTCAAAGGTAATAGGGCCTTCTTTCCGGATTTTCTCGATAATCTTTTGCTCAAGGGTGTTCATATTAAATCCTCAGCAAAAACCATTCCCTAAAGCGGCATCAAGGCGATTTAAAAACCATGGAGAGCGGTTTCTTTCAATGGTAGGCGCGAGGGGGATTGAACCCCTGACTTCTTCCGCGTCAAGGAAGCGCTCTCCCACTGAGCTACGCGCCTGAAGATATATAATTTAAACATAAAATTGGAGAGACTTGTCAAGGCAGTGGCCTAATAAATGACCTTTCCGAAATACTCTATGGCCCTTGCGAGTTCTCTTTTTTCTTTTGCATATTCTTCTAAGGGGATATTTTTTACAACAGCATCCCATGCCTGCCTTATGCTCTTCGCCCCGGCCTCTGGACCATCAGGGTGGGCGTAGGTGCCCGCACCTGACAGGTGTATAAAATCAAGGTGTCCGATCTTCCTTGCATTCACAGGGGCCTTGCCTGCCCATTGACCACCGGAACTTACAGGTAAGGCATCCTTAACACCACCGAAATCCAATGTGCATGCACGCATGTTCCATAGAACTTCTTCATCAGGCTCATAGAGCTTGCCCTGGATAGCGCCACAATGAATCTGGTCCGCACCACAGAGACGGAATAATTTTGTGAGTGCCATAAAGTTAATACCTATATATGGGCTTCTTGACCACATCGGTGCAAAATCTCTATGGCAGTGGATAGGTACTCGTGTATATTCAGCAAGCTCTCGCATTGCCTCAAGGCCTGCGGTTGCAGCATTCAGCATTACACAGTTTCCACCATTTTCTACTACTATATCGTGAAGCTCCTTTATCCTGTCCAGCCTATCAGTAATATTGAACGCATACATCTTTTTTTCGCCTGTCTCTTCCCCTGCACGTTTAAGTAATGATGTAACCTTTTTGACACGATTTTTTATAGAATTATACGAGGTGTCAGCAAGCAGTTCATCGTCCTTTATGAAATCCAGACCTCCCTTTGCACCTTCATATGCTAACTCTGCAAGCCTATCAGCAGGCAGTCCTACACAAGGCTTGATGATAGCACCTATGATCGGTCTATCATAGATATTTAAAATATCTCTGCATCCCTTGATGCCGAACCCGGGTCCTTTAAAATTCCTTAGAAATGATTCTGGAAATTCCAGATCCATCAACCTTATTGCTGTAAGGGCACCCATCTCGTAGAGGTTCCCTGCGACAGCGGTGAGAAGATTCGGTATCTTTGGACCGAAATTTATATGAGGAAAGGCAAGCCTTAAGACAGCAGCTCTTATCTGCATACCGAACTCAGATAGGGCTACGCCTGTGGGAAGATTCTGCCTGAATTCACCTGGTACGGGATAGATCCCTACTACTTTTATCCCATGTCTTTCTCTGAGGTAGTCTGTCTCGTCTCCAACACGCTTCCATGTTCCTGTTGACTGCTCTGCAGCAAGGGCGTTAGCAGCCTCGTATAAATCCATCGGGGTTTCGAGATAATAGGTTGCGATAATATAATCTTCATCATTTATTGCCTCTGGAAATCTTATTAAGTCTCGTTTAAAACTCATCAATTCCTCCCTTTAAAAACCAAAAATTAACCATGAGGTGGGAAAGGTTGGTGAAGAAGTTAAAAAAGTCTGACCTCAACAATCTCGCCTTCCTCCACCCCGAGTTTTCTTAGAGGTATGACGGCTGTTCCGTCTGCCCTTATCAATGTTGTAATAAGACCTGATTTGCCGAGTATGGGCACAGCCCATATCTCCCCTCCCCTTTCTTCGAGATAAACCCCTATATGTTCTTCTCTACCAGGGCTTGAGGAGATATTCCTTGCAATCCTTGCTTTAATAGTCCGCTTCTCCATCTTGAATCTAACTTTACTTAATCCAGAAAGGGCTCTTAAAACAGGCCTGATGAATATCTCGAAACATACAGAAACAGCTGCTGGATGTCCCGGAAGACCAAATATAGGAATATTATTTACAATGCCTCCTATTAATGGTTTGCCTGGCTTTAGTGATACACCGTGGAACAGGACACCTGGCCTTCCAAGGTCATCTATAACCTGGGCAGTAACGTCTTTTGTGCCGACAGAGCTACCACCCGAGACCAGAACTATATCTGAATCCCTTAAAGACTTCTCAACAACATCTCTTATGATATTATATTCATCTTTAAATATACCTTTTATAAGAGGGATGGCTCCTGCATCTAAAAGAAGCCCGGCAAGGTTATAAGAATTTATATCCCTCACCTGTCCGGGTTTTACCGGTCTGCCAGGAGGAACTATCTCATCACCCGTTGATACTATCGAGCCTTTTTGTCTTTCATAAACCCAGACATCATTTATGCCAAGGCCAGCAAGTACCCCCATATCCTGTGGCCTCATTTTATGGCCCTTTTTCAGTACACAATCGCCTTTCTTTACATCCTCCCCCGGCTGTATCACATTTTCGCCAGGTGCAACAGGTTTTACGACCTCTATCATGCCCTCGTCTATCTGCTGGGTGTGTTCGAGCATAACAACTGCATCTGCACCCTTCGGAAGCATTCCGCCCGTTGCAATCTTTGCAACCTCACCTTTTTTTAGTTCAAAATCAGGCTCCTTACCCATTAATATTTCGTATCTTATGTTAAGGTAAGCAGGCATCCCCTCTGTAGCTCCAAAGGTATCGGAGGCAGACACCGCAAATCCATCAACTGTGGAACGGGAAAAATCTGGAAGGTCTTCCGGAGAGAAGACGTCTCTTGATAAGATCCTTCCGTATGATTCATCTATTTTTAGACTTCTTTCAGGGGGTAGTTTGGGGGAAAGGTTGCTGAAAATAAGCTCGAGGGCACTCTCTACAGTTATTACCTCTTCTCTGCCAAGCATGTCCCGCATTGCTTTCCCTAATCTCTATTAAATCTATTCATTGCCTCATCCAGACCATCTAATAGGATTGAGGTGACGGCATCCAATGCCTTTTCGATAGCCTTTTTTATTAGAAAGATCTCGTCTTTTCTGAACCTGGTCAGGACATAATCTTCGGCAAAAAAACCCGCTTCCCTCCCGATCCCTATCTTTAATCGGATAAACTCCTTCGAAGAGACGCTCTGTATTATTGACTCAACTCCTTTGTGACCTCCTGATAAACCCTTTCTCCTGATCCGGAGTTTTCCTACCTCCATATCGAGGTCGTCATGAATAACTATGAGTTTCTCCAGAGGGATGTTAAATCTGCTTATTATGTCTTTTACGGCGAGACCACTCCTGTTCATATAAAGAAGGGGCTCTATAAGCAGGACTTTCTCTCCATCTATAGAGCCCCTCCCTATCCTGTATTTCTCCTCCTCTTTGAGGTCTATTTCATATCTTCTTGCAATTTCTTCAGCAACCATAAAGCCAATATTGTGTCTTGTTCTGGAATATTTTTTCCCAGGGTTCCCAAGGCCCACCACAATCCACAACTAACCTTCCTCCTCCTTCTTTCCTTTCTTTATCACCTCTGGCTCTTTAACCTCGGGTGCAACAACCTCGGCAGGTGCAACCTCCTCAACTACAGGAGCTACAACATTAACTATAACCTCATCAGGGTCAGTGAGAACCTTTATGCCCCCCTCGAGTTTCAGGTCCCTGACATGAAGAGACTGGCCTATTTCAAGACCTGATATATCTATTTCGATGTGTCCTGGAATACTGTCTGGAAGACATCCCACCTCTATCTCCCTGAGCAGGTACTGCAATACCCCTCCATTCCTCCTAACACCTATTGGTTCCCCAACAATAGTTATATGTACGGTGACCCTCACCTCTTCTGTAAGGGAGACCTCAAAAAAATCTGCATGGAGTAACTCCCCCTTGGTGGGGTCAACCTGATAATCCTTCATCAATGCGAGTCTGCTTGAGCCATCCCCAAATTTAAGGTTCACCATAACCTGCTCACCTGCGGTTGTATTAATAAACTGTGATAGCTCCTTCTCAGGAAATTTTATAGAGAAAGAATCTCCACCCCTATAAAGGATTGCTGGAATCATATTCTTCCTTCTCAGGGCACGAGCTGCACCCTTTCCAACTTCCTCCCTCTTTTCTACATTAAGAGTCATCCTCTCCATCTCTCCTCCTTTACCCAGTTAGAAAGAATTTCTAACGGGGCTTACGCAAAAAGCGAACTTATTGAAGATTCCTCATGAATCCTCCTGATTGCCTCTCCTATAAGAGGCGCAATATTCAAAACAGTGAGCTTCCTGCACTGCTCTCTTTTGCTATTAAAGGGTATCGTATTTGTGACAATGAGTTCCTCTATAACCGAGTTATTCACCCTCTCAACAGCAGAACCAGAAAGCACAGCATGTGTACACGCCGCAACAACTCGCCTTGCACCTTTCTCCTCCAGGGCACCGGCAGCCTGAGTAATTGTACCACCGGTATCAATCATGTCATCGAGTATGAAGGTGTCCATATTTTCGACCTCACCTATCACATTCATCACCTCTGAGACATTCATCATCTCCCGCCTCTTATCAATGATCGCGATGGAGCACTGAAGTCTTTTCGCAAAGGCCCTGGCCCTCTCGACACCGCCTGCATCAGGAGACACGATTACGAGGTCTTCGAGATTATAATTCCTTCGTACATAGTCGAGAAGGACAGGTGCTGCATAGAGATTGTCAACAGGGATATTAAAAAATCCCTGAATCTGGGCTGCATGAAGATCCACAGTAAGGATCCTGTTCGTACCTGCCGCTGTTATCAGGTCAGCGACAAGCTTTGCCGATATAGGTACTCTCGGCTGGACCTTCCTGTCTTGCCTTGCATATCCATAATATGGCATAACAGCTGTTATTCTCCTCGCAGATGCCCTCTTAAGGGCATCTACTATCAGGAGCAGCTCCATGATATTATGATTTACTGGCATACAGGTGGGCTGTAACACAAAGACATCAGCCCCCCTTACATTCTCATTTATACGAACCATTATCTCACTATCACTGAATGTCGTTACAGTGGCATCTCCGACAGGTATGTCGAGATAGTCTGCAACATCCTGTACAAGCTCCCTATGGGCATTACCAGTAAAAAGTTTCATCCCTTCCGGCATTGGTCCCCCCTCTCAACAAAAGTTTAAAGTTTAAAGTTATAAGCTATAAGCTATTAATTCTGTCTTCTCAAATGTTTTTCAATCGTCATTCCGTGCTTCACTGAGCCTGCCCCGTACTTGATACGGGGAATCCAGTCTTTTTTTATGTCTGGATTCCCGCTTTCGCGGGAATGACAACACTATGCTATTATTAGTTCTGCGAAAGTTGTGTTATCAATTAATTTTAGATTAATTCCTCTTTCACTTTTAACTTTTAACTTATCACTCCCGAATTTGCTCTGCAAATTCGGGTTGGCTGGGGCGGGAGGATTCGAACCTCCAGATGGGAGATCCAAAGTCTCCTGACTTGCCATTTGTCTACGCCCCATTATCAAAAATGTAAAATTTAAAATTAAGGAATTCATTTATTTTGATTTTTGCATTTTGCATTTTTAATTTTCACCTGTTATTGTTTGGACAACTGCAGTCCAGAAGTCCTTAAAAACCTTTGAGATTTTCCGGGCCTCTTCCACTGAGCCAAATACCCCAAAGACCGTAGGGCCACTACCACTCATCGCAGAAATTACTGCCCCCCTCTCTAACAACCTCTCCTTAATTTCGCCAACTATGGGGTATCTTTTAACGACAACCCTTTCGAGGTCGTTATCAAGCATGGTGTTGAGATAGGCAAAATCCCTTTTCCTTAGGACTTGACAAAAAAGTTTAATATCAACTGTTGTCTTTGTCAACTCGCTAACATTCTCATAAGCCCATGCCGTAGAAACAGAGACAGGAGGTTTTACAAGAAGAAATACAATGGAGGAGTTAATTTTAAGAAGAGTTACCTTTTCGCCCCTACCTTCCACAAAGGCAGAAGGACCGTTCAGAAAAAAAGGGACATCTGAACCTATTTCTAAACCTATTAAGCTTAATTCCCTATTATTTAATCCAAGATTCCATAGCTTATTAAGCCCTAAAAGTGTATATGCAGCATCGCTACTTCCCCCTCCAAGCCCGGCACCAACAGGTATGTTTTTACGCAAGATTATCTTTACCCCCTTCTTGCAGGAGGTATGTCTCTTGAGCAGAGATGCGGCCCTATAAACGAGATTATCCTCAAGAGATATATCTAAATCACTTATGACATCTAAAGTATCCGCATGATTAAAGAGCAGATCATCATAAAGCCTTATGCACTGCATCAGGCTCCTAATATCATGGTAGCCATTATCCCTCTTTCTGAGAACTGTAAGAAACCAGTTTATTTTTGCAGGGGCCCTCAATCTCATTTTAGACTTTGAATCTTCTTCTCAACCCTTTCCTTAAGTCCTTCCTCTTTTTCATGAAACTCGATCGCTCTTTTCCAGAATTCCCTAGCCTTATCATTAAGACCTTTCGAGTTATATACATCTCCTATATGTTCGAGTATAACGGGGTCATCCTTTACCATTTCGGCAGCCCTGAGGAGAATCTTCAGCGCCTCATCATGTTGCCCTAATTTGTAATAAACCCATCCCATGCTATCTATGATATAGCCACTGTCAGGCTTGAGCTCAAGCGCCCTGCTGATAAGTGAATGTGCCTCTTCAAGGTTTATACCTCTTTCAGTATAGCTATAACCGAGATAATTGAGGGCATCTGCATGTTTTGGATTAATCTCTATCACCTTCTTAAGGTATTTCACCATCTCATCATATCTATTTGTTTTATCAAATACTATGGCAAGATTAAAGTTTAATTCATCATTGTCTTCAAAACGGCTAAGTGCATCCTTCAGGACCGCCTCTGCCTTTGCATAATCCTTTTTATGGAGATGGGTTACTGCGAGGTACAGATAAACCTCAGGCTTCTCTTTCTCAAAGCTCAGTATCTCTTCATAAACAGCAATCGCATCATCATCCCTCTCCAGCTTTGAATATACATATCCGAGATGAAGGAAGACACCCAGATTTCTCGGCTCCTGCAGAATTATCTTTTTTAACTCTGAAATAGCCTCTTCATTTCTCCCTATTTCCCCAAGGGATAGTGCAAGATAGTATCGTATAGGGGTATTTTCAGGTCTTGCTTCAAGTACGATCCTGAATTCTTCAATAGCCCTATCACACTGCCTGTCCTCAAAATAGAGTATTCCAAGCCTTACATGAATATCAATGTTTGTAGGCACCTGGGCACTCATCTCTTCAAACTGACTTATTGCCTTATCCATTGTCTTCTGTCTGATATAGATCTGTGCAAGCCTTTCCCTGGCCTGGAGGTTGTGTGGGTTTATAGCGATTGCCTTACTGTAATACTCCTCCGCCTCTTTAAGGTTGTCTCTGATCTCACTGATAAGTCCCAGGTTGAGATATGCTGCATCAAAATTGGGTCTCTGTTCTATTGCCCTATTGAAATATTCTGAGGCCTTTTCAAGATCATTTTTATCGATATATATTAAACCGAGATAATAAAGTGCAATCAGGTTATCAGGGTACCTTTCGATAAGTTTCTCGAGAATTTCGATAGCCTTATCATATTCCTGCCTGTTAGTATAGAGGGCACTCAGAAAAAGGGCTGCTTCCTGATTATCTGGCTGTATCTTAAGAACCTTCTCGTATATATTTATTGACTCTTCAGACCTCCTCTGACTGTTATAAAGCTCGCCTAAAAGCATAAGTGCCGGAATATAGTCAGGTTCTGTCTTAATGATATTCTCAGCAAGTGATATGGCCTCCATCACCTTTCCAGTCCTGAGAAGGACATAACTAATCTGTGTCTTGAGATAAGGAGATGAGGGATCCAGGTTAAGGGCTTCGTTATAATGCTTAAGGGCATCCTCCCACCTCCCCTGCCTTTCTGCATTATAGCCGAGGATATAAAAATAATAAGCATCCCCTGGAGGAAGGGGCCTTTCTTCATGCAGCCTGGCCTCTTTTGCTGTACATGAAACCAGTAGGACAAGTAAAAAAAGCAGTACTATCTTGAATCTCATAGTTAATTATTGCACAAAGATAAGATTGATGACAATATGATAAAATCCTCTATGGAGTTTCTGGATATCCTCTTTCCCATAAACCTCGGCCCTTTTACCTATAGATGCCCTGATGAACTCTTAGGAGTTGCAGAACCGGGCATGATTGTGAGCGCACCCCTTAAAAACAGAATCGCAAAAGGGATTATCACAGGAAAGTCTTTAATAGTCCCATCTGGTGATGTAAAAGATATTCAGAAGGTCTATGGTGATGCCCCGGTATTAAGCAGTAATATGATTAACCTCCTCAGATGGATGTCGGAATACTACCTGACAGAAAAGGGTGTCGTGCTAAAAACCATGCTCCCAAAAGAGGCATTTACAAAGGTAAGACCGAGAAAGGCAAAAATCCCCCCTTACCCCCCTTCAATTCCCCCCTTACCAAGGGGGGATAAAGAGGAGTCAAAGGGGGCAGTATCCAGTCTTGCCCTGAACTTGATTCAGGGTTCGATAAATAAAAAGGCATACAGGACATTCCTCCTTCATGCCCCATCTTCTGCATATGAGTATTCCTTTGTGGTAAAGATCCTTTCGGGGGCGGAGAATGCAATACTTCTTATTCCAGAGGTCTCCCAGATCGATACCCTTTACCCTCTTTTAAAGGAGAAGTTTGGAGAAAGGGTATGCCTTCTACACAGTGGGCTGAGCAGGGGCAAAAGGTCAGAGGCGATAGAGAGAATTCTATTGGGTAGCTCTGACATCGTGCTCGGCACAAGGTCTGCTGTCTTCGCACCTCTGAAAAAAGTCTCCTCCATTGCCGTACTCCATGAACATAGCAGCTCTTATAAACAAGGAGAGGGCCTCCGTTACAGCGGAAGGGATGTTGCAGTAATGAGAGGCTATCTTGAAAGGGCAACCGTACTTCTTTCATCCATCTGTCCCTCCATTGAATCTCTCTATAATTGTAGATCGGGTAAATACAATTTAGTAAAACCAGAAGGAGATATTAAAAAACCCAGGGTGAGGGTGATAGATATGAAACATGAAAAACTTCTCAAGCCATATCTATCGAAGAGAGTTATTGATGCCTCTATGAGATATATTAAAAATGATAAAAAAGTAATGTTCTTGATAAACAGAAGGGGATACTCACTTCTGCAATGCACTGAATGTAATTACATACAAGAATGTCCTGACTGCAGAATTCCCCTGGTCTTCCATAAACATGACTCCTCTCTAAAGTGCCATTATTGCGGATACATATCTGATGTGCCTGAGAGTTGCCTCAGATGTAAAGGCTATAGCGTAAAGCTCCTCGGTGCAGGCACCCAGAGGGTCCAGGAAGACATCGAAGAACTCCTGGGGATAAAAACCCTCAGGCTTGACAGTGACGTGTCCAGGAAAAGATCAGAGGTAGAAGGATTGATTGGGGCTATGTATAAAGACGATGTGAGGATAATCGTCGGGACAAAATTCATGACAAGGAGGCTGGGTCCTGAATCAAGTTCAGGATCTGGAGGATTCTCCATGGCAGCTATTCTGAATACAGACCTTTTTCTTAATCTCCCTGATTTCAGATCTGTTGAAAAGGCATATCAGGAAATCTCATCCATAATAGATAAAATCGAGCCCCAGGGAGAAATATTCATCCAGACAAGGATGCCACAGAACTACCTGTTTAAATACTTGAAAGATTATAATTATGATTCATTCTTCAGGGAAGAACTAAGCAGGCGCAAGTCCCTCCGCTATCCTCCATATTCAAGGCTTTTACTCATTAAATTTATAAGTAAAAAGGATCTGTCGAGGAAGCTATCAGAGATTCTAGAAAGGGCAGGTAAAGAAGTGGAAATCCTCGGCCCATCTATATCAAAGAATACTCAAGGCAAATACGAGTTCAAGTTACTTCTGAAGTCCTCTATTCGTGGAGGTCTTCATTTTGTAGCCAGAACCTTTATGG
The DNA here is from genome assembly GCA_030019415.1 of Thermodesulfovibrionales bacterium. Lineage (GTDB taxonomy): Bacteria > Nitrospirota > Thermodesulfovibrionia > Thermodesulfovibrionales > SM23-35 > JASEEX01. Next base: position 31,088 of record JASEEX010000003.1, read on the forward strand.
AGATATTCAAAGAATCAAAAGATGTAAAAATAAAAGTAGATGTTGACCCTATATCAATTTAGGCTTTTTCCTGCTCAGGATTTCTTTAGCATGTTCAATGTCATCCCTGATCTGCTTCTCAAGGCTTAAGACATCAGGGAAGAATCTCTGGCTTCTTATCCAGTCTATAAAGTATACTCTTAAACTCTCTCTGAGAAGGTTGCCTGAAAAATTGAATAAATGGGCCTCGTAACTCATATCAGAATCACCGAATGTCGGCTTTCTCCCAATATTTGCAACCCCATCGAAAAACCTGCCCTTAAAACCTACCCTTACAGCATATACACCTTCCTTTGGAACAAGTTCATTAGGAGTAGTTATATTTGCTGTAGGTATATGTAAAAGTTTCCCACCCCTACCTGTACCTTTTATCACATTTCCTTCTATTGGGTATGCCCTCCCGAGGAAGGTTGATGCCTCAAAGACCTTTCCTTCTAAGAGAAGACTTCTGATTTTGCTGCTGCTAACAACATCTCCGTGAACCCTCACATTCCTTACCACCTTAACACTAAACCCGTACTTTCTCCCCCTTCTCCTCAAAAGCTCTGTCGTGCCTTTTCTGTTCTTTCCGAAGGCATAATTTTTGCCGACTACCACCTCCTTAGCCCCTATTTTTTTCACAAGCACATCCTCAATAAAATCGTCGGGAAGGAGATCAGAAAACTCTTTATTAAAATTTATGCAGAGCAAGACCCTTATACCCATTGCCTCCATCAGCCTCGCCCTCTCTTTGAGGGTTGTAAGTAGTTTTATCTCCCTCTCAGGAGCAATAACCTTCATTGGATGGGGCTCGAATGTGACAGTCATTGACGTCCCTTTTATCTCTTCAGACCTCCTTATTACCATAAGGAGTATCTTCTGATGGCCAAGATGCAGACCATCAAAATTGCCTATTGTTAGAACTGTATTAGGATAACTCTCGTTTAAGGCCTCAAGACCTCTGATTATCTCCATCTCTACCCTCTTTTAAAAGTTTTTTATAGACTGCCTCGACCTGAGCCATTGTTTCTTCAAGAGTTCCATTGTTGTCTATTAAAAAATCAGCCCGCTTTATCTTCCCCTCTATCGGAAGCTGGGCGTTCAACCTGAGGATTGCCTCTTCCCTCGGAACACCATCCTTTTCGAGGCGATTTAGTGCGATCTCCTCCTTTGTATGTATAACAATCGTTCTGTCAAACCTGTCTTCGTATCCCCTCTCATAAAGCAGAGGTACCGCGATTATCAAGACTTTGTCCTTTACATTCATTTTATCAGTAAAATCTTTTATCTTTTCGAATGCGAGGGGATGAAGAATATCCTCGAGAGAGTGCCTTAAAGGGGCGTTTTTAAAGATTATGTCTGCAACCTTTTTCTTATTCAGACTGCCATTTTTATTGAATACTTTATCACCCAGGAGTTTCCGTATCTTTTCGAGAATATCCTTCTCTCCAAGTAGCGCCTCAACAATCTTATCTGCATCGAGAGTAACTGTGCCGAGTTTTCTGAACATATGGAGAACCGTACTCTTTCCCATCCCATAATTCCCTGTTAGTGCAACAAGGAGCATGGGGAATATTATACACCAACTTATCGACACTGAGGAGATTTGGAAATTGTGGAATGAATTGGAATTCTTAACCCAATGTGACAACTACTTTTTCTCCAACCGCTATGCCAAAATTTGATGAAGCACTACCTCTGTACACAAAAAGCTCGAGATAGCCAAAGCTGTTTATTAGTGAATAAAGCCCCTCGTCTCCAGCCTCGGAGTAGTGATTCTTGAGAGGCACCTCTATGCCTTTCACTAACGCCCTGGGTTTTCCCTCCGGAGTGCTACAGAGTTCATCAATATTTTTAGTCTTTATATTCGTTATTGCATTTCCGAATCGGTCTATATAAATAACCTCACCTTCAAGTATATTCTTTTCTACCAAAACCGGAGCTGGTACGGGCATTGTTACATAATCAGTAATTGGGTCACCGAATTTTGAAATATCGATACCCCTCGAGAACCAGGCGGCTACAGGGGCAAATATGTCCCTGCCATGGAAGGTTGAGCTCCTCTGGGGCAAGAAATAGTGTTCTGCTGTAATATGTATAACATTAAGGCTTTCACTTAAGTTATAAATCAGAGAAAAAACACCATTATCAGATCCTACAAAGTAATAGTAGTCCGTTGTTACGAGAATAGGTCTGCGGACAGAACCCACACCCGGGTCAACAATAACAACATGTATCGACTCGTGGGGGAAGAATTTAAAGCTCATCTCGATTGCGATGGCTGCTTCCATGATGTTCTGGGGACCTATATCGTGGGTGATGTCTACGATAGTGGCAGCAGGATTTATATCCAGAATTACCCCTTTCATAATCCCCACAAAAGGGTCTCTGTAGCCGAAATCAGTTGTTAAGGTTATTATAGGATTGTGCATTATTCAAACCCCCGATGATTTCTTTCACACCCCTCATGCCTTTTTTCCCCAAATATTCCTCAATCCCGCTGATAATAGCAACAGTTGCCTCAGGATTCGCAAAATTGGCAGTTCCAACCGCCACAGCAGTGGCACCGGCGAGCATAAATTCAATGGCATCCTCGGCACTCATAATACCACCCATACCAATTATCGGAATCTTTACAGCATTGTAAGTCTCCCAGACCATCCTCACAGCTATCGGTTTGATTGCAGGGCCTGATAGACCACCTGTAATATTTGAGAGTTTTGGCTTACCTGTCTCAATATCGATAGCCATTCCTGATATGGTATTAATGAGAGATACGGCATCACTACCAGAGTCTTCTGCTATCTTTGAAAATTCCTGAATACTCGATACACTCGGAGATAACTTCGTAATCAGAACCGCCCTTTTTACCGATTGCCTCACCTTTGATACAAGCATTGCAAGTGTCTTCTTATCGGTGCCGAAGATCATCCCTGCCTTTTTCACATTCGGACATGAGACATTCAGTTCTATTCCGTCCACACCTGCATTATCCAGGGCCTCCGAAAGCCTCACATACTCCCGCACAGTATTGCCGAGGATATTGACTATCACCGGCGTGTCGAATCTTCTCAGATAAGGCAGCTTCTCTTTTAAAAATCTTTTCAGCCCGACATTCTGGAGGCCAATTGTATTCAGCATTCCGCATGGTGTTTCACATATCCTCGGAGGTGGATTGCCCTCCCTTGGCTCTAATGATATGCCCTTAACCACAACAGCACCGAGCCTATTCAGGTCAACAAATTCCGAATATTCCTCGCCGTATCCAAAGGTTCCAGAGGCGGTCATAACAGGGTTTTTGAGTTTAAGATGACCTATGTTTACAGTCAAATCCATAATGCTAAAAAGATAAGGGATTGCCCTTGAGCGGATTCTTTTGCCGATATTCCAATGAGAAAACACCCATATATAAAGAGGCAAAAGCCTCGGAGTCCCGCACCATAACATGGTGCGGGACGAGAATGAGCGAAAGGGCAATCCCTTATCTTATCTTCACTTAAAAAATATTTGACTACCACAAAATCTCCTCTATAGGAAATACCGGCCCATCTTTACAGACCATCTTGTAGCAAAGGGCTAAGGTTTGACTTTTAACTTTAATTGCACATCCCAGGCATGCACCAACCCCACATGCCATGTTCTCCTCAGCAGAGATATAACCCTTTATCCCTCTTCCAAGAGCAATTCTGGATACAGCCTCGAGCATTGGTTTAGGACCACAGGCATAAATTAAGTAAGAAGTCAGAAGTGAGAAGACTTCGGCGAGCTCAGTCGAGCCGTCAGAAGTTAGAAAATCATTTAAAACATCAACTACCGTGCCTTTTTCTCCCATAGAGCCATCGTCGGTGCTTATAATCAGTTCACCTGCTAATCCTTCCAATTCATCGAGCATCAGAAGCCCTTCTTTATCCCTTGCACCGTAAAATACGTATGCCCTTTTTGCAAAAGCCTCCACGAGAGAAAAGACAGACGCGATACCTATACCACCTGCGATAAGTAAAGGCGTCTTATCACCTCCTGGTTCTGGGTATCCCTTACCGAGGGGGCCAAGGATATTTATAACCTCACCACCTCTGAAGCCCTTCATCATCATGGTACCCCTGCCCCTCACCTCGTATAAAAACTGAATTCCCTCTGATGTTTTTCTGAAAAAGCTAAAAGGTCTCTTAAGAAAAGGATCATGGGAATTACTAACCCCTATCATATAGAACTGCCCGGGCTCAGGGTTGATTACTGGTTCTAAAGGCTCCATACTGAGGAGACCGTTTTTGCCATTTAAGGAAAGGTTATTTATTATCTTTGCCTTGAAGTGCCTACTCAAAGCTGATCTCTAATATCTCATACTCCATGGTTCTTGCAGGCGCTTTAATCACCACAGTATCGCCAACCTCTTTACCGAGCAATGACCTGCCGACAGGTGAGTTTATAGATATCCTTCCATTCCTGACATCTGCTTCATCAGGACCTACCAGTATAAAGACATATTCCGCATCAGCTCCTGTGTCTAAAACCCTGACTTTCGCGCCGAAGGCAGCCTTTGTTTGATTTATTTTTGATGGGTCAATAACCTCAGCCAGGGCTAACTTTGCCTCGAGCTCCCGTATCCTTCCCTCGATAAAGGACTGCCTTTCCTTTGCAGCGTGATATTCTGCATTCTCCGTAAGGTCACCATGCGACCTCGCTTCTGCAATCGCCTTTATAATACCCGGCCTCTCTACCTTCATAAGCCTTTCGAACTCTTCCCGGAGCTTTTGAAAGCCTTCGGGCGTTATCGGTATTCTCTGCATCAGATTACCTCCATCAAACAAATTAATCTAACACTTTTCTGATAAATTTTTCTATATTATCCTATGCGTTTTTCGAAGATGCTCATACCAACTTTAAAGGAAACCCCTGCTGATGCAGAGGCCGTCAGCCATATATTGATGCTAAGGGCTGGATATGTAAGGCAGCTTACAGCAGGCCTGTATATTTATCTACCCCTCGGTCTCAGGGTTATAGAGAAGATAAGTAAAATCCTCCGCGAAGAGATGAATGCCATAGGCGCGCAGGAAATCACCATGCCCGTGTTGCATCCGTCAGAGGTATGGCAGCAGACAGGGAGATGGTATGAGATAGGAGAGGAGATGTTCAGGCTAAAAGACAGAGGTAGCAGGGACATGTGCCTCGGGATGACGCATGAAGAGATTATAGCGTGGCTTGCAGCGAGGGAAATCCGCTCCTACAGAGAGCTGCCACAGATATGGTATCAGATCCAGATAAAACTCAGGGATGAGGCAAGACCAAAAAGTGGGGTCATCAGGACAAGGGAATTCTTAATGAAGGATAGCTATAGTCTGGATGCAGATGAAAAGGGGCTTGAAAGGAGCTATCAACTCCATGCCGAGGCCTACCATAAAATCTTTTCAAGGTGTGGGCTTAAGTTTTATATGGTTGAATCAGACCCCGGAATGATGGGTGGCGCAACAGCTCATGAATTCATGGCACCAAGCCCTGCTGGAGAAGATGAGTTTACAATGTGTGACGGTTGTGGATATGCCGCAAATATCGAACTTGCCCTCTCCATACCTAAAGAGGTGGAGGCAAAAAATTGGATTCTCGAAGAGGTCTATACACCTGAGAAAAGAACAGTCCAGGAAGTATCCGATTTTCTACAACTCGACCCGGAATATTTTATAAAAAGCATACTCCTCATCAGTGATAAGGACCCTGTACTTGCACTCGTAAGAGGAGACCAGGAATTGCACGAAAAAAAGCTCAACAGGATTATAGGTAAACACAGGCAAGCACATAAAGAGGAGGTGAAAGAAATACTTGGAGTTGAGGCAGGATTTATCGGTCCCATGGGTCACAGGCTCAAGATCATTGCTGATGCATGCCTTAAAGAGGGTGTTTATGTAAGTGGTGCAAATAAACCACATTATCATGCAAAAGGTATAAGGCCGGGAAAAGAGTTCACTGCTGAGTGGAATGATATACATGTAGTAAAGGAAGGAGATTCTTGCCCCAAGTGTAATGCACCTCTCAGGGTCGAGCGCGCCATCGAGGTAGGAAATATCTTTATGCTCGGCACAAAATATTCCATTCCTATGAGGGCATTCTATCTTGATAAAAATGGGCAGGAAAGACCGATTATCATGGGAAGTTATGGTATTGGTCCTGCAAGGATTGCAGCAGCAGCCATAGAACAGAACAATGACAGGGACGGTATCATCTGGCCCAAAAGCATAGCTCCCTTTGATGTGGAATTATTGCCCTTGAATATAAGGGATTCAAAGACAGTAGAGATCGCTGAGAAAATCTATAAGGGCTTAACAGAAGAAGGCATTGAGGTTTTGATGGATGACAGGGATGAAAGGGCTGGCGTGAAATTCAAAGATGCTGATTTAATAGGAATCCCCACCCAGATTATTATAGGCGAGAAGAATCTCAAAGAAGGACTCATTGAGATTAAGGATAGAAAGACAAAAGAGGCAGTAAAGGTAGGATTTAGAGAAGTCGTAGAAAAGATACTTCAGTCACAAATTCAAGCAGAGACGGGCAGGGCATACTTAAAATCTTAACGTAGCCTTATATCTCTTTTGGATTAAGCAGCAGATCAAGCCCGTCCTTAGCACTTGTAACACAAATACCAAAGCCAGGTATATCTATCTCAAGCATGAGTTACTCCTTTAAAGCCTTTTTTGAATATTATATATGTTTTCTTTTTACCAGGAAGAACACCGGTATTGAAATCACCTCCATCAGAACCACAAATAGAATTATATAACTGATGGAAAGATCGTATAGCAACCCCATTAGTGGAGCCCCAAAAAACCAGGATGCTCCATATACTGTATTAAATATTCCATATGCGAATCCTCTACGTTCAGGAGGCGTTAAATCAGCAATTGCAGCACGCATGGTGGTTTCATGAATCCCCATCACTGCGCCCCAAAACACGACGCTCACCAACGTAAGGCTGTAACTTTGTGAAAAGGCAAAAAAAGGAATTGGAAGAGTCAGCAGGGGAATTGTTATCAGTGAGGTAAGTCCGGTCTTATCGTATACCTTTCCAATAATGAGCGCTACCAGAGCATCTACCCCCATTGCGATTGCATAGAATATGGGAATCTGGATGTCAGAAACAACTGATTGGACCTTGAAATGATAGGAGATAAGCTGGAAGTTTGCAAAGCCTGCAACACTCAGAAAGATAAATAACGCATAAAACCAGAAAACACCAGGAAGTCTACCTTTTCCTTTTGCTTTTTCCCCTATACCTTCAATGGAGGTTTCGAGTTTCTCAGGCGAAGGAAATTTGATTCTTGCTACCACAAGAATGGCTAACGTCAAAAGAGCAGGGATCCATAAAATAGTAAACCCCTCACGATAGCCACCCTCCAAAAAAAACACAGCAGAAAAGATCAAAGGTCCGATAATTGCGCCAATCTGGTCTATTGCTTCATGAATAGCAAACCCAAAACCTCTACCTACCTGCTTTGTGGCATGTGAAAGTATCGCATCTCTTGCGGGAGTTCTAATTCCTTTCCCCATTCGCTCAAGAATAATAAGGAAAGCAGCAAGTTGCCAGTAACCAGCAAATGCTAATAGAGGAACAGAGAGAAGTAACACATAACCAATAATTGTTATTGGCCAATACGCTTTAGTGCGGTCTGCAAAATAGCCAGAGACCAAACGCAATGCATATCCAATAAATTCACCGAGGCCAGCCACTAAACCTACGATGCCAGCGCTCGCACCTAAGATAGCTAAGTAAGGGCCTGTAACACTTCTTGCTGATTCATATGTTATATCTCCAAAGAGGCTGACAATTCCCAGGAGGATGATAAATTGGAAGGCTATCTTCTTTTGATTATCCAACTTTTATTTACATCTCACTTACTTAGTTCTCACTCTATCATATTTCATTCTATAACCTGTTGTCGCATTTTAACAAGATTACCTTTGATTTCATTCATCTTCTGTTCCGCTTCTAATAGGACCTGTTTTCGCTCCTCAACTGCTTTTTCACCTTTTGATTTCTGACTCATCCCTTTTTCTATAGCAGTAGATATTCCTTCAATGGTTGCTTCTATCCTCTTGAGCATCTCCCACCTGAAATCAAGCTTGCTCTTGTCGAGCCTCTTTACAAAGTCATACCGTACCCTTCCACCCTGCATGTCCACCATCTCGACCATATACTCTTTGGTCTTTCTAAGAAGAATTCTGTCGCCTATGAACTTAGGGAGTGAGAGTGTGAATGTTGTTGCGAGGACCTCGAGCACCACTGGTTCTTCCTTGAATTTATAGTAGAAGCTTGGTTTCACTGTCCATAGTTCTTCTGCCTTAAATTCCTCAAAGGGGATGTCGAAAAGCTCTGAAGAAAACTTCAAGAGAGCGTCAACGATTTCATTAATCTTCACGATAAATCTGCCGCATATTGATTCAAAGGCAGAGGCAAGTTTTCCATCCTCCTTCGCCCACCAGTTGTTATAGGCATTCCTTACTTCATCGATAGCATATTCCTCCAGGGCACTATTGAGCTGTCTAGATGGAAGTGACTGTTTCTCTTTATAGAAAGACTTTACTCCCTCTGTAAGTATGGAGGTCAATTCTTTCTTAAATTCCTGCTGATCTTCATCGAGCCCCTTGTTGACAAGCCTGTTCACCTCGCCCTCAAGGAGTATGTCAAAATCCTGTTTTTCACGCAGAACCTCTTTTTTCTTTTTCTCAAAGGCTTCTATCTTCACCTTGAGCTCATCGAGTGGAGTAGTCAGTGACTTCATCTCGAGCTCTAATTCAAACATTGCCTGCGATAAAACTCTTAACAGGGTGTTTGATACAGAAAGAAGCAGAACCTTACCTTTTTCTTCCATAAGGAATCTATTCAGTATCTTTTCAAACTCTGGAAGAAAACTCTTCTCGAGGAGGTCTCTCGACCCAGATAATTTTCCATCAAGTGCAAGCTTTGCTGACAGAGGAAACATTTTCACGCCCCAGCCCATATACTCCTCAAGAATCCTTTTAGTGAAGGAAATGGACTCATTGAGGTCTTCAGCGCTCACATAATCTGCTTTGTTCTGGAGAAAGAATATCCTGTGAGAGTATTCTTTTACATCTTTTAGAAACTCGATCTCTGCTTGGCCGACCGGCTGGTCAACTGACAGAAGAAATATTGCAGCATCTGATTTTGGAAGATACTGATAGGCAACATCCGTATTATGCTGATAAACAGAACCAACACCTGGTGTATCTATCAACCTCACACCGTCTTTAAGATAGGGTGAAGGATAGGTAATGACAACCTCCCGAACATCCTTTTCATTTTTAGGGTTTCCTTTTTCTGTCACATACTGGGGAAGGCTCTCAGGTTTAATCTCAGTCACCCTCCCATCATTGAAATATACCTTTATCCTCAGTGCCTCACCGTACTTAACTATTGTCGCTATAGAGGTAAGAGGCACTATTGCTGTGGGCAATATTTCTGCTGCCAGGAGTGCATTGATGAGGGTTGTCTTACCTCTCTTGAATTGCCCGAGAACAACAAGGTTAAACACATTATTCTGGAGTTTATCTTTAAGTTCTTCGCAGGGACAGCCAGGGATGCTTTCAATAGCAGTCATGGAATCAATACTTTTTAGAATCTCTTCTTTTAGGAGTGAATATTTATCAAGTATCATTTCCCCCTCTGTCGATACTCATTTCGGCAGGGTTCATGAATATGCTCTAAACTAAAAAACTCCTACAACCCCCACCCTGCCCTCCCCCTTAAAGGGGGAAGGATAGGGAGAGGGTGTTAGGAGTTATCAGTTCCGATTTGTCGGAACGGTTAAGCGAACTCCATCGCCTGTTTCACTTTACCACAACAAAAACATATAAAGCAAGTATCAATAGTATCCGAGTTTCAGGCTTCGTATAGAAATAGCCTAATCTTTAAATACTTCCATTGTTTGCAAGTTTTCTCTTTAGAGGTTATATTACAGAAACATAAGTTTTACATTGAATGAATATTTCGTGTACTTTTTACCTATATCCATAGCATTATTTCTGCTCTTCTTACTACTCATTCCCCTTCTGCTTATCCTCATGCCTGCTGTCGCCTTTGCAAAAATGGGATTGAGCCCCTTTGCGGGACTTATTTTTTACCTCCTGTGTCTTTTTGGAAGCACGATAAACATACCCATCTACCGAGAAGCATTACCACACAGAGAGGTCAATGAATTAGTCTCCTTTTTCCAGCAGTTCTTTCGTATCAGATTCCCTATGGTTAGAGAAAGAATCATTGCGATAAATCTTGGCGGTGCCATTCTCCCCATGCTTCTCAGCATCTATCTCTTAACATTCGCTGATATTAAAGCAACCATACTCGCAACCACAGTAACCACTGTTGCTTCTTACTTCCTGAGTAGACCTGTGAGAGGTGTGAGGATTGTGATGCCTGCATTTATTCCTCCGATTGTTGCAGCCTTGGCAGCGCTTATCTTCGCAAGAGAACATGCTGCTCCTGTTGCTTATATTTCAGGTGTTCTTGGAACACTCATCGGTGCAGACATACTCAGGCTCCCAAAAATAAGGGAATTCAATACCCCTTTCTTAAGCATCGGAGGAGCAGGGGTGTTCGATGGTATATTTCTCGTGGGTATAATATCTGCCCTTCTCTCCTAATTTCTCTTACCATCTTTTCTCTGTAGATATGCTTTCCGATGAGCACTACGCCACATTGTATCCTTTCACATCCAGTTTTATGCGCTCCAGGCAGTCTATAAGTGTAAGCTCTGTAACAAAGGAACTGAAATATTCTGCAACCTTGAGGAGCCCCAGCGGCCTCAACCAGAAATTAAAGGCTGCAAAGTCATATATCCATGGGTTAACGAGGAGTATCCTTGGCTTCATAAGCCGTTTGTAAAAAGGGAGTCAAACGTTTTCATACATGAAACCTGAAGTTAACGATATCTCCATCCTTCACTTCGTAAGTCTTTCCTTCAAGTCTCAGGAGCCCTTTTTCTTTTGCAACACGCATGCTTCCTGCCTTGACAAAGTCACTAAAGGAGACAACCTCTGCCCTTATAAAACCTCTCTCAATGTCAGAGTGCACCTTGCCAGCTGCCTTCAGTGCTTGAGTACCTTTTGGAATGCTCCATGCCCTTACCTCATCACCCACATAGGTAAAAAATGAGATGAGACCAAGGATGTCATAGCAGGCATGAATGAATCTGCTCAGTGCTGGTTCCTCAATCCCCAGGTCATCAAGGAATGGCTTAGCCTCATCAGGAGAAAGCTGAGCAATTTCCATCTCCACCTTGCCGCACAGGGTCACTACCTTATCTCTGGGGTGCAGGGGATCAGAGGAAAATTTTAAAAAATACCTTTCCGCATCCTCCTGAAGTTTCAAAGCCCTCTCGGTATTTAAATCCCCCTCGCCTATATTCAGGACAACAACCTCTGGTTTAGTCGAAACAAACTGCAATGGCCTCATGGCCCTCTGCTCCTCCTCGTTAAAGCCAACATATCTGAGAGGAATCCCCTTTTCGAGGCTATCCTTACATCTTAGGAGCAGTCTCTTTTCTGCCTCATCAGGCTTTTTCCCTTTCTTTATCGCCTCTTCCATCCTATGTAGCCTTTTTTCCACAAACTCGAGGTCTCCAAATATAAGCTCGAGCTCAACAGTTTCTATGTCCCTCAGAGGATTTACCGTATTCATTGGATGTACAACTGCATCATCCTCAAAGGCCCTTACCACATGAGCAATAGCATCAACATCTTTTATGAGGTCGAAGACCTTTCTGTTTTGGTTCATATCCCCTTTTGTAAGACCGATATAATCAATATATTCAACTGCTGCATAGGTAGTCTTCTTGGGTTTATATACCGCTGAGAGTCTGTCGAGCCTTGAATCAGGTACTTTCACAACAGCGATATTCGGTTCACCTGAGGTCGTGGGATAGACAGTGGTCTCGATGTTCTGACCTGTAAGGGCATTAAAGACCGTTGTCTTTCCAGAATTGGATAGTCCGATGATTCCTATTTTCAAGCCGCCCTCTTTACTAAGGGTATCATAAATTGAGACTCCTGAAAAGTCATAAAATAGTAAGAAATGACATGCTGAACCCTGAATTTGTCATGCTGAATTTATTTCAGCATCTAATGAAATCATTTTGTTAAGAGACCCTGAAACAAGTTCAGGTGACAGAAACAAAAACCTCGCTCAAGTTGACAACGTGAGTCATAAAAAATACAATCATATAATTACAAAAACAGGAGGCAAGAATGTTTTCAAGAGGGAAAGGATTATACAGGATTCTGATCTTCATTACAGTTTGGCTCATATTAGGGTTCACCCCGTTAGATAGTAAAAATCTAACGGGGCTTATCTCATCAAACTTCTACTCATGCGCCTATGCAGACCCAGAGATTTCCCAGCAGTCTATTGATATACTCACCAGGACCGGGCAGGCCATAGCAGAGATTGTAGAAACCGTAAAACCAGCTATAGTCAATATATCTTCCACAAGGATTATAAAGGTCCCCAGTAGACCGCCATTCTTTGATGACCCATTCCTCCGGAGATTCTTTGGCGATGAATTTGGATTCGGATTACCAAAGGAACGGAAAGCAATAAGCCTCGGCTCTGGTGTGATTGTTGATCCGAAGGGCTATATCCTTACGAGTTATCATGTCATTCAGGGCGCCGAGGAGATAAAGGTAACACTCTTAGACAAGAGGGAGTTTAAAGGAACGGTCGTAGGTACGGATGCAATGACGGATATAGCAGTTATAAAAATAGAGGCTGGTCGCCTCCAGACAATCAAATGGGGCGACTCCGGCAGACTAAGGGTTGGTGAGACGGTCCTCGCTATCGGAAGTCCATATGGATTAACCGGGACAGTAACAATGGGTATAGTAAGTGCCGTTGGAAGGGCTAACGTTGGAATTGCTGAATATGAAGATTTTATCCAGACAGATGCAGCGATAAATCCCGGGAATTCCGGAGGGGCATTAGTGAATGTGAGAGGAGAGCTCGTAGGCATTAACTCTGCTATCTACACCATAACCGGCGGTTATCAGGGTATCGGTTTCGCCATACCGAGTAATATGGCGAAGGCCGTAATGGAAAGCCTTATAAAGAAAGGAAAAGTCATAAGGGGATGGCTGGGGGTAACAATTCAGAGTTTAACGCCAGAACTCGCTAAACAGTTCAATCTAAAGGAAGAAAGAGGCGTTCTTGTTGCGGACGTCATCGAAGAAAGCCCTGCTGAAAAGGCTGGTATTATGAGAGGTGATGTAATCATAGAGTATAAAGGCAAAAAGTTTGATGAGCCTTACCAGTTAAGAAATATGGTTGCCAACACTGCGCCAGGTGAAGAAGTAGAGCTGGAAATTATTAGAGAAAACAGAACAGAAATGAAAAGGGTTACTATAGGCGAATTACCAGCCGAGATGCAAAGACCTTTAAAGGGTAAATATAACAACCTCTTGAGAGGCATTACTGTGCAAAACCTCACACCAGAAATCTACGAGAGGCTTAATCTTCCGGAAAGATTAAAGGGTGTTGTTATTTCAGATATTGATGAAGACAGCCCTGCTGCTATGGTGCTTATGAGAGGAGATGTGATACAGGAAATAAACAGGCAAAAGATAACGAGCGTAGCTGATTATGAGAATGTCGTATCTAAGATAAAACAAGAAGAAGATATACTGCTCCTCGTATTCAGGGGTGGCTCTTCCTTTTATATCACGCTTTCGGGGAAATAGATATTCTTTTCATAATCTCTACGAGGGGGATTTTGAGTCTCTTTGCAATCCTTTTGCAATCCTCATATTCAGGGATCGCCTTCAGGATCTCATCTCCGAGCCTTGAAAACTTTACCCTCACCTTCCCAAATTCTGTATCTACCAGTTTTATCTCACGCTGAAGGACCGCCCTTTTAACCTCATAAATCCTGAGCCCTATGGTTGTTGTTTCTTTCATTATAATCCTTATAAGCCTTTCTCTATCAGCTTCTTTACAGAGTACCGTCAGCTTTATACCGGGCCTTCCTTTCTTCATCAAAACCTGTGTGAGAAAGACATCGAGGGCACCTGTCTTAAAGAGCTTTTCCATCACATATTCATATACTTGAGGATTCATATCATCAATATTGGTCTCGATGACTGTTGCCTTTTCACCATCCTGAAGGCCTTTTGACAATTGGTCACCCACAAAAAGCCTTAATACATTAGGCCTGTCCTTAAAATCCTTGCTTCCAGCTCCAGAGCCGACCTCTTGTATAGTCATAGAGGGAATACTCACAAACCCTGATGAGAGTTCTTTAAGTAGTGCTGCACCTGTCGGCGTGGTCAGTTCAAATGAGATATCTGTTGAATATATAGGGGCTCCTCTTAAAATTTCTGCTGTAGCAGGCGCAGGAACAGGTAAAATACCATGCTCTGTCTTAACAGAACCACTTCCAAGATTTACAGGGGATGAATAAACCTTTTCTGCTCCAAGCATATCAAGGCCTATGATCGTCCCAAATATATCAATAAGGCAATCAATATCTCCCAATTCATGGAGATGAACATTATCAAAGGCCTCACCATGAACCCTTGCCTCAGCCTCGAAAATTCTTTTAAATATATGAAGTCCTTTCTGTTTTATCTCCTGAGAGAGTGAAGAATTTCGAATTATCTTCTCTATGTTTTTCCATCTTCTAACTTCTAACTTCTGACTTCTAACTGTTGACTGTTTTATAACATTCACTTTGGTTGCACTAAACCCAGCCCTCTTTACTTTTTTAGCACGTATCCCATATCCCCCAATAGGGATTTTTTTCAGTTCCTTTTTCAGTTTTTGAAGAGAAACACCAGCGTCCACAATAGCACCGAGGCACATATCGCCACTTATACCTGAAAAACAATCAAAATAGGCTATCTTCATAACCCCTCCTTTGACCATTTGACTTATTTTTTTCTTTTAAGTTATTTTTTTCTATGGATTTTTACACCAAGTTTTATGCTATTCTGGCCTTGTTCGCTTTTACCCTGCTCATTAACCTGCCATTCGGCTATGCCAGGGCAAAGACAAAAAGATATTCTCTACGCTGGTTCCTGTACATACATATCCCGATACCTCTTGTGTTCATTGCAAGAACTATTTCCCATATTGACATAAAATATATACCAATCTTTGTATTTGCTACAATTATTGGCCAGCTTTGTGGCGGTAAACCCCGAAGCCCTCTCACGTTGATGAAACAATAATTTTTTAATGCTGGGAGGAAGGCAAGGCAGGCAATTTTTCAACTTCAGCAACAAAAGCCTCCACTAATTCAGGGTCAAATTGTTTTCCCGCCTCCCTTTTTAGCTCTAATATAGCCTCTTGATAGGACATTGCAGGACGGTAAGGGCGGGCCGAAGTCATTGCTGTGAAGGCATCGGCAATTGCCAGTATACGGGCCTCAAATGGTATTTCTTTACCTTTAAGACCTGAGGGATAACCGGTACCATCCCACCTCTCGTGATGGTAAAGTATAGCAAGCTTGCAGTGTAAAAGGGGAGGGAGATGACCGATTATCTCAGCACCCACTTCAGGATGTTTCTTCATCTCCTTCCACTCTCTTTTATTTAACTTACCTTTTTTGTTAAGCACTCTATCACTTACTCCGATCTTACCAATATCATGAAGCAAAGCAGCCCTGCTAAGGTAAACCAATTCCTCCTTAGATAAACCAAAGGCCTCACCTACCATTAGGGCATACTTATTTACCTCTTGTGAATGACCATATGTGTAAATGTCTCGTGCTTCTAAGGCTGTAGCAAGGCTACAAATAATGTTCACAATAGTCTTTTCAGCTTCAACCTCGGCCCTTGTCCGTGGCAGCCTTGATGCCAACATTGTAGATAATATGCATCGATTTCCGCCTAGCCGTTTTGCCTCGAAGGCAGCGGCATCAGCAGCCTCCAGTATCTCTTTAACACTAACTCCATTCATTGGCCATGAGACCAGACCAAAACTAGCAGTAAGTGAAATTTTTCTTTTTTTCATCTCTTCTTCAACATTCTTTCGCACCCGCTCAATCACGGAAAGGGCATTATCAAGATCAGTATCTGGAAGTAAAATGACAAACTCATCTCCCCCGTATCTAGAGGCCAGATCTTCTGTCCTGACCGAATTTTTTATTAATCTCCCGATTTTTCTCAAAAGCTTATCGCCAGCAATATGCCCGTACCTGTCATTATAATTTTTAAAGAAGTCCAAATCGCAGATAGCCAATGAAAAAATTCCACTGTGGCGCCGCCGCCGATTTATCTCCTCATTGAGCCGCTCATTGAAGTAGCGCCGGTTAAACAGTCCTGTTAGAAAATCAAGGCGGGACTCTTCTTTGATTTGTTTATAAAGATATGAATTCATAATGGCTCCAGCTATCTGCCCGGCCAAATGTTCCAATACCTCCTTTTCCCACTCTCCATATGCCTTAGGCCGGGTGCTTGAAAGATTTATGGTTCCAAAAACCTTTCCCTTATGAAATAAGGGAATATGAATAGATGACCTTAACCCATCTCTAAGCTTGAGCTCATCAATGGGGGACATTATTTGTTGAGCGAGATCCTCCTGTATCAGGGTCTTTTTATGTTTTGCCACCCAGCCTGTATTTGAATCCTTCAGTGGATAAGTGGTACCAGGAATTTGCTCTGTCTTTATTCTCTGCGAGACAGCAAAATATCTTATATTATCGCCCTCTATTAAAGCGATGGATATGCGGTCAAACTCAACCAACTTTCTCAATTCCTCACTAAAAATGTGATATACATTATCAAGACTGGCATCTGATAAGATGACCTTCGTTAGGTCGCTAATTGTTTTCAGAAGCTCCTGTTGTTTTTTGATTTCGTAAAGGAGAGTTGCATTCTTAATAGGCATGGCTATTTGATTGGTGGCATGAGAAAGTAAGGTCAATTCCCTATCTCCATAAGCATTCGGCCGGGTACTGGCAATGACCAGTGCTCCAAAAATCTTGTCTTCGGCCAAAAGTGGTGCATAGACAATAGACCTTATTCCTTGTTTCAAATGATACTCACCAGTCCAGGATATCCTCTCCTTGGATAGGTCCGGTTCATAGAGGATCTGCTTTGTAGTTGCTATGTATTCTGTGGCTGTACCTTTTAGGGGAATAACATCACCGATTTTCCAGAATGATTTAATCCTGGATGAGAGGGATTGAAAATGAAGATCTTTTCCTTTAATAGTTACAATACTTGCCCACTCAACTGGCATCCTTTTGGATAGCTCAGCTGCAAAGGCCTTACACATCTGGCTGACGTCCGGACTTGAGAGAACAATTTTAGTTATCTTATTAACAAATTCGAGTTCTTCTATACTCTGCTGGGACAATTCATCCATCCGCCTTTAGACCCCGCACCGCACATGGTGCGGGGAGACCCCGCAAGGCTAAGTAAGTTTTTAATCCCATCAAAAGTTTATCAAATGAATCGGAAAAAGTCACCATAAATTCGTAATTAAAAAATGTGTAATTTCTTGACATATTTTTCTAATGATTTTACAATTTTTAAATGAAGGTATTAATTTCAGAGATACCCGAAGAGGGATTAGATTTAGAACTCCAGGATATGATCAAATCTGATGCCTCCCTTTCACCTATCCGGGCACAGTTAAGGATAAAAAAGGTAGGCACTGAAGTTGCGGTAAGTGGTAAAATTCTGGCTGATGTAGAACTACAGTGTAGTAGATGCCTGAAAGATTTTAGGAGTATGCTAACTATTCCGGTTGATGTTTTATATCGTCCTATCGAGAATCTCAGAGGGGAAGACAAGCACGAGCTTAAGGTCGATGAACTTGATATGAGTTTTTATTCTGGAGATGAGTTGGATCTGCTCGACCTCATAAAGGAGCAGATAATGCTCAATCTTTCCATGAAACCTCTCTGCAGTGATCTATGTAAAGGGATATGTCTGCGGTGCGGGGCAGACCTTAATGTAGGCAAATGTGGTTGCAGTGCAAAAGAAATAGATACAAGACTTGAAGCACTAAAAAGGATAAAATTCTAAATACGAAGCACGAAATTCGAAACAAGCACAAATGATCAAAATTCAAAACAGATTTGAACATTAGGATCTTGAATTTGTTTCGGATTTTGGATTTAGAATTTAGAAATTTATTGTGAAAGGGGTAAAAAGTGGCAAACCCTAAACACAGACATACAAGATCGAGAAGGGACAAACGGAGAGCTCATTGGAAAGGCCAGATTCCTGACCTGAGCCTCTGTCCTGATTGCAATGAACTGAAGCTTTCCTACAGAGTGTGCCTCAATTGCGGTTCATATAATGGCCGCAGGATTCTCGAAGTAGTTGAAAAAGAAGCATGAGAATTGCCCTTGATGCGATGGGAGGTGATTATGCCCCTGCCGTAAATGTTGAGGGCGCTATCGAGACCGTAAATGATCTTGAGGGCATAGATGTTATCCTTGTTGGTGATGAGTCTTCTATAAAAAGAGAGCTTGATAGCAAAAAATACCTCCCTAACCGAATATCAATAAAGCACGCCTCCCAGGTTGTAGGTATGGATGAATCTCCCTCTGTCGCAATCAGAAAAAAGAAGGATTCATCTATAAGGAGGGCCATTGAACTTGTGAAGAATGGCGAGGCAGACGCCTTTGTGAGTGCCGGACACTCTGGTGTCGTAATGGCAACGGCGCTATTACTCCTCGGTGATTCTATCGGTGTTGATAGACCCGCCATAGCAGCCATTATGCCCACTCTAAAGGCACCATTTGTTCTCATAGATGCAGGTGCAAATCTTTACTGCAAGCCCGAAAACCTTCTCCAGTTTGCACTGATGGGAAGTGCTTACTGCAGAGTGATTTTCAGAAGGTCAGAACCTAAGGTGGCCCTTCTTAGCATTGGAGAAGAGGATACGAAGGGAAATGAACTCACAAAAGAGGCATTCAAACTCCTTAAAAAGGTGGATATAAACTTTACAGGCAATATTGATGGCAAGGATATCTTTGCAGGGATTGCTGATGTTATTGTCTGTGACGGGTTTACGGGGAATATTGTACTGAAAACCAGCGAAGGTCTTGCAGATGCGATAGTAAGGATACTCAAGAGGGAGATTGTTGACCAATCAGCAGGAAGGATTGGATACCTTTTGATGAAATCTGCCCTGAAGAGCTTTAAGAAGAAGACAGATTATAGCGAATACGGTGGAGCGCCTCTTCTCGGGATAAATGGCACATGTATAATAAGCCATGGAAGGTCAACTACAAAGGCAATAAGGAATGCCCTGAGGGTTGCAGCAGATCTCTCAGAAAAAAAGGTACATGAGATTATTGCTTTCGAAATAGAGAAAGGTATGGTGAGCAAGGTTGATAAAAAGTAGAATCATCTCTACAGGTTCTTATCTCCCGGAGAGGGTCCTCACAAATTTCGAGCTTGAAAAGATGGTTGATACCTCGGATGAATGGATTACGGAGAGGACGGGAATAACGGAGCGGAGAATAGCTACTGAAAATCAGGCGGCATCAGACCTTGCATATGAGGCATCAAAGGTAACCCTTAAGAGGGCTGCCCTGGGAATAGAAGATATTGATCTCATCATTGTTGCAACAGTAACAGGTGACATGCCTTTCCCATCAACTGGCTGCATTCTTCAGGATAAACTTGGTGCTAAATATGCAACAGCCTTCGATATAAATGCAGCCTGTTCAGGGTTTCTTTACGGACTCTATATTGCAGACGGTCTTATAAGGTCAGGAATGCACAAAAGGATCCTTATAGTCGGTACAGAGGTTCTTTCGAAGATTACGGACTGGAAGGATAGAACCACATGTGTCCTCTTTGGTGACGGTGCCGGTGCAGTGATTGTTGAGCCCACTGAAGAAGACAGAGGTATAATTTCAATGTATATCAATTCCGATGGAAGCATGTGGGACCTTTTACATATGCCAGGAGGTGGCTCCAGGAACCCTGCATCAAGGGATTCGGTCGATAAAAGGCTCCATTATGTTAAGATGAAAGGGAATGAATTATTTAAGGTTGCAGTCAGAACGTTAGAAGACCTTGTTGTTAAAATCCTAAATGAGAATAATCTAAAGCCCTCACAGCTTTCACTTCTTATACCTCATCAGGCTAACCTGAGAATAATACAGGCAACTGCCGATAGGCTCGGCATACCAATGAATAAAGTCATCGTAAATCTCGACAGGTATGGAAACACCTCAGCTGCATCTATCCCCATAGCCCTCGATGAGGCTGCAAGAACTGGAAGGATAAGGGATGGAGATTACATCCTCCTTGAGGCATTTGGAGGGGGTCTTACATGGGCCTCGGCATTAATAAAGTGGTAGCTTACCCCACACTTTAATGAAAGTGCGGGGTTTATTTTACCTCCTTTTTAAATTCCTCGAATTTCTCCATAAATGGCTTAAGCAGGTCTATTGGTATAGGAAATATTATTGTTGAGTTTTTCTCTGTAGCAATCTCTGTGAGGGTCTGGAGGAATCTGAGCTGTAATGCAGACGGTGCTGATGCAATTATAGCTGCTGCATCTGTTAGTTTCTGTGCAGCCTGAAACTCTCCCTCAGCATGTATAACCTTTGCCCTTCTTTCACGTTCAGCCTCTGCCTGTTTTGCTATTGCCCTCTGCATCTCTTCAGGCAGGTCTACATTCCTTACCTCAACTGCCGTTACCTTTACCCCCCATGGTTCTGTCTGGAAATCGATTACCTTCTGAAGTTCTGCATTCACCTCTTCCCTCCTCATAAGGAGGTCATCGAGCTGGCTCTGGCCGAGGATGCTTCTGAGAGTTGTCTGTGCTATCATCGATGTTGCATACAAAAAATCCTCAACCTCTGTGATGGCCTTTACAGGGTCAATCACCCTGAAATAAATAACAGCATTCACCTTAACAGAAATATTGTCCTTTGTTATCACATCCTGAGATGGAACATCCATTGCAACTATACGGAGGCTAACCCTGAGGAGCCTATCAATTATAGGCCAGATGATGACGAGACCAGGACCCTTCACTGGTATGACCCTTCCAAGCCTGAAGACAACCCCCCTTTCGTACTCCCTCAAGATCTTGATCGCACTCGAGAGAAAATATACGATCAGAAATATTACTACAAGGAAACCGAGAAACGACGGTGCAAAACCCTGCATAGCTACCTCCTCTTAAGAATAGTATACAGTAAACAGCATATAGTAAACAGTATATAGAGAGAAGCTAACAACCTGACTGCTGACTACTGTCTACTGACTACTTTTGTTTTTTAACCTTTACCTTTAACCCTGAGACGGCCTCAACAATTACCCTCTCACCTTTTGATATAGGTTCATCAGAATATGCTATCCATCGTTCACCATGTAATAATACCATACCTCCATCTCTTGTTATATCAGTATTTGCAATCCCCTCCTCTCCTATGAGGCCCTCTGACCCGGTAACAGGCTTTCTCCTATAAGCCCTGAATGCAAGGCCGAGTGTTACAGTGAAGAATATAGCGGTTATGATAGTAGCAGGGAGAATAGTATATAGCGATAGTTTCATGAAAGGTGCCGGGGATTCAAAGAGCATCAGTGAGCCTATAATCATAGAGATTACTCCTCCAATAGTGAGAACCCCATGGGATACAATCTTTACCTCGAGAACGAAGAGGATGATGGCGAGGATAATCAGCAAAAGTCCTGCATAATTTACAGGCAGCATCTGGAATGCATAAAAGGCAAGGATTAGACAGATTCCTCCCGTTACCCCGGGGAAGATTGAACCGGGGTTCGTGAGTTCAAAGAAAAGGCCATAGAAGCCGAGGAGCATGAGTATATATGCGATATTCGGGTCTGAGATGAGATTGAGTATCCTTTGTCTGAAACCCATTTCCTCTCTAATAACATTTGCCTTTACTGTCTTCAGGACCTTTTCTCCAATAATCGCCCTGACCTTTCTGCCATCTATGTCTGAAAGAAGGGTATTCAGGTCTTTGCTCACGATGTCTATAACGTTCAGCTTTAATGCCTCTTCCTCTGTTGCAGAGATACTCTTCCTGACGGCGTCTTCAGCCCATTTCGCATTCCTGCCACTTCTCTCCGCAAGGGATTTTATATAAGCTGCTGCATCATGCGTCGCTTTCTCAGCCATCACCTTATCCATCTTTTCTCCAATACCTACTGGATGGGCTGCTCCGATATTTGTACCTGGTGCCATGGCTGCAATATGGGCAGCCAGTGTTATAAATGTACCTGCAGAGGCTGCCCTGCTGCCGCTCGGTGAGACAAAGACGACAACAGGTACTTCACTTCCGATGATATCCTTCACAATACGTCTCATAGATGTATCAAGTCCTCCCGGGGTATCCAGCTCGATTATTAATGCCTCAACCTTCCTCTCATTTGCAATTTTTATACTCTTGCCTATATATTCTGCTGCCACAGGGTTTATAACACCGTTTATGGTTATAACCATAACATCTCTTTTTGGTTCTTCAGAAAAGGCAATAGAGGGATATAAAAGGGTAAGAAAAATTAGGGATATAATCTTAAGCAACATGCCTTTATTATAGGAGATGGTATAAAATTATAGCCTTTAATATGAATAAATTGCAATAAGGAGGGAAATTAAAATAACCCTTTCACCTTTCCTGTCTCTGTATCCACATCAATGCGGCGATAAGCAGGATCAGAGGACGTCCCTGGCATAAGGCTTATAGCCCCAGCTACAGGAACCACAAAGCCTGCCCCACCATAAAAAAGTACATCCCTTATTGGTAGAAACCACCCCTTCGGCACACCTTTGGCTGCAGGGTCATGGGATAGGCTGAGATGGGTCTTGACCATGCAGGTAGCTATCTTTTCCATCGCAGGGTCTTTTTCGATCCTTTCGGCCTTTGCAGACGCCTCAGGTGTTGTATAGATAACCCCATCTGCACCATACACCTCTTTTGCGATTAGTTCAATCCGTTCTCTGAGAGGAGTTTTAAGGTCATAGAGGAACCTAAAATTGTTTTTTTCCTTGCATGCATCAATCACCGCATCAGCTAATTCAAGGGCACCATCTCCACCTCTTAGCCAGTGCTCTGATACAGCAACCCTTGCGCCAGCCTCCTCAGCAATACGCCTTACAAGCCTAATCTCATCCTTAGTGTCTGTATGGAAGGCATTGATGCATACAACAGGATTGATACCCGCCTTCTTTACTGTATTTATATGATGGATCATGTTTTCGCATCCCTTCTCTACGAGGGGGAGATTTTCTTTTTTATATTCTTCTGGAAGTGGTATGCCTGGAACAACCTTTGATCCTCCGCCATGCATCTTGAGTGCCCTTATTGTTGCAACAACGACCGAACAATGAGGAGTAAGACCACTATACCGGCACTTAATATTCCAGAACTTCTCGAATCCGATGTCTGCACCAAACCCGGACTCTGTTACATGGTAGTCTGATAGTTTTAAGGCAACCCGGTCAGCAACAATAGAAGACTGCCCCACAGCTATATTGGCAAATGGGCCAGCATGCACAAATACAGGCTGGCCTTCAAGACTCTGGAGTAGGTTCGGGTTAATAGCCTCACGCATCCATGCCGCCATGGCTCCTGCTACATCGAGGTCCTCGGTCGTAATAGGCCTGCCTGTCTTATCGTAAGCAACTACTATCTTGCCCATTCGCTCGCGGAAATCCTTCAGGTCAGTAAAAATTGAGAGTATAGCCATAACCTCTGAAGATACAGCTATACCGAATTTTGACTCCATCATGAAGCCATCCATCTTGCCGCTACCAATGCCGATTACAATCCGGCGAAGGGCCTGGGCGCAGAAATCTATGATCCATCCCATCTCCACATTCCGGGGGTCTATATTTAGACGTTTAAGATTTCGCTTGGCAAGTTGCTCATCTGTATAATTGTACTCATGCTGCATCCTTGCTGTGAGTGCAACCATGGCAAGGTTGTGTGCGTTCATTACTGCATTAATGTCACCTGTAAGCCCCAAGGAGAAGTCAGTTAACGGAATACATTGGGCAAGACCCCCTCCAGCAGCGCTTCCCTTAATATTCATTGTGGGCCCCCCGGAGGGCTGACGTATCGCCGCTGTAACTACCTTACCACGCTTGCCCATACCTTCAACAAGCCCCATGGTTGTCGTGGATTTACCCTCTCCGAGGGGTGTTGGTGTGATGGCAGTCACCTCGATGTACTTACCATCAGGCCTGTCTTTAAGACGTTCCAAAACCTTGGCAAAGCCCACCTTACCAACATAGTGTCCATGGGGAAGAAGCTCTTCCTTCTCAAGCCCAAGCTCCTCACCCAACTGGTACACAGTCTTCATATGCGCCTCTGCTGCTTCTGCAATCTCCCAGTCTGCATATTTTGTTGGATCAAGCGGCATCTTAAAAACCCCCTTCTTTTAAAAAGTCATTAGTTGTCAGTTATTAGTTATTAGCAAAAATTAAAAACTTATAACTTATAACTTATAACGGTCTTAGTAGCTTATCAATGCACTGAGGAATTTATCAGTCGTGCGCCTGAGCTTTTTGCTCATCTCAATAGCAATTTTTCTAATAATGTAACATGCAAGTTTTACATCTTCTTCCATCAATCTTTCAAAGTCTTTTTTTGGAATAAGGAAGAGTTCTACGTCTTCAACCGCTATGGCACTCGCGACGTGTTTTCTCCTCTCAAGAATAGACAACTCTCCGAAGAAGTCTCCTGGGGTTACGACAGCGAGGGTCTGTCTCCAGCCGTCAGCGGTGACCCTGGAGATTTCAATCTTACCCGAATGCAGAAGATATACTCCACCCGTTTCATCTTTTTCTTTAAACAGGTATTCCCCTTTTTTAAGGGGCACTTTTTTAATGATTCTGGAAAGCTTCTCAAGCCCTTCACTGTCAATGTCACTCAATAAAACCTGTTGTTTTAATAAATCTGCCTGAATCATGTGTAATACCTCCTCCTATAAAAGTTTTTAGTTTTTGGTTATCAGTTATTAGTCTAAAAACTAATAACTTTATTATATTGGTCATTTGCAATAATGACCAATGACTTAACTTACTGTTAAAACTACTACCTCTATTTTAACCGCACATACCTTTAACTCCGGTATCTTTGCAATGGGGTCAAGGGCGGTACCAGTAAGCACATTTGCTGCTGCCTCCTTAAAGTGAAAAGGTATGAAGACCATTCCCTTTGCTGGTCTATCCGAAATTAGAGCCTTAATATTAATAGACCCCCTCCTTGATGAAACCTTTATTATCTTACCATCATTTATACCAAATTGCTTTGCATCATCGGGATGAATCTCGATATAAGCCTCAGGTGATATTTTATTGATAGCATCAATCTTTCGTGTCATTGAACCTGTATGATACTGGAAAAGCTGCCTTCCTGTCGAGAGCAAAAATGGATATTCGTTATCAGGTAATTCCTCTGATGGCCTGTATCTGGTGGTGCTAAATACAGCTTTACCTCTGGGGAACCCCCCTTTAAAGAGATAGGGCGTTCCAGGATGATCAAGTGTGGGACATGGCCACTGAAGACCCATCTTTGCTATCCTCCCATAGGTTATTCCCTCTATTGCTGGCCAGACCTTACCAGCTTCCTGAAACACCTCCTCGATGAAGGCATGTTTCATCTTATACCCGAGTCTGTTTGCCAGTTCTATGATTATCCATGAATCCTCCTTTGCCTCCCCCGGCGGTTCCACTGCCTTCCTCACCCTCTGCACCCTTCTCTCTGTATTTGTGAATGTTCCATCTTTCTCTGCAAAGCAGGCTGCAGGCAATACCACGTCCGCAAGCTCTGCTGTCTCAGTCATGAAGATATCCTGCACAGCAAGAAAATCTAACCTTTTTAATGCCTCTATTGTACGGTTTATATCTGGATCGCTTAAGACGGGGTTCTCACCCATTATGTACATTGCCTTAAGATTTCCTTTAAGGGCTGCCTCAGCCATTTCTGGTGCTGTAAGTCCTATCTTATCCGAGAGTCTGACGCCCCATGCCTTCTCAAACTTTTGCTTTATATTTGGTATATTTACCTTCTGATAGCCGGGATAGAAATCAGGAAAGCACCCCATATCTGATGCACCCTGGACATTGTTCTGTCCCCTCAGTGGGTTGACTCCTGTGCTTTCTCTCCCGATGTTTCCTGTCATCAATGCTAATTTTGCTATGGCGAAAACATTTTCTGTCCCGTGGGTATGCTGTGTAATACCCATTGTGTAATAGATACCAGGCCTTACAGCATTTCCGTAAAGAATGGCCGCTCTTATAATGTATTCCTTAGGGACACCAGTAATTTTTTCTCCCATATCGGGTGTGTATTCATTGAGACCTTCCTTGAAAGATTCAAATCCCTCTGTCCATTCCTCTATGAATTTTTTGTCTGTCAGATCTTCTTTTACTATTACATGCATCATGGATTTCAGAAGGGCAACGTCTGTCCCTGGCCTATGCTGAAGCCATATACCAGCAAACCTCACGAGGTCAATCCTTCTTGGGTCTGCAACAATGAGCTCCGCACCCCCTCTTACAGCCTTTTTTATCCTTAGACCGATTATCG
Source organism: Thermodesulfovibrionales bacterium (assembly GCA_030019415.1). Classification (GTDB taxonomy): domain Bacteria; phylum Nitrospirota; class Thermodesulfovibrionia; order Thermodesulfovibrionales; family SM23-35; genus JASEEX01. The sequence continues at coordinate 57,640 of JASEEX010000003.1, forward strand.
GGTGGGTCTCTGTTGTATTTGAGCCGATGACAAAGATTACATCATGGTTTCCAATCTCTGGTATAGAGTTCGTCATTGCACCTGAACCAAATACTGTGGCCAGACCGGCGAGCGTTGAGCTGTGGCAATACCTTACACAATGGTCAACATTATTTGTGCCAATTACAGCCCTCATGAATTTCTGGAATAGATAATTTTCCTCATTTGTGCATTTTGCAGAGGAAAGCCCTCCAATAGAGTCAGGGCCATATCTGTCTTTTATCTCTCTTAGCCTCTTTGCAACATAAACTAACGCCTCATCCCATGAGACCTCCCTAAAAAGTTGAGAGTTGAGAGTTGAGAGTTGAGAGTTGAGAGTCTTCTGACTTCTTCCGCCTCTGGCGGATGACTTCTGACTATTCTTTGGGACTATTCTTATAAGAGGTTTTGTGAGTCTGTCAGGATGATTAATGAATCCATAACCGAATCTCCCTTTTGCACAGAGCCAGCCTTCATTGATCGTATCCTCTCTTGAGGAGACACGGATAACCTCATTTCGTCTTACATGGAGTGTAAGGCTACAGCCGCATCCGCAGTAAGGGCATACGGTTTCAATTTCCTTTATATCTTTCTGTCTTCCCTTATGTGCCCACATCTTTCCCGTAAGAGCTCCTGTAGGGCATACTGCCACACACTGACCGCAGAACTCACAATTTAGGTCTTTTTCGTAAGGAGGGCAGATTCTTGTTTTAAATCCCCTATGAGCAAAATCAATTGCACCAACACCTTGAATCTCATCACATATCCGTACGCATTGCCCGCAGAGTATGCATTTTTCCATCTCCCTTTCGATAAAAGGATTATTATCTTTTCTTGTATAAAACCTTCTTTCGCCTTCAAACCTGTTTTCCCTGATCCCATAAAAATATGCAAGTTCCTGAAGGGTGCAATCACCTGCCCTTTCGCAGACCATACAGTCATTTGGGTGGTCAGAGAGGAGGAGTTCAAGGGTCGTTTTCCTTAATTTTTCTATGTAAGGACTTGTTGTTATGACCTCCATCCCATCACTTACAGGTGTTGTGCAGGCTGTAATAGGTCTTGCCATGCCTTTAATTTCCACTATACAGAGTCTGCATCCCCCATAAGGGGAGAGTTCAGAATGGTGGCATAGTGTAGGTATCGGAATATCAAGTTTTCTTGCAGCATCAAGAACTGTGGACAGTTTCCTTACAGTGACTTTCTTGCCATCTATTGTTAGAGTTACCATATCCCTTAAAAATCAAAAATTAAAAGTGCAAAATTGCAATTCAAAATTCAAGAATACTGCCCCAATTTTACATTTTACATTTTAGATTTTATTTACTGCCTTAAATTTACATACATCAAAACATGTTCCACATTTTACACATAGCTCAGGAGCAATTTTGTGTATCTTTTTCCGTCTGCCTGTAATCGCACCAGCCGGGCATTCCCTTTTGCATGCCCCACAACCAGTACAGAGCTCTTCAAGGATAGAGTATGTGATTAAGTCTTTGCATACGGCAGCAGGACATTTCTTATCTTTGATATGTGCCTCATATTCATCTTTAAAGTACCTGATAGTACTTAGTACAGGGTTAGGAGCGGTCATGCCCAATCCGCATAATGAACTTGTTTTTACATCCTGGCCGAGTTCCTCAAGAAGTTCTATGTCTCCTTCCCTGCCCTTTCCTGATGTAATCCTATCTAATATTTCAAGCATTCTCTTTGTCCCGACCCTACATGGTATGCATTTGCCGCAGGACTCTGCCTGGGTGAACTCGAGGAAGAACTTTGCTGTATTAACCATGCAGTCTGTTTCATCGAGGACGACCATACCGCCTGAACCCATTATCGAGCCTACCTGTGCAAGGGATTCATAATCTACTTCTAAATCAAGAAACTTTGCCGGAATGCAGCCCCCTGATGGACCTCCTGTCTGCACCGCCTTAAATATTCTATCACCTTCAATCCCGCCACCGATGTCATAGATTATTTCTTTTAAAGTAATGCCTAAGGGTACCTCGATCAGGCCCGTATTTTTTACTTTTCCTGTGAGTGCGAATACCTTTGTGCCTTTACTCTTTTCAGTACCAAATGAGGAAAACCATGCGGCGCCCTTTGTGATGATATACGGAACGTTCGCAAGTGTTTCAACGTTATTGATAACTGTAGGCTTACCCCAAAGCCCGCTATCTACAGGAAAAGGAGGCCTTGCCCTTGGCATACCACGTTTACCTTCTACTGATGCAATCAGTGCCGTTTCTTCACCACATACAAAGGCCCCTGCACCTAACTTAATCTCTACATCGAAATTAAACCCCTTGTCAAAAATGTTTTTGCCGATGAATCCTTTCTCTCTTGCCTGATCGAGTGCTATCTTCAGCCTCTCTACTGCGAGGGGATATTCGGCCCTGATGTAAACATAGCCTTTGTCAGCCCCAATAGCATAAGCACCGATAATCATCCCCTCTATTACCGAGTGGGGATTTCCTTCAAGAACAGACCTATCCATGAATGCCCCGGGGTCTCCTTCATCAGCGTTGCAAATAATGTATTTCTGTCCGGGTTTTTTTCTTCTGCAGATTTCCCATTTGAGGCCTGTTGGAAATCCAGCACCCCCCCTTCCTCTAAGGTCAGAGTTTTTTATAACCTCTATCGTCTCTTCAGGGGTCATTGAGGTAAAAACTTTTTTTACAGCATCATAACCACCAACTGCTATATATACATCAATATCTTCAGGATCTATCTCACCGCAGTTAAAGAGTATCACCTTTACCTGTCTTTTGTGGAAGTTGTAATAATCTTCTCCAACAGACCATTCTCTGACAGGATTACCCTCTATAATATGTTCTTTGACAATCCTCGGGACCATATCTGGTTTTACATACTCGTAGGTTGTCTTGTCACCGTTTATAATTACATCAACAAGTACATCTTTTGCACATAGTCCAAGGCATCCTACCTTATGCAGGAAGCATCGATCCCCTATCGCTGCTTTTATGCCTTCTGTGTTAAACTCATCTTTAAATGCCTTAATAACATCAGCACCACCTGTAGCAATGCCTCCTGGCCCCATACAGACTTTTACCTTTATATCAGCCTTCATTATTATCACCTGTCTTTTTTCCTTCAAGTTTCTTTATTTCTCTTGTAAGTTTATCAGCCGTCATTTTGCCGCAAACCTTCTTGTTAATGATAGCAACAGGAGCCATACTGCATGTCCCTACACATGCAACCTTTTCAACGGTGAACTCCCTGTTATAGGTTGTATCTTCTTCATCAGGAAGGTTAAATTTTTTTCTCAGGGTATTGATTAGCCTTTCAGACCCTTTTACATGGCAGGCGGTACCGCGACAGACTGTGATTATATTTTTACCTCTCGGTTTCAGATGAAACTGGGCATAAAATGTTGCGATGCTATAAAAACGACTTGCGGGAATATCAAGTTTTTTCGAAAACCAGTTTACTGCTTCTTCAGGGATATAACCGAAGGTGTTCTCTATGTCTTGAAGGATGGTTATTATGTTTCCTTCATTTTTTCTGTAATTTGTTAATATTCCCTCGAGAGCTTCTTCCATTATAGGCTCTATTTTTCATGAGTATGGACGTGCAAATTAGCATAATAAAATAAACCATGTCAAGGTCAGGATTGAGAAACAGGAGGGGCATGTTTTATAATCCAATGAAAAAATAAGAAAAGGGTTTGCCATGTTCAGGTTCAATAAAGTCATTATAGTGTTGTTCCTCTGTATGCTCCCGGTTACATCTCATGCTGCTATTCTCCTTGACCGTGTCGTTGCAGTAGTTAATAAGGAAGTCATAACATGGAGCGAGCTTTACAAGGTAATGGAATTTGAGGCAACAGAGCAGATTAAGACCTTGAGTGAAGAGGAACGAATGAAAATATTTAAAGATACTGAGGCTGCCTTCCTTGAAACACTTATCGATATAAGACTCCAGCTCCAAGAGGCCAAAAGGCTGGGGCTTGAGGTTACCTTAGAAGAGGTGGCAGAGACTATAGAAAATATTAAAAAGAAGTATTCCATGACACATACCGATTTTAGAGAGTCTGTCCAGAGGGAAGGATTTACCCTCGAGGAATACAAGAAAAGACTTTCCGAACAGATACTGATAAATAAGGTAGTCAACCATCAGATAAGAAACAAGATTGTTGTGTCTGATGCTGAAGTTAAAAGACACATGGAAGCAAATAGGGAAATCTTCAGCGGCGAAACATATAGACTAAGTCTGATATTCTTTAAGAAACCAGAAGGTAATGGGGATAAAAAGGCTATAGAGGAGAGGGCCTTACTGGTCATCCAGAAACTGAAGGGAGGCGAGGATTTCTCTGCATTAGCAAGGATGTATTCTGAGGACCCTTCAGGAAGGCTGGGTGGTGACCTCGGTTTTATCAATAAAGACCTTATGGCAAAGGAATTTGTTGAGGTTCTCTCCGGCATAAAGGTAGGAGATTTCAGCATGCCCTTCTGGACCGAGAGGGGGCTTCATATTATAAAGCTTGATGAAAAGGTCCCTGCACAGAATATAGATAAGGTAAAAGAGGATGTTCGGAGGCAATTAGCAGAGGACCAGTTTTTAGAGAGATACAAAAGCTGGATTAAAGGCTTAAGGGAAAAGGCTTACATAGAAATACGTTTATAAGGTACGCAATGTCAATTCTAAGAATTGGTGTGCTTGCATCAGGAAGGGGTTCGAACTTTCAGTCAATCATAGACGAGATAGAGTCTAAAAGGCTGGAAGCTGAGATAGCTTTATTGATAACTGACAATCCTTCAGCCTTTGCTACAGAGAGGGCAAAGAAACATGGCATTGAATATCTTGTGATAAGGCCAAAAGAATATAGTTCAAGGGATGATTTTTTTGCAAAGATTGCTGAGGAACTGAAGAAAAGGGATGTTGGGTTGGTTGTTTTAGCTGGTTTTATGAGGATTGTAGGGAAACCCCTGATAGATGCATTCCCCAACAGAATGATGAATATCCATCCTGCTCTCCTGCCAGCCTTCCCTGGATTACACGGCCAGAGGCAGGCCCTTGAATATGGTGTAAAGATCTCCGGATGTACTGTCCATTTTGTGGATGAAGGCATGGATACAGGCCCTATAATAATACAGGCCGCGGTTCCGGTATTTCAGGATGATACAGAAGAGAGCCTTTCTGAGAGGATACTCAGATGCGAACATAAGATATATCCTGAGGCTATAAAGTTATTTTCAGAAGGAAAAATAAAAGTAGAGGGTCGGATGGTCAGGATTAAGGGATATACTCCCTTTGATACCCATATTGTAAATCCTACTATAAAGGAAAGGTAATGAGGATTTCAGGAGGTCTCGCAAAGGGAAGACGGACAGCCACGAAAAGGCTCTTTTCTGGGGCATCAGGGGATGAGAAGCTGAGACCTACCCCTTCAAAAGTCAGAGAGGCAATATTTGACATAATAAGGGATAGAATTGAAGGGGCAAGCTTTGTTGATCTCTATGCCGGCACAGGCACAGTTGGGCTTGAGGCATTGTCAAGAGGTGCGGGCAGAGCCGTCTTTGTAGAACCGAACATGTTAAGGGCCAGGGCCATTAAAGAAAATGCTGTTAAATTCGGTTTTCGCAAAAAGGCAATAGTGGTGGATGGAGAGGCATACGAATTCCTTAAAAGGGCTTCTGCTGAAAAGAAGAGGTTCGATATCTTTTTCCTTGATCCCCCCTATTTTTCAGAGGAGATAATGAAGACCCTCCCTATGATTGAAGAAAAGAGACTTTTAAATGATGGAGGCACAGTAATAGTAGAGCATTTCTTCAAAAGGAAACTACCTGAAACAGTAGGTGAATTAAAGATGATCAGAAGCTACAGATATGGCGATACAATGCTAACGATTTACAGAAAGAAGGAAGAGACTGGAGAAAAAGGAGGTTGAAGTGAATAAGATAGCAATCTATCCAGGGACATTTGACCCCTTCACTGCTGCGCATTTAGACAGCGTAAAAAGAGCCCTGCGGATATTTGATAAAGTAATAATAGCAGTTGCACCGAGTCAGAAAAAAAGACCCCTTTTTACTCTTGAAGAGAGACTCACTATGATTAAGAAATCCGTAGAGGAACTTGATAATGTCAGGGTTGAGGCATTCAGTGGCCTGCTTGCAGATTATGTAAGGGAGAAGAAAGGTATTGCCATCATCAGGGGCTTAAGGGCTATTTCTGATTTTGAGTATGAGCTCCATATGGCCCTTATGAACAGGAGGCTTAATCCAGAGATCGAGACAGTCTTTCTGATGCCGAGCGAGGAATATAGCTTTCTGACCTCTACTACGGTAAAGGAAGTCGCATCCTTTGGTGGCTCTGTGAAGGGCCTGGTCCCGGAGGTGATTGAAAAGGCACTTAGGGAAAAATTTAAGATTATTGAAGATATAGTGGAATGACTTTAAATCCTAATTCCGAAATCCGAAATTCTAAACAATACCAAATGACCAAAATTCAAAACAGTTTTGAACATTTGGACTTCGAATTTGTTTAGGATTTAGTATTTTACAGTTTTAAGGAAAGGTGGGGTTGTGGCTAAGGAGGTCCTTTTAATTATTGATATGCTTAATGACTTTGTTCTAAAAGATGCGCCGCTCGAGGTGCCTGAGACAAGGAAGGTAATACCAAACATAAAAAGAGAAATAAAGAAGGCACGGGCTGAAGGTACACCTATTATTTATATCTGTGATACCCACGCACCAGATGATAAGGAATTTTCTAAGTTCGGCTGGCCTCCCCATGCTGTGAAAGGCACAAGAGGCGCTGAAGTGGTTGATGAACTCAAGCCTCAGGAGGGTGATATTGTGGTAGAAAAGACTACATATTCAGGATTTTATAACACAAACCTCTATGAAACCCTAAAAAGGCTCGGAATAGATAGCCTGAGGCTTACAGGATGTGTTACCCACATATGTGTAATGTTTACTGCATCGGATGCAGTATTGAGGGATTACAAGGTCACCGTTGTTGGGGACTCAGTAGCCGGCCTTTCAAAGGAAGACCACGATGCAGCGTTAAGGATTATGAAGAATGTGCTCGGGGTGAGAATAATGTGAACCTGCCAAAGAAAAAGGTACATGTGTTCATTATCTCAGACGCAACAGGGATAACAGCTGAGATGGTAATCAGTGCGGTTCTGGTACAATTCAGAGAGATAGAACCAATCTTCAAGAAATTTCCTTATATCAAGACTAAGGAACAGATAAAGGCGATCCTGACTCAGGCTGAGGCGGTGCAGGGTATCGTCATTTACTCCCTGGTCTCACAGGAGCTCAGCGAAGGGTCTTTGGCCTGATAATTAATATCGAGAGCCTCGTAAAGTTCAGAGAGGCGAGACTGGAGCAATTGGGTCTTGCCCCTTATGCCAAATATGCTGATCCTGTCCAGGCAGACGAGATCGAGTGGTGCAAGGAATATCTTAAACAGAACCCTCGCTGGCGGGTTATGGATGTCTCCAACAAGGCCATTGAAGAAGTGGCTGCATGCATCGTGAATGCTTACCGTACTGGTAGAAAGCCCACTTAACTAATATAAACGCATGAATCCCCCCTCACCCTAATCCTCTCTGTAATATTTCTTTTTCTTTGGCAGGTAATCCTGCTCCACATAACCACTGTAATTATGCGGGTATTTGTACCCTTTTCCATGCCCTAATTTCTTAGCGCCGGGGTAATGGCTATCCTTTAAATGGTCAGGAACCTCCATCGTCTCTTCTGTAGAAATGTCATTTAACGCAGTCTCGATGGCTTTATAGCAGGCATTGCTCTTCGGTGCATTTGCAACGTAAATGGTAGCCTGTGCAAGGGGTATTCTTGCCTCTGGCATGCCGATGAACTCTACTGCCCTTAAGGCGGATGTAGCAATGACCAATGCCGTGGGGTCAGCATTTCCCACATCTTCTGAGGCACAGATTACGATGCGTCTTGCGATGAATCGGGGGTCTTCGCCTGCATAGAGCATCTTAGCAAGGTAATAGATGGCTGCGTCAGGGTCTGAACCACGCATACTCTTTATAAAGGCAGAGATTGTATCATAGTGCTGGTCACCTTTTTTGTCATAAACGATATGCTTTTTCTGGATTGATTCCTCTGCAATATCAAGAGTTATTTTTATCTGACCGTTGTCATCCGGTTGTGTTGTCAGGGCAGCGATTTCTAATGCTGATAAGGCCTTTCTTGCATCACCATCGGACATCTCTGCAATGTGTTTGAGGGCATCCTCGTGGGCTACTATTTTGAGATTTCCAAGTCCACGCTCTTTATCAACGATCGCTCTTCCCATTATTTCTAAGAGATCTTCCTTTGCGAGTGGTTGCAGTTGAAACACCTGGCTCCTCGAAAGTAGAGTTGAGTTTACATAAAAGAAGGGGTTTTCCACTGTCGCTGCTATGAGTGTTATATTACCTTCTTCAACATCAGGCAGGAGGGCATCTTGCTGGAGCTTATTAAACCTGTGAATCTCATCGAGAAAGACTATGGTGCGGATACCCTTAGCCTTTCTCATTTTAGCATGCTGTATAACCTTTCTGAGTTCATCAAGCCCGATGGTGGCTGCATTGAGCCATTCAAAATGTGCCTTTGTCCTTTCAGCAATTATTTTTGCAAGGGCTGTTTTGCCGGTGCCGGGCGGCCCATATAAGATTAATGATGCGATCCTATCTGCCTCTATAGCCCTTCGCAGGAGTTTTCCATGACCGAGGATATGTCTCTGTCCGACATATTCATCAAGGGTTCTTGGACACATACGGTATGCAAGAGGGGAGATGAGGGTTTCCTCTTCAAATATTTCCATAATCTATGTTTGCTGATATGATGGAAATTTTTCAAGACATATGAAGCATGTGTAAGCATCTCCAAATCCGTAGTGGCAGGATATAGTATCTTCGCAGTTTCTTTTGCCGATAGTCCTTAAGCCTATTTTAATAATAAAGAGGCAAAAGCCTCGCAGTCCCGCACCATGATATGGTGCGGGACGAGAATGAGCGAAGATACTATATCCTGCCTTTATACTTACAGTTTATAAATATCGTTAATTTTCAACACGGAAAAAGAGGGGTTTCCGAAGCATGTTGAAAGGCTTAATGAAATGATATACTATTTTCACTATTTAGAGCAAAAGGCAAATGAGTGCATAAGCTCCGAGTTTTATAGGGGGAAGAAGTTATGTTCCATACAGCCGACCCGAAGGAAATTATTGAGGGAAAGATTACGGATGTATATTTTGAAAGGACAATAAAGATTCTCAATGCTAAAGGGGTAAATCCAGTTGTAAAGGCAGAATTCATGGCTAAAGACCTTCCTGAAGGATGGCCCTGGGCTCTATTTGCCGGGCTTGAAGAGGCGATGTATTTAATGAAACATCTACCCATCAAGGTCAGGGCAATGAGAGAGGGGACGGTCTTTTACCCTTTCGAGCCTGTGATAGAAATAGAGGGGAGATACCAGGACTTTTGTATTTATGAGACTGCCATCCTCGGTTTAATATGCCAGGCATCAGGAATTGCGACAAAGTCAGCCAGGTTTAAAAAACTTGCTGGCGAGAGGCTCGTCGTCAGCTTCGGTGCCCGCAGGATGCATCCGATACTTGCCCCGATGATTGAAAGGAATGCATATATTGGAGGATGTGATGGTGTTGCTGTTGTGAAATCAGGGGAAATAATAGGGGAAGACCCTATGGGTACCATGCCACATGCCTTGATTATATGCTTTGGCTCTGCAGTAGAGGCCCTGAAGGCCTACGATGAGGTTTTAGAGCCAAAAATAAAAAGGGTTGCACTCATTGACACGTTTCTCGATGAAAAGTTTGAGTGCCTTAATGTTGCGGAAGCCCTCGGCAGTAGACTTTTTGCAGTCAGGTTCGACACGCCATCGTCGAGGAGAGGTAATTTTTACAGGATACTCGAGGAATGCAGATGGGAGCTAAATCTGAGAGGATATAAACATGTAAAGTTCTTTGTTAGCGGTGGTATAAAGGAAGAAGATGTCTCTGTTTTAAATCCTGTGGTAAATGGTTATGGTATCGGCACATCCATCAGTAATGCACCTGTTGTTGACTTCTCAATGGATATCATAGAGGTTGAAGGTAAGCCATTAGCTAAAAGGGGGAAGTGGTCAGGGAGTAAAAGGGTCTTGAGATGCTTATCGTGTAATAAAGGCACGATAGTTCCTCACACTAATGAGCAATACACGTGCGAATGTGGTGGAGTATTTAACGATATACTTATTCCAGTTCTGGATAACGGGAAGTACCTTATAGATATGCCATCTCACAAAGAGGTAAGGGGATTTGTTCTAAGGCAGTTAGAGAGGCATTTCATTTAATTAATGATTTACATACTTATTGCCATATTCCTCTGGAGCTCCCTCGGAATTGTCATAAGGCTTTCAGGTGTCCCGGTTCATCTATTGATATTTTTCTCCTGCGTTATATCCACATCAATAATAGGCATGATGTTTTCTAAAAAGAAATATCGGAAGGAAATCCCTAAAGGCAAAGCCCTTTTGTATCTCCTTATCCTTGGACCTATCAGTCTGGCCAATACATTTTCCTTTTTTTATGCATACAAAAATACATCCATTGCCAATGCTGTGCTGACACATTACACCGCACCTATTATCGTTGCCTTTCTTGCACCAATTTTTCTAAAAGAGAGATTGACGGGGAAGGTATTGATTGCGGTTGCTGTTGCAACTCCAGGCCTATTGATTATGCTTGATGTTTCTGTGAGCGAGTTTTTGAACCTATTAGTTGCTGGAGATAGAAATACAGGTGGAATCCTGGCAGGGCTTTTTTCTGGATTTGCCTATGCAATACTAATAATCATCATAAGGATATTCTCCCATGACTTTAATCCCCTCGTCATGACATTTTTTCTGAATCTTATCATTGCCATTATCTTGTTGCCGTTTGCAGAATTAACAAAAGATTTTAGTTCTGCCCTGTGGGCATTTGCTGTAATGGGGATAGTCCACTCAATCATAGCCCCGACACTTTATTTCAGGGGAATGAGGCAGGTGACTGCCAACAGGGCAGCCATACTTGGTTATCTCGAGCCAGTTTGTGCAATCCTCCTGGGTATGATATTTTTAAACGAATCATTGAATTATAAAACCGTAGTTGGTGGCACCATGATACTTTTTTCAGGCTATCTAACAATATCTGAAAAGGTTATAGGCAATAGGCAATAGGTGATAGGTTATGGGTTTAAATCATCGTCAATTACCCATCACCTAACACCTATAACCTATTATTGTCTTATCACATCCACAGGCTGGATTTTAGTTGCCTTCTTTGATGGGTAGATGCCTGCCAGTATGCCAACCCCTACGGATGCAAAGAAGGATACTATGTGTCCTGATGGAGAGACGGTAAATGGGAGCCCTGATAAACTAAAGATAATAATGGTTGCAGCAAAGCTTATTATGACACCTACCGTCCCACCACTAAAGGATATGAATACTGACTCCGTAAGAAACTGAAGGATGATGTCTCGCTTCCTTGACCCTACTGCCCTCCTGATGCCAATCTCAACCCTTCTTTCATTAACGATGAGAATCATTATAGACAGTATCCCGATACCTCCTATGAGGAATGCAACCACTGCTGCTGTCCTTCCAAGGAGTGCTACCATAGACATCGTCTCTGTCTTGAGGGCAAGCACATCCTTTAGGTCGATGACCGTGAAGTCATCCTTTCCACCTTCCCGTATCCTGTGCCTTTTCCTCAATATATCTTCTATTTCAGCCTTTGCTACAGGAATGGATTTTTCACCTATGACCTGGACAGAGATGTTGTTGATGTAATCCTTATTGACAATCCTTCTCAAAAATGTGTTCAGCGGTATGAATATCTGATTGTCCTGATCAAAACCTGACACATCAACTCCTTTTTCCTCCATGATTCCTACGACCTGGAACGGCACCCTGTAGATGAGAATATATTTCCCGATAGGATTTTCACTGCCAAAGAGTTCTACCGCCACCTTGTTTCCAATGGTGGCCACTTTGTTGAAATCTCTATTATCTTCGTCGGTGATAAAGCTACCGTCTTTTACATTGAAATTTCTAATCTCTGAATAATTGGCTACTGCGCCTACAATCAGTACAGATTTGAGTGTTATGTCACCATATCTCACAGGAAATGACTTATTGCTCGATGGTGATACTGCATTGATGAATCTTGAACTTTCCACAATTGCCCCTGCATCTGCGACGGTAAGGGTTGTAGCCTCGCTCAGTAACCTCGTACCAGTCCCGACTCTCCTTACAATGCCGCTTCTCACGATGAGCAGATTTTCACCGAGATTTGCGATCTCCATTTGTGTTTTCTTGGTGAGAGATTCCGATAGGTTGGATACCACAATCAGGGAGAAGGTGCCAAGAAGGATCCCGAAGACTGCCAAGGCTGTCCTGAGTTTGAAATTCAACAGTGCCCCCACCGCAATCTTAAGATTTAGAACTATCCTTTTCATCCCCTTATTGCCTCTATTGGTTTTAAATCTGCTGCCCTTTTTGCAGGCTGTAATCCGAAACCAATCCCGATAACCCATGAGAGGAGCAACCCCATGAAAAATGCCTTCCATGAAAAATGGATGGGGAACTCAGCGATAAGCATGAGCAGTTTTGAAGATGAAAGGGCGAGGAGGAATCCGACGAATCCTCCTATGGTAGTGAGAACAACTGATTCACCGAGAAACTGTATGAGGATATCTCTTTTCTTTGCACCCGTTGCCCTTCTTATACCTATTTCAGCAGTTCGTTCTTTCACAGAGAGCAGAAAGAGGTTGGCAAGGACAAATCCTGCAACAATGAGAGATATGATTCCTGTCACACCGAGGAATACGACGAGTGAGCCTGTGAGGGCAACAAGGAATTTTGTAATCTCTTTTGGTGAGACAATAGTAAAGTCATCAGGCTCTTCAGGAGGGAGGCCGTGTCTTTTCCTTATGAATGATCTGAGTTCCTCCACATAGGAGTAGAGGTTTTCGTGGTCAAGGAATCGTATCCTGAAGCCTGCCACATACTTTGTTTCATTCTGTAACTTTTTCATGAGGGTAGAAATGGGTATGACGATTCTATCATCGAGAGGTTCACCTGCTGGTGAGGTTCCCCTTTCAGAAAGGACCCCGACGATCTGCACAGGTATCCCTTTCACAAGCACATATTTGCCCACTGGGTCTTCATTCCCGAATAGTTCCTTTGCCGTATACTGTCCGATGAGACCTACATTTCGTAACCCCTTCACATCTTCTTCTGTAAAATCAGATCCCTGAATCACAGGCCATGTCCATGCACGGCTGTAGTCACTCGTTGATCCTGTTATCCGGGTTTGATATTTTCTATCTTTATGAGAGACCGTGACATCTCTCATAGTTGACATCGGCACGACAAGATAGGCAGTGCGGAATGCTTCCTTCACAGCTTCCACACCATCGAGGGTGATCGTCTTTGGTCTCTCCCCTGCAGCTCTTGCCTGTTCACCGCCACCGAGTATCAGCAGTGAATCAGGGCCAAAGCGCGCCACAATTTCGAAGGCCTTCTTATATGCTCCTTCCGTAGCCGCAACGATTACGGTGATTGAGGCGATACCGAGGGCAACACTCACGAGACAGAAAAACGTTCTCAGTTTAAAAGCCCTTACTGCCCTTATCGATTGGGATATAATCTTAATCAGCCTGTCCATATATCGTTATTCAAAAATAACCCCGTCTTTTATCTGTATAATTCTCTTCGCAAAGGAGGCAATATTTGGGTTATGGGTTACGACGACCACAGTCTTTTCCTGTTCATTCATTTTGACAAATAGACTCATTATTTCAACAGCTGTTTTACTATCGAGCTGTCCGGTGGGCTCATCGGCAAGGAGCAGTTCAGGGTTGTTAATTAACGCCCTTGCAATGGCAACGCGCTGTTGTTCACCTCCGGAGAGTTGATTTGGTCTAAATTTTGCCCTTTCTTCTAACCCGACAAGCCGTAAAAGATCAACCGCATGCTTCTCCGCATTGTCTCTCCGCTTTTCTACATATAGGGTTGGGAGGAGGACATTTTCAAGGGCTGTAGCATAAGGTAAGAGGTAAAAGTTTTGAAATACAAAGCCAATGTGTTCATTTCTAATAACTGATAATTCATCGTCTGAGAGGCTCGAAACTTCTCTGTCAGCAAACACGTAACGGCCCGATGTTAGGACATCGAGACATCCAATAATGTTCATGAGTGTTGTTTTACCAGAACCTGATGTCCCCATGATTGCCACAAACTCCCCTTTTTCTATCCTGAGGTTAATACCCTTCAAGGCTTCAACAGAAAGGTCGCCCATCCTATAGGTCTTTTTTACTTTTTCAAGCAGGCATAAAGGCATGGTATTTCTGTTGCTATCTCTCGGGCTTTGCTACAGGGAGAATTAATTTTGTTGCAAGTACTTCTCCCTCCTGAACACCTGAGAGAATCTCGGTCTTTTCTTCACCCCTGATACCAGTCTTCAATTCCACTTTCTGAACCTTATGTGGACCGATTACCTTATAGGCAACCTGTTTACCCTTCTCGAACTTTATGGCCGCATTTGGTGCTATGAGGATGTTACTCTTTTCATCAAAGATTATCTTTACGTGTGTGGTCATCTCAGGCTTCAGAAACCTGGTGTCTTCCTTTGCCACCTTTACGATTGAAAGATAATAGACGATGTTATCTTTGGTGGCAGGCTGGGGATAAATTTTTTCTATTTTACCATGAAAGAGTTTATCAGGGAATGTATCCACATAGTACTCCACCTGCTGGCCTACTCTGACCCTTCCTATGTTTGTCTCATCAACATATATCCACATTTCAAGGAGCGTTGTATCCAGGACGGTAACGAGATTCGCAACCTGGAGTCCTGTGACGATAGTCTCTCCCTCCTGGGCTGTGACATCCGAGACAACTCCATTGATCGGGGCATAGATTCTCGTATAGGTCAATTTTGTCTCCTGCTGTCCTAACTGAGCAGTGAGGTCTTCTATGTTTGCCTTTGCTATTTTCAGTTGAGTCTTGTATTCATCCTGGAGCCTTTTAAAGACTGCCTCTGTTGCCTCAAACTGACTTTTTGCCTTATCGACTGCATCTTTTGTGGTGTATTCATATTTCAACAGTTCTTTTTCCCTTTCATAGTTTATCTTTGCATAATCATAGTTAGCCTTTGCCTCTCGTATACGTTCTGGATACGTCAGTTCAATCTGCGATAGTGTATTCTGGGCAGCAATAAGGGCAGCCTTCTGCTGTTCGACGGCTTTCTGAATCTCCCTGTCATCTATGAGTGCTATAAGCTGTCCTGTTTTTACTCTGTCGCCGATTTTTACATTCATCTTAACAATCTCCCCCGTTGCCCTTGCACCTATCTTCACAACTGCCCCAACCTGCGGCTTTATAATTCCCGTTTCAACAAGTACGCCTCGTATGCTGCCCTTTTCAACCCTTGCTGTTTCTAAGACCTTCGTTGACGGTTTGCTCAGAAATTTTTTGTACACAAGGAAACTCCCTCCAATAAGTACAATAGCCATGAGAATAAGCACAGTCCTTTTCACAAAATGCCTCTTTTATTGCTCTGTGATATTTTCTAACTTCTGGACCCCAGCGACCCTTTCAAGTAACGCCTTCGATAAAATAAGGTTCAACCTGGAATTAACCAATTGTTCCCTGGCGTTTGCGAGAAGGCTTTCAGCCTGTACAAGGGAGAGTATATCAGCCTTTCCAACCTTATATTCCCCGAATGCCTGCGAGTAGTTATGCTCTGCCTGTTTGAGTTGTTGTTGTGCAACCTTCAGCTTATTAGAGGCAGTGATGAAATCTTCATATGTTTTGTGGACATCGAGCAATAATTGCCTTTTTAGGTCATTTAGGTCCTCCAGTGAGACATCCCTTTCCAGCTCTGAAGACTTCAGTTTGAAGAATTTCCCAAGTTCAAAGATATTCCATGTGGCTGTGACGCCAGCAATCTTTTCTTCAGGAAAGGAGGTTCTGAAGACCCCTCCGGCTGTTTTTGTATAAGCTGCATTCACCGAGAAGGTTGGGAAAAAAGCACCGAGGACGATGGATTTGTTATTTCCAGCAATTTTCAGTGAATCTTCTAACTGCTTTATCTCTGGCCTTTGTAGTACGGCATGAGATAGTTTATCTCTATCAGAAGGTTTAATCTCTAAATCGAGCGTCCCCTGGACATCATACTGGCTATCTAAGGGTTCCCCTATGAGAGAGCTGAGTTCTGATAATGCCTTTTTAAAATCACCCTCTGCCTGTACTAAATTAAATCTTGCCTGTTCAAGCCTCACAGATGCCTGAAGCACATCCAATAGTTTTGCAACACCAAATTTATATCTGCCCTCAGCAACCTCATGGTCCTTTTGTGCATCATGGAGCTGTACCTTCCTCTGCTCTAAGGTCTCCCTTTGTGCAATCGCAGTATAAAACGCAACCTTAACGTTGAATTCAAGGTCGAGAAGACTTTTCTTGAGATCTTCTCTACTAATGTCAAGGTTGAGCCACGCAATATTTCTATTTGCCTTTCTGATACCTCCATCAAAGAGAGTATATGATAATGTCAGGTCATAGTTTCTCGTGCTAAATTCTCCCTGAGACGTATAGAGTCGTTTCTGAGAAGTGAATGCGTCGAGGCTCGGCAGATATGGTGATAGCGAGGCATTATAGAGCGCCTCTGTTGACCTTACCCTTATCATAGATGCCTTATAGGATGGAAGGGTTTCCTTTGCAAGGGATATGGCTTCATCAAGGGTTATTGAATAGAAGAGGCAAGGTGAAAAGATTACAAAAAAGACTGTAATATATAAACATATTGGATTATTTTTAGAGAATCTTTTCATAAAAACCCGCTTTTTTAATTCTGTATTTTATGAAGTGTTATTTTAAGTTATTATAATGAACTCAATCAATGCAGTAAAACTTTGAGATTCTCGCAATTAAGGCATCCATGGTAGAGACAGTATTAGAACTGAGATACAAGTTAAATGGATCCGATTACACATAGTCTCGCAGGTGTCACAATTTCTAACCTCGGCTTCAAGCAGAAAGCAGCCACATGGGTATTGCTTCTTTCATCAATTGCCCCGGATTTTGATTATATAACCAGATTCTGGGGTATGGATATGTTTCTCAGATACCACAGGGGGATAACACATGGCATACTCGCCTTGTTCGTTATCCCAATAATAATCGGCCTCATATTTGGCCATAGAAAAGGGTTTTTCTATTATTACTTCATAGCCTTTCTCGGATATGCTGCGCATCTCTTTATGGATCTCACAAATCAATATGGCACAAGAATCCTTTCCCCACTTGACTGGCAGCAGTATTCCCTTGACCTGACGTTCATAATAGACCCATATATCACCATCGGTCTTCTTCTCTGTGTAATCCTCGGGAGTATTATATAAGGCGTCATAAATAATGCAGTATAATATTATTGCATTCTCGTCATTCCTCATGTATTATGGACTTAGGGAGGGATACGAGAATGAGACGTTTGGAGATTACCGATCGAGAAATTATGCAAATCGCCTTGCGCAATGAAATCCTTCGCTCGGAAGAAGCGCGCTATGATCATCGCCTCCACGGAGTGTTGCTTGTTTCTCAAGGTATGTCCTGTTACGAAGTTGGCGAGATATTCGGCCATGATCCGACGACCATTCAGCGATGGATTCGGAGTTTTGAGACAAGAGGGTTCAGTGGTTTGGAGGACCAGGAAAGACCGGGGCGTCCTCAACGGTTGACTCCCGAAGGATTGGAGATTGTGAATCGAGATCTTCGAAGATCGCCTCGCGAGTTGGGGTATGCTCAGAACCTCTGGGACGGGAAACTTCTGTCGCACCACATCGCCGAAACCCAGAAGGTGGTTCTGGGAGCACGTCAATGTCAAAGGTTGTTTCACCAACTGGAGTTTCGGTTGAGAAAACCACGTCCTGTCATAGCCCGTGCGAATCTGGAGGAGCAACGGGCTTTTAAAAAAACGTCTCAGGCTGGCAAGAAGAGACGACATTGATCTATGGAGTATGGACGAATGCCATTTCCAACAGCATGGGTCAAGAGCTACCATGTGGGTCCCTCCAGAGGATAAGGATCCAATTCTGCTTCTCGCGCCGACCCGCAAATCAGTTTCCTTGTTTGGGGCGGTCAACTTAAGAAATGGTAAGCTGGTGACCCAATTTGAAAAGAAGTTTAATGCCATGACGTTCAGTGTCACGTCCCAGGTAACCGATACCACTTCATTCCCAGGTAACGGAGACCACCATTTTTATAATGCTATTTCTGCTTCATTTTTAAATTAACATTTTTCACCTCAATTTTGCCTTTTAACCTATAACTCATTCCCTTGAAAATGCAAATATCTGCCCGGTCGAATATTCTATCAATGGTTGCATTGGCAATGACCGGATCGGGAAATACTTGCGGCCATTCATCTATGTCCCTGTTTGATGTCAGTATCATTGCTGAGCTATATTTTCTCCTGTCCATAAGATCGAATAGTTCTTCAGCCACTTCCCTGCTCATGGTGGCCACTGCCCAATCATCCAATATCCACAGTCGTGCTGATAGAATTTTTTTGAATAAGGTATCGAGGTTGTTTTTAGCCTTGGCTCGTAGTATATCCTCAGCCAGTCTTTTGATGCTATTGCAATAAACACGGTATCCCCTGTTTGCCGCCAACACTCCTATGGCCAGTGCAAGATGGGTCTTTCCGGTTCCTGGCTGCCCCAGGAAAAGACATATCTGGTTATTTGAAATGAAGTCCAGGGCCGCTATCTGCCTAATCCTGTTTTCATCGATCTGGGGATTAAACGACCAGTCAAAGGTTTCCAGGGTAGTGATCTCAGGAAAATTGGCCTTCTTTATGCGAGTCATTAGCGCCTTTTCTCTCCTGGAATCGATTTCTCGCTCCAGCAGGTCACTGATCCATGACAGCGATACTGCTTTTTTGTGCTGTGCAAGCACCTCCTGAAGCTCTGCTGCCGCAGTGTGAAGTTTGAGTAGTAATAGTAGGGTCAGATCTTTCATTTTGACAATCCTCTCTTATATTTTCTCTTAAGTGTCAAT
>JASEEX010000040.1 GCA_030019415.1 Thermodesulfovibrionales bacterium
GATTTGTTGGCCTCAAGGACTCATTTTTTAGGCTCAAGTTGTTGAACGTAAGTAATAATCACTGCCTGAGGGATAACAATATTAGAACCTATAGCTAAAAAGTTACAGGCCGAACAATCATGATGATGCTCACCATCGTCATGGTGATTATGAAGTAGAGGATGACAGGTAGCAAACAAAAGATAAAGAACTACACCGCTTATAAATAAAGTAGTAGCTAAAATTCGCCTTAAATCAAGAATGATTTTCATTCAGGTTTCTTTAATCAATTTAGATCTCAAGCGATGAAATAATCTTTTCATTCTAAAGATCACTGAATACACTATATAGCTAATTGCAATATAACAGAGCCCTGTATTCCCACAATACTTGCACATATTTCAAAAGGCATTCCTGTATAAAAGTGCAGCCATGAAGAATATGAAATTTATCATTACTATGGTTGCACCCGTTGATAGGTTCATAGCAAAGGATAGGTATGTGCCAATCAGTACCGACCCTGTGCCGATTACAGAGGATACAGCCATAGTACCTCTGAAACTCCTTGCTATCTGAAGTGCTGTTACGGCAGGCAATATAAGAAGGGCTGTTACTAACAGTATTCCAACAACCCTCATAGCAAGGACAACCGTTATCCCCGTCAGAAGGACGAGTAGGGAATTTATCTTTTTTGTGTTTATTCCTGATACCTTCGCAAATTCCTCATCAAAGGTTGTGGAGAAAAGCTCATTATAGAGAAAGAAGATGATTAAAAGTACTGCTACAGAGAGGACTGCCGAGGTGAAAACCTCTGCCTTACTGATAGCAAGGATACTTCCGAAGAGGTAACTGAAGAGGTCAACGTTAAAACCACCTGCAATACTTGCCATGAGCACACCACCTGCTATACCTAAAGAAGATACGATGCCGATGGCTGCATCACCATAAAGCCTTGCCCTCTCTGTTAATTTCAGAATCCCCAGGGAGCTCAACATCACAATCGGGATGGAGACATATACAGGATGCTGCTTTAAAAATAGTCCTATGGCGACGCTTCCAAAGGTAACATGGGCAAGTCCATCCCCAATCAGGGAGAAACGCCTTAATACAAGCAGTACGCCCAGTATCGAGCATACTAAAGCAACGAATGAGCCTGCTATCAGGGCCCTTCTGGTGAATTCATAATTTAAAAAATCAAGAATCTGCATCTTTAATCATGCCTGTGACATATTAGATGTTGACCAAATTCACCGAAATAATCAGTCATATTCTCTGATAAACAGAATTCTTCAAAGCTTCCATAAAAGATGACCTTTTTATCGAGGTATAAAAGCCTGGATGCATATTTTCCGATGCTACCGATATCATGGGTTACGAGGATGATTGTCACATTTTTATCTTGGTTGAATTCCCGGAGGATGTGGAAAAAATTTTCTCTAACCTCTGGATCGAGGGCCGTTGTTGGTTCATCGAGTATTAGCAGCTCCGGCTCATTTACTATCGCCCTTGCAACAAGGACCCTCTGCTGCTGTCCTCCCGAAAGCTCACCAATCAATTTATTTTTGATGTCAAGCACGTCCATCAATCTCATTGCTTTGTCTATCATTGTTTCTTTAGATTTGTTGATTACCTCTGATTCCTTCTTTGAAAAAAGTCCCAGGGAAACAATCTCTTTGACAGTGGCTGGGAAATATGGATTGAACAGGGTTCTTTGTGGAAGATAGCCAACTCTATACCAGTCCTTAAAATTCCAGGAATTTGCTCCGAAGAGAAATATACTTCCTTTTTGTGGTTTAATAAGACCAAAGATAATCTTGATCAGCGTGGTCTTACCAGAGCCATTTGGGCCCACAAGTCCAATATAATCTCCAACATTTACACTGAAAGAGACATCACTCAAAACCTCTGCGGAGTTATATCTAAAGCTTAACCCTTCAACAGAAAGAATTTTCATCTGCATTCAAGTCCAATCTTAAGGTTTCTGAGATTCTGTTCCATAAGCGATATGAACGTTACACCTCGATTTAGCTCATCCCTCGTAACGTTGTGAGCACCATGAAGCATTAAGAGTTTTGCCCCTGTCTCTCTTGAAATCGCCTCTGAGACCTTTGGATTAATCAATTCTTCGTAAAATACATACTTTAAATCATTCTTTTTCAGCTTTTTACTGAGTTCAATCAGGTCCATTGGTGTGGGCTCTGTATCAGGCGAGAATCCCCTGTAGGCTGAAAGATACTTTAAGTTGTATCTCTTTGCCAGATAGCCGAAGGCAAAGTGTCCACCATGGATGATCAGGTCTTTCTTACAGGATGAAAGGGAATCTCTGAATCCTTTGTCAAGCTCATTTATCTTTGTTTTGTACTCTTCAGCATTTTTAAGATAGAGTTCTTTGTTTGCAGGATCTTTCTTCAGAAAGCCCTCAAGGATATTGTCTACTATTTTTTCGACATTGGAAAAATCAAGCCATATGTGGGGATCTATTTTCCCATATTCGTGTTTATGTTCATGTTCGATTTGTTTATTCCCTTCCATAAGTGTAATATCCTTGCTCGAATCCACTATCAAGGGTCCCTGGCTTCCGATTCCTTTTAAGATATCTTCAACCCATGGCTCCATATACCTCCCCGTGAAGATAAAAATATCTGCCTCATTTATCCTTATGATATCTCCTGGTTTTGGTTCAAAGCTATGAGGCTCTACTCCAGGTGGAAGAAGTAAGGTGACATCTGCTTTTTGCCGCCCGATATTTTTTGCAAAATCATATAGAGGGAAAAGGCTGGTGACAACCTTTAGCTTTTTTTCATCAACTACCTTTTCATCTCTTTTTGCGCAGGAGGTCACAATAAGTGGAATGAGTAAAAATAAAACAATCAATCTCTTCATCCTTTTTTCTCCAAACAATTTTTACAGAGTCCGTTAACCTGCAGGATGTGAGAAAGAATCTTCCCCCTTATATTCCTTTTTACTTCTCCCTCTATCTCCTTTGCAGCGCAGAAACTTATATCTTCCACCTTTCGGCATGAAAGGCAGATGAAATGGTGGTGATGTGATCTGTTCTGGCAGAGGTAGTAATAGAGCTGTCGGTTTGGATGGTTAATTTTTGAAATTATGTTTCCCTCGGAGAGTTCCTCTAAGTTCCGGTAGACTGTCGGAAGACCGATTCTGTTAAATCTCTTTTTCATCTTTTTCCATATTTCCTCAGGACTTAAATAGACTGATTCTTTCAATAAGATCTCAAGAATAGCTAACCTTTTCGGTGTGACCTTCAGATTCAATTTTTTTAAAGTTAGAGGAAAGTCATTCAGCATATATCAATCCAATTTAAATGAAAACCATTTCTACTTAATCATATCTCTCCCATAAATGTCAAGTAAACCCAGCATAAATTTGTAACCATTCAGTGAAGGGTGGACATAGAATGTTTTTGTACATTATTAAAGAAGGATTCCCGACAAGCGGGAATGACAAATTCATTATGGAAATTCGCACTCATGTCATTCCGGCTTTTCCGGAATCTATCTTATCTACCACCCGTCACTGAAGGGTTACATAAAATTTAAAGGAATAATTACCATGTCTCAAAGAGTCTCTTGATATTCCTCATTTCCTCTCTAAAGGAGTTTGCCTTCTCAAACTGAAAATCTTTATATGTCTTTATCTCAAGCCTTTTTGCTGACTCCTTTATTTTTACTGCTCCATCGAGGTCTGTTCTGAATATCCTGACTCCCTGAAGGGCATCTAACATTTCTTTATGAGGATGGCCGAAGGGATTGTCACGGCCCACGCTTATCACAGCAATCTGAGGAGAAACTGCATCAAGAAACGGTTCATATGCAGAAGTCTTTCCACCCTGGTGAGGGACCTTGATGACATCACTCTTCAGCCATCCGCCGAGATGTACAGTGTCCTCCTCTGCCTCTTCCTCAATATCTCCGGTAAAGAGGAATGAATTATTCCTGCCTTTAATTTTCAAGACGAGGGAGTCATTATTAGCCTCAACATTATCACTCCCGTACATAGTATAGAATTCAGGATATGGGTGGAAGACATAAATACTGTATCCCTTTCCTTCAATTATATCACCTCTATTGAGTGTCCTATGTTTTATACCTGTCCTGAGCCTTGCCGAAGGACCTGACAGATAAGTATCAGGATAAATAAGCCTCCCATTATCCCAGAGTTCTCTAACCCTGAATCTTTTTAATATATAATCCAATCCCCCTGTGTGATCAATGTGGACATGCGAAAGAATAACGGCGTCAATTGCCTCTCTGCCTTTATATTTAAGGAATGAAGCCGTCTCCCTCCCACTTCTTCCTGTATCAATCACAAGCGTCTTCCCATCAGGAAGCTCAACAACAGATGAATCCCCCTGACCGACATCGAGGAAAGTAATAGTAAGGTCTTTCTTTTCAAAGATTGTTAGGGAGAAATAAATAAGTACAGGGACAAAAGGGATTAAAAGGGTATATCTCTTTCTTCTGGAAAGAAAATAAAAAATGAATCCTGCATAAAAGAGTAAAATTATGATTGGTGGAAACGCTGGTATCTTTATATCGGCAAAAGGAATATCAGCTAACAATCTCACTGATGAAATGCTTACATCTGATACTGCTGATACTATTGGAGTAAACACATAATGGCCTGTAATCAGAAATAAGAAGGATGAGACGACAGAGAGGGGTATGAGTATAAACCCTATAAGTGGGGCTATGAATAGATTTGATATGGGTGAGATTATCGAGAAATAATGGAAATAATATGCTACAAGCGGTGCTGTGCCGATTGATGCTGACAGGGTAAGCAAGACTGCATTCTTTATGTATCTCAAAACCTTCCTATCTTCATCGTGAGCTTGTCGAACCGATCTGTCATCCTCTCTGTTCCGGATGGAAAAACCAATAAATAGTACCGCAAGAAATGAGAGCTGAAATGAGAGACTAAGGATAACCTCTGGTTCCCAGACAGTCAGCACAAATGCTGCAAAAAGAAGAGAATTAAGCCAGAAGCCTTTTCTTCCAATAAGGAGCCCCAAAAGAAAAAGACCTATCATTATAAAGGATCTAACTGCGGGAACGCTGCCTCCTGAAAGACCGAGATATGCAAGCATAAACGGAAGGCAGAGAATGGCAGCAGCCTGTGAAGGGGTTAGAAAGATTGTTATCCTCTGTAGAATCCTGTAGGGGAAGGCATTTATTAAAAACCGGAATATCCCGAATAGAAACACAGAGAATAATCCAAAGTGGGTACCTGAAATGCTGAGGATATGCGCAAGCCCGGTCGAATTAAATGCATCCCTTAGCTCTTCGTCTATATTAGCCCTCTGGCCAGTTGTTATGGCTGCGATAAAGGCTCCAGAATCCCTCTTAAAATTTTCACCGATGTATCTGTTGACCCTATATCTGTATTCCTGAATCTTTGAATTAAGGGATATTCTTTTATGTCCTAAATCCTCTACCTCAAGCAGGCTTGTATAGAGCTTGTCCCTATCCCATCTCCCAGGGTTAAGTCTCGTTCTGTCTTTTAGAAATTTAACAACTATCTCATATTCCCTCCTTGGTTCAAGCTCTCTATCGGAAAATACTACTATTTCTCTCCCGGCAAGTTCATTGAGCCTCTCACCAGCATTTACCTCCATTGCAGATTCTATCTCGAATGATTGCTTGAACCTGCCACTCTCAGTCTTAATAGGGAGAGAAGAGAAAACTCCTTTTACCTCAACCTCTCTACCACTTACGTGTGACATGTCCTTCGGCGGCTCATACCTTACGAACGCAAAGGCTATCCCCAAAAGGATGATAGCGATGAAGAAAAATTTCTTCTTGACAAAGAGATATACAAAAGTGAGGAGAAGAATAAATAAGGCAGAAAAAGGAAAATATTGGAATGAGTAGAAAAGGACTATGCCTGAGAGGAATGAGATAAAGAATTGCATTAAGTCATCTTTTCTTTAATAACCTTTGAAATATCCTTACCGAGTTTTGTTATGAGCTTCAGGTCTTTACCTTCGAGCATCACCCTTACCTTTGGCTCTGTACCTGATGGCCTGACGAGTATCCTTCCCTGCCCAGAAAGTCTTTTTTCTGCAGCCTTTATCGCCTCTTGGATTTGAGGAATTGTCTTGATATCGTGTTTATGTTCCACATCAACATTCATAAAGACCTGAGGGTAAAGTTTTATTTCCGATGCAAGTTTTGAAAGAGGAGAGCCTTTTTTCTTCATAAGGTAAAGGGTCTGTACTGCTGTAAGAGGACCGTCACCTGTTGTATTGTAGTCGAGGAAGACTGTATGCCCTGATTGTTCACCTCCGAGGTTATATCCTCCTTCAAGCATCTCTTCTACAACATACCTGTCACCTACCTTTGTCCTCACCAGCCTTATCCCATTCCTTCTGAAATATTCCTCAAGACCAAGATTGCTCATCACCGTTGATACAACGGTATTCTTTTTAAGCATTCCCTTTTTCTTCATTTCAACTGCCCACATACCTATGACCTGGTCTCCGTCAACCATTTTGCTCTTCTCATCACAGAAGATTGTTCTGTCTGCATCACCGTCGTGTGCAATACCAATATCTGCCTTGTTGAGTTTCACTGCCTTCTGCAGCCCCTCAATATGCAATGAGCCACAGCCCAAATTGATATTAATTCCATCAGGTCTGTCATTGATCGAGATTACCTCAGCCCCCAGCTCACGTAAAAGCCACGGCGTTATCTTATATGCAGCACCATTTGCACAATCAACCACAATCTTTATCCCCTCAAAGGTCATGCCCTTTGGTAGCGTAGATTTTATATATTTTATATAACGTCCTGCTGCATCATTAAGTCTGTATGCTTTACCTATGCTTGAACCCTTTGGCCTGTTCCTTTGAAGTCTATCATCCAGCACAAGTTCCTCGATCTTCCTTTCGAGTCCGTCAGGAAGTTTAAACCCCTCAGAAGAGAAAAACTTTATGCCATTGTCTTCAAAGAGGTTGTGCGATGCTGATATGACAATTCCAGCATCTAACCGCAGCGTCCTTGTCAGAAATGCAATCCCCGGGGTAGGTAAAGGGCCGACTAGTGTGACATTCATCCCCATCGAGCATATCCCTGAAGTAAGGGCACTCTCTATCATGTAGCCTGATAGTCTTGTGTCTTTGCCTATCAGGATCATATTTCTTCCGTGTTTCGCTCCGAGAACATGTGCAGTAGCCATGCCTATTCTCAGAACTGTTTCAGGCGTCATCGGATGTTTGTTTACAGTGCCCCTTATACCATCTGTTCCAAAAAGTCTCATTTCTTCCCCCTGACAATCACAACCTTAACCTTAACATCATCCGTCCTTGTCCTTATGTTCATACCTGTGATGTCAAGCTTCAAGTCCCGGATAAAGGTTTCTTTGAAACCTGTTATGTCCAGTGGTTCTGTTTTTATTCTATCCACCTTTTTTACCTCGGATCTTGCACCTTCGATCTCCACAGTCTCCGGTATTATATTAATAGATTTTACATAAAAACCCCTTTCAGGAGTACCCGCAATAACAGGCCTTACCCGGACAGTCTTTGTAACTGATTCCTCGAGTAGTACTTTCACATAAGAAGGTGTTATATTTGTAACAATTACCGTATGGGGTAGTCTTATATTATCTTTGCTTATATAATAGATACCCTCACCTCTTTTCGCTTTGCTAAGATCAATAGAAACCCTTATATCTGATGGCTTAATATTTCTGATGAGCCTTTCCTGACCCTTAATGTTCAGGCCTACAACCTTAACACTGCGGTTCATCAACTCAAGTCCTTGAGGGGTATTCTTGAACTCAAGGGGTACATCCAATGAGATCTCCGAAAGGCCCCGAGATGTCGCGAAGACCCATAAAATGACAGATAGCAAAACGGCTATTATCTTAAGACCGAGATTTTTGAAAAGTAGTTTTCTCACCCCTTTACCCCGTAGGAATGCCCCGTGGCTTGCCATGGGGATGATAAACCCGTTGATGATATCTCACGGTGTCTTCCACTTTTGCCCGCAGGAAATTCCAGCGGGGTTTACCTCTTTTTTGTCGTAAATAAATCGGTAAGGACATTCCTGAGCCTTCCCATATCAAGATTTGTTTCAAGCTTTCCCTTAATCGCCAGTGATATCATTCCCGTCTCCTCTGATACAATGATTACCACCGCATCTGTCTCCTCTGCAAGACCCAGGCCTGCGCGGTGTCTTGTGCCTAAGGACCTGCCAACCTCTGGACTAAGTGTGATGGGTAGAAAGCATCCGGCAGCAATAATCCTGTTGCCCTTTATCACGACTGCACCATCATGTATGGGTGAGGTAGGATGAAATATACTCATCAGCAGCTCCTTTGAGACCTTTGCATCCAGTGGTGTACCGATTTCAACAAAATCCTTGAGGCTTGTATCACGTTCTATTGCGATAAGTGCACCTATCTTACTGTTAGCGAGTGCGACGGTCGCCCTGATGATCTCTTCGAGGGATTTGAGTTCTTCAGCAGAGGTAAATGTCGGAAGAAACTGTGCCTCTCCCATCTGTGCAAGGGCCTTTCTTATCTCGGGCTGGAAGAGGATGATCATAGCAATAACGGCTTGCGCCCAGAAACTCTGTATCAACCAATCCACCGTATTAAGTTCTAAATACCTTGAAAGCAGAGATGCGATTAGCAGGACACCGAGTCCGATAAGCATCTGTGCAGCCTTTGTGCCTTTTATGATCAGTAGAAGACGGTAAACTATCACCGAAACAAGAGCGATATCAAATAAATCAAGAATCCATCTATGTTGCCTCAGTATTTCCATTCCTTGAAGCTAATTTTTTGCAATATATCTAATATCATAACACTATAAATCAAACAAGGGACAAAAATCTAATTATCATCAGAATGACTAATCCATGGAGAATCCCAGTTTTTCTAACCCTGCTAAAATTGGCTACGGATTATGGAAATGGGAGGATTTGACAAAAAAATGTTGATAAGTTATTTTAAAACATATCGCGGGGTGGAGCAGTCCGGTAGCTCGTCGGGCTCATAACCCGAAGGTCAGAGGTTCAAATCCTCTCCCCGCCACCAAGAAAATCAAGGGTCTATTTTCAAGGGATCTTCAATGAATCGAGTATGCTGAATACAGCCTTTACTGCTTTGGAATCGCCAGGAAGTTGAAAGATTGGCCTTCCGTGAAGGTCATAATCAAATACCATGCTGTCCTGAGGCACAACTCCTGCAACATAAAGCCCAAACCTCTCTGCGAGACTCCTCAGTTCCTCTACCTCATTATCAGATACCCTGTTTATAATCAGAACCCGTTTGTCAATCTCAAGCCTGAGTTCATCGACCAATCCATCAATCCTCTTAGCTGTCTGGATACCCCTTACGGTTGGATCGCTCGTAATTATAAGTAAATCAACCTTGTGGGTCGTCCTCCTGCTGAGATGTTCCATGCCGGCTTCATTGTCTATAACGGCATATGGATATGTCTCAGACAGTTTATCTGTGTATTTCCTTATAATATTATTTGCTGCACAATAGCATCCCGGCCCCTCGGGCCTTCCCATAACTATCAAATCAAATCCCTTTGACTCGATAATTGATTGCTGAACCTGATAGTCAAAGAGCTTTTCCATGGACATACCACCGGGCCTTTCTACACCGCTTCTTAACGCATGGAGAGACTCCTCTCTTAATTTACCTATCGTTGTATGGACATCAATTCCGAGGGTCTCATTGAGGCAGCTATTAGAATCCGCATCTACTGCAAGCACGGGTCCCCTTTTTCTCTCAATAAGATAACGTACAGTAAGTCCGGCGATACTCGTCTTTCCCGTACCACCTTTACCTGCCAATGCGATTATAAACGCCATATGATATTATAAGTATTGTTGAAATTTTTCATATCATATAATAAAGGAAAATATATTAAGGCTTTAAATAAACTTCAATTGGAGGTTAGCTATAACCAATTTTTTAAAATTTTCAACTAAGTATTTATTATTTACTTTTATAACCATTCTGCTTGTGCCTTCTATAATCAACCTGTCTTTGGGTCTTGCTGAAACTAAGAGCAGATTGCCTAAATATGTTGGTTCCGAGGCCTGCAAGGACTGTCATGAGAAGGAATATATAAGCTTTATGACTTATGCAAAAAAAGCTACATCTTTTAAGAGCATTGAGAGATTGGAAAAAAAATTAACAGAAGAGGAGATTAAAGGTTGCTATTCCTGTCATGCTACCGGATATGGCAAACCTGGTGGTTTCATAAGTCCTGAAAAGACGCCCCACCTTAAGAATGCAGGCTGTGAGGTATGCCATGGCCCTGGCGAGTTCCATGTTAAGACAAAGAATCCCTCCTATATAAAGAGGCATCTGACCACAAAGGACTGTGATGTCTGCCATACCGAGGAAAGGGTCAAGGCATTCAGGTATAGGCCCATGATCCATGGAGGGGCACATTGAAAGTTAAAAGTGAAAAGTTAAAAGTTAAAAGTTGAAAAAGGAGACAGAGTGTTCGGATTTTTAAGAAAGCATTTGGGCTATAAGATAATGGCTGCTATGGTAATCAGTATCTTGCTGGTTCTGCTGGCCGAAATCTATATGCGAATTTACTTCGGGACCAAAGATAGGTTCGAGATAGTGGCCATGATTGAAAGAGGTTTGATAAATTCAATCTATGCAGGTATAAGACATCCTATGTCGGTAGGTGATGCCGAGGGTATTAAAAGAGAATTATCACACATTAGAGAAAGGACAGAAGGTGTTGAGGTATTCATCTGTGATCCCGATCAAGAGATAGCCTATTCTTCACATGAAAATAAGGTAGGAACAACTTTAGCAGAATCTATTTTAAATAAAGCTACCCTTGAGACCCTGACCGAGACGTTAAAGACAGGGATTGAACCATCTGGACTGCGGAAGCTACTTGAGGATGAGGTCGCAGGGAAAAGACATTTTGTCTTTATAGTGCCTATCCATAATGAAAAGGATTGTTACCACTGTCATGGCTCCTCCAGAAAATTCCTTGGAGGCATAGTAGTGAGGACTGAGGGTGAGCGAATCTATTCACAAGTTGCCGCACAGAGAAACCGAACCGTGGTGATAGCCATATTCACCATACCCCTCGCAGCCATCTTTATCTATCTAATGGTAACTAAGTTGGTAAGACGCCCTGTAGAGAGTTTAGCTGAGAAGGCGAAGAGGTTTGCAGAGGGAGACATGTCTGTTTCGGCGGAGGTAAAGACAGAAGATGAGATTGGAGTCCTTGGAAAGACCTTTAACTATATGGTCGAAAGTGTCTCCTCCTTCAGCAAAAAATTGGAGCAGGAGATAACGAGAAAGACTGCCTTGTTGGATGAAAGAACCCGGCTCTTAGAACTATTGGAAAGGGCTAATAGGGATCTCAGGGAGCTGGACAAAATGAAATCCACCTTCTTAGCCAACATGTCTCATGAACTACGAACACCGATGAATGCAATCATCGGTTATACAGACCTGATGTTAGACAGGGTTGATGGCCCTATTAACGAAGAACAGGAAAAGAGCTTAAAAAAGGTTGCTGCTAATGCCAGGCATCTCCTTCAGTTGATAAATGATATCCTCGATATATCCAAGATAGAGTCAGGGAAAGTAGAATTAGAGATAAAGGAGCTCGACCTGAAGTGGCTAATCGACTCTGTCATCCCTACCTTTGAACCTATGATAAAACAAAAGGGCCTTATGCTTGCTGTTAATATAGATGAAGGCTTACCTTTCGTCTGTGGTGATGAGGACAGGATTAGACAGATTTTGATAAACCTCCTATCAAATGCCGTTAAGTTCACCCGTCAAGGAGGAATTACTGTAACTGCCATGCCCTCTGAGCGAGGTATCGAACCTGGAGAGCCACCCATATTTGCAGAGGTCTGCATTGAGGACACAGGGGTAGGAATAAAAGAGGAAGCTCTCAGCAAGATCTTTGATAAGTTCGTCCAGGTAGACCTCACTGCTGTGCGTGAGTACGAAGGCACTGGCCTCGGCCTCAGTATCGCCAGAGGGTTGGTGGCATTGCATAAAGGTATAATCTGGGCTACAAGTAAATACGGAGAGGGAAGCAAGTTCTGTTTTACTATTCCTCTGAAGAAAGAGATGCTGGAGAAGCCTGCTGAGCCAGTAGTGGAACCGAGGATTGCTGAAGCCCTGGCTGCTTATTTCGGAAGCCCTGTTGAGACCTTCCTGAAGGAGCCAGAATATGCAGGCAAGCCAATAAGATGCTGGGAATATGTGCGCTGTGGACAGCCAAGCTGCCCGGCATACGGAAGCAAGGAAAGCAGATGCTGGTTAATCCTCAGAACCCATTGTGCAGGCATAAAAATAGCTGCCTATCCAGAGAAGATGGATTTCTGTAAGGGCTGCGATGTCATTAAAAGCCTTATACTCAAGCCAGAAGAGGAATATAAGCCTGTGGAAGCTGAATTGCCCAAAAGGGAGGAGGTTGCTAAAAAGACTGTATTAGCTATAGATGATAATCCAGAGGCTATTGATATCATAAGAAAATACTTAGGAGAGGAATACAGGGTAGTTGGTCTTCTCAGCGGTGAAAAGGCGGTGGAAAAAGCAAAGGAGATCAATCCTTTGGCCATTACCCTTGATATCCTGATGCCAAGAAAGGATGGATGGCAGGTGCTCAGGGAGCTGAAAAAGACACCTGAAACCCAGGATATTCCTGTAATGATACTCTCAATCGTTGAAAATAAGAGATTGGGCTTCAGCCTGGGCGCTACAGAATATATTGTAAAACCAGTGGAAAAGCAGGTTCTGCTAAGAAAACTAAGAAACCTGGAAAAGACAAGGAAGGTAAAAAAGGTTTTAATAGTTGATGATGAGCCAGATACAGTAAGATTGATAGGTAATGCAATAAAAGAAGCGGGTTATCAGGTAACAACGGCTTATAATAGCGAGGATGCTATCAAATCCATACGTGATTTAAGACCCGACCTTATAGTCTTGAATCTGACAATGCCAGAGGTGAGCGGTTTCGATGTTATCGAATACCTAAAGACAGAAAAAGAAGTCAAGGATATTCCTCTTATCTTGCTTACCCACAAAGATCTAACTGAAGAAGAGATGGATGAACTGAATCACAGGATACAGGCGGTATTAAATAAGGGAGTGCTTACCAGAGAGGACCTTTTGAAGGAACTTAAGGAAACTATCAGCAAGGCCAGCGAAGTGCTAAATAAATGAGGGGAAGATGGAAGAGACAAAAGGGGACCCAAAGAAGATATTGATAGTTGATGACAATCAGGATAGCCGTGAACTGGTGGTAAAGATACTCAAGAGCAAGGGTTATCAAATGATTGAGGCTACTGATGGAGAGGAGGCATTAGAAAAGGCTGTGTCAGAAAGACCAGACCTGATTTTGATGGATATCTCAATCCCTAAGATAGATGGTTTTGAGGTTACAAGAAGGCTGAAAAGCCAGGAGGAGTTTAAAGATCTCCCTATAGTGGCCTTAACTGCCCATGCAATGAGGGGAGATAGAGAAAAGGCCCTTGAGGCAGGTTGTGAAGGATATATCTCTAAGCCTATTAATGTCCGTGAATTGCCTGAACGGATAAGGTCTTATCTGAGAGGCAAGTGGGAAAGCGTCTTAGGTGAAGAAGAAGATTAAGATATTGATTGCAGATGACGCTGTGGACACAGTGGAACTTCTGAAAAAGAGGTTTCACTCTGAAGGATACGACACAGCAGAGGCATACAACGGTGAAGAAGCTCTTAAACAGGTCGCTGAATGCAATCCTGACTTAATCGTCCTCGATATCATGATGCCAAAAATAGATGGCTATGAGGTCTGCCAGAGGCTTAAGGCAGATGAAAATACAAGGTATATTCCTGTCCTTATGCTCACTGCAAAAGGCGAGGTCGAAAATAAGGTAAAGGGGCTGGATATCGGGGCTGATGATTATTTAGCCAAACCCTTTGATTACAAAGAACTTTCTGCAAGGGTCAGATCATTACTTACCATAAAGGCAGCACGCGAAAAATTAGTGGAGGAGGAAAAAGCAGAGGCATTGGAAAAGATGATGGAAGAGGTAACACACGAGATAAGGAATCCCCTCACCTCTATCGGAGGTTTTGCTCGCAGAGTTTATGAGAAACTGCCTGAAGGTGACTCCAACAAAAAGTATATGGAGATGATCATAGATGATGTAGCGAGATTGGAGAATATGATAAAACAGCTTGTTGAGCTAAAAACCATAGCCATATCTTATAGAGAGCCAACAAATATCAATGATGTAATTATGGAAGCCCTCAAGTTATTTGAGAAGGAATTCGAAGATAAAGGTATAGAGGTAAAAACTAAGTTAGTGGATAATCCTCCCCTTATCCCTGTAGATAAAGAACAGATGAAGGTGGCCATTTCTAATCTTATCAGAAATTCTATTGAGGCAATGCAAGAGAGGCTTAAGATATTGAAGCTTACCAGCCAGATAAGTGATGGACGCATGGAGATACAGGTGTCTGATACTGGAAAGGGTATCCCGAAAGATAAAATCAAACACATATTTGACCCATTTTTTACCTCAAAGATATA
The DNA here is from genome assembly GCA_030019415.1 of Thermodesulfovibrionales bacterium. Taxonomy (GTDB): domain Bacteria; phylum Nitrospirota; class Thermodesulfovibrionia; order Thermodesulfovibrionales; family SM23-35; genus JASEEX01. Next base: position 14,540 of record JASEEX010000040.1, read on the forward strand.
CGGACCAGGGCTTGGCCTTACCTTCACACTCAAGATAGTTCAGCAACATAGAGGAACTATTTCTGTAGAGAGCGAACCTGGAAAGGGAACCACCTTTACTATAAGATTGCCCCTCAAGAAATCCTAAATTCGAAATTCTAAATCCTAAACAAATCCAAATGCTCAATTAAATCCAAATTTCAAAATCCAAATGACAAAACATTTGAAATTTGGGCTTTGGTATTTGGAATTTTTAGGTCTTTGCCGATCTCAGGGTTCTTAACCTTGCTATTTCCTCCTGATAGCCATAAATATGAGCGCCAGCACTATAGGCATACATAGGCCCATTCTTGAGAGAAGTTTCCCCTGCAACAAACTGCTTTAAAAGCTCTATTCCGCCGAGGTTTGTAGGCAGTCCTGCCCACAGATCCCATGACCTGAAGTAGGCGCTTACTGTCAGAACTAACTCGTTATCTATAGGTACAGCCTTAAAATCCAGCAACCTCAGACATGGTGGGTCAAGCTTCCCATCCTTGCCATAGCATATATCAAGGTCGTCAGGTGTTGCTATTTCGATAACAGCCTGATTTGTGAGGGGAGTCTCCCTGAGCATGTCTATAACGCGTTCAAGTTGCGTTCCGCCTTTTGGCATTCTATTGTGAATCCTGCTTGCATACCTGTAAGTCTCATTCTCAGCCAGTTCAGGATTCATGAGGTAGTTTACAAAGTAATCCTCGATATAGTCTTTTGTGGTAGGAGCAGGTATGCCTGAGTTAGGTGGCATGATTGGTATCATGTCGTAATAGGGATGCTCAATATATATTGCTATGCCCGGGTACTGCAGTCGGTACTGTTCGTTCTCAAATGAGCCCTTCTGTATTTTCTGCGCATAGGCATTATCAAATATATTGTAAATAAGCTGGAACCAGGCATCAGATATGGTTTTGGCCTTCACAAAAAATGGAAGCATAGTCTTCCCCTTAATATTAATTAGCTGTAGTTTAGCAAATTTTCGTCATGCCTGCCCCGTATCAAGTACGGGGTAAACTCCAGCAGGGAACTATAAGGAACTGGTTTCCTGTTTTCACAGGAAATCCTCGATTCCCTCCGCCTTAGGGATTCGAGGGAATGACATCCGAATAGTTGTGTTTTAGTAAAAATATAGCATTCTCACTTTGAGATTACAAGCAGATGTCTTAACAAGTACATAAATGATTTTTCCGTAACAGTATTTTAAAAAAGCCCTGTTGCCTCACGTAAAAATCTACACGAAATGACTATTCGTTGCCTCATGTAA
>JASEEX010000041.1 GCA_030019415.1 Thermodesulfovibrionales bacterium
TGGTGGTCTCCGTTACCTGGGAATGAAGTGGTATCGGTTACCTGGGACGTGACACCAAAAGGGCAGGGCTTTCTTTCTGACAGGGTAAAAAGGGTTGCAAGGAGGGCTTGGCAATTTACTAAAACACTTGGAATGGTTCAATTCGGTACAACATTGACAGGGGAATTTGCAAATTGGTAAAATTATTTTTAAGTTTTAAACAGAGAGGAGGGGTATATGGATGCCCATTGTAAAGGTAGGGGAGAGTGAATCTTTCGAAAATGCGCTTAAAAAGTTCAAAAGGCAGTGTGAAAGAGAAGGAATCCTCTCCGAGGTAAAGAAGAGGGAGCACTACGAAAAGCCGAGTGTGAAAAGGAAGAAGAAAGCCCTTGCTGCTCGTAAGAAGGCCTTCAGAAGAACGAAGCTGGCGGTGAGGTAATGTCCCTTCTGCAGAGACTCGATGTTGATTTAAAGGTAGCAATGAAGAAATCTGACAGTCTTAGGACTTCTGTTTTAAGGATGGTTAAGGCAGCCATCAAAAATAAGCAGATAGAGAAGAGGGGAGAGTTGTTCGAAGAGGACATAATCTCTGTTGTTTCTATGCTCTCAAAACAAAGGCGGGAATCAATCGAGTTGTTTTCAAAGGGAGGAAGAGAAGACCTTGCTGAAAAAGAAAGACAGGAACTCGAAATCCTCCAATCATACCTGCCACGTCAGCTAACTCCGGAAGAGCTTGACAGGTTAATCATTGAGGCGATAAAGGAATCTTCTGCGGAAGGTATAAAAGATATGGGTAAAGTAATGCGTATCCTTATGCCCCGAGTGAAAGGTGCTGCAGATGGAAGGATTGTAAATCAGCGGGTAAGAGAACTATTAGAAAAGATATGAAATTAAGAGATATTTACAGAAAGGCCATCGAAACCGGGATGGAAAACGACCCTCGGGGCAGAGACATTGTCCTGAAGGATCTGGAGCGAAGGAAGAAGGATTTTGATGAGCTCAAACCAGATGAGAAGGGCTTTTTCGACCAGGAGTCTCTCCAGAACCCATATTCTGATTCAAGGATTCTCTACGGGACGGGTGATGAGGAGATTAAAAATATTCTTGTCGGTATAGATATCGAAGTTGGGGAGATACTGCTTGCCGATAGCCTGCGGTCAAAGGGCAGGGGGGTTGACCTCCTCCTGTCGCATCACCCTGAGGGAAGGGCGTATGCAAACCTTTACACTGTGATGCAGATGCAGTCGGATATATTAAACAAATTTGGAGTCCCTATTAATATTGCAGAGGGGCTCATGGATGAGAGGATAAAAGAAGTAGAGAGAAAGCTGATGCCAGTTAACCATACAAGGGCGGTGGATGCAGCAAGGCTTCTCGGTATTCCCTTTCTGTGTCTTCATACGCCTTCTGACAACATGGTCACGAGTTATCTACAGAGGCTATTCGATGAAAAGAAACCCTATCTTGTGGATGATGTGCTCTGTATACTTAAAGGCATTCCTGAATACAAAGAGGCAGGGTTTAACGGTGTCGGTCCAAAGATCATTCTTGGTTTAAAGAATAGAAAGGCAGGAAAGATCTTTGTTGATATGACAGGTGGCACAGAGGGGGCAAAGGAGATATTTGAAAGCCTTGCAGCGAGTGGAGTAAGCACAATAGTAGCGATGCACCTCAGCGAGGACCACCGTAAGGAGGCAGAAAAGAACCACCTGAATGTTGTCATTGCAGGACATATTTCAAGCGATAGCCTTGGCCTGAACTTACTTTTGGATAAGATTACAAGAGGTAGTTCATTAGAGATCTTAGAATGCTCCGGATTCAAGAGATTTAGCAGGCCGAATGAAGGCTGAAAGTCTACTCGAAGAAATAAAGTCTAAAATAGACATCGTTGATTTTATATCCGATTATGTCCAATTAAAGAAATCAGGCCAGAACTACAAAGGTCTCTGTCCCTTTCATTCTGAAAAAACCCCGTCGTTTATGGTAAGCCAATCAAAACAGATATTTCACTGCTTCGGATGCGGGATTGGGGGTGATGTAGTTAGGTTTTTGATGAAACATGAGAACCTCTCCTTCAATGAGGCAACACGGTATATTGCGAAAAAGGCCGGTATCAAGATAAGGGAATTCAGGTTTGACAAAAATCTTTCTGAAAGGCGCGAAAGGATACTCCAGATAAACAGAGAGGCCATGAAATTTTTTATAAAGAACCTTAATGGCTCAGAGGCAGCTAAGACATATCTCAAGAACAGAGGAATTGAAGAGGCATCCATTGATAGTTTTTGCATAGGGTATGCGACTGATGAAATGGATGGTCTTATTGAATATCTGAAGAAGATGGGCTACAGCGATTCCTTTATAAAGGATGCAGGGCTCGCTGTATCTTCCGCCTCAGGCGGAGAAAAGGGCTACAGGGATGTGTTCAGGGGGCGTATTATCTTTCCTATATTTAACTATCAGCATGATGTTATCGCCTTCGGTGGCAGGGTTATAAGTGACTCTCTGCCGAAATATCTTAATTCTCCCGAGACAGAGGTATTTAAAAAGGGCGACACCCTCTTTGCCCTTAATCTCGCAAAAGAAGATATAAGGAAGAAAGGTTATGCCATTATTGTTGAGGGATATCTCGATGTGATAGTCTGCTACCAGTATGGGTTTAAAAACACGGTTGCACCGTTAGGAACAGCTCTGACATCAAGGCAGTTACAGAGGCTCAAGTTAATGACGGAAAAGGTTGTCCTGGTCTTTGATAGTGATGAGGCAGGCATCTCTGCCGCAAGAAGGTCTCTGGCAATCCTCTGTGGATGTGACTTCAGAGCAAGGGTCTTATTACTTCCTGAAGGTGAAGACCCTGATAGTTTTTTGAGAAAGAAAGGCAGTCAGCCCTTTAAGAGGATGCTCTCAGGTGCTATGTCGATAATAGAGTTTCTCCTGAATACATCATCCGCCTCAGGCGGAGGAGACAGGATTGATACCGTAAGGGAGGCCCTCGGAATGATCTCAGGCATGAGGGATCTGATTATAGCGGATGAGCTGTTAGGCGAACTTGCTGACAGATCAAGGATTAACGAATCGGTCCTGAGGAGTGAACTTAAAAAGATAAAGAAAAAGGCAGGGCCTAATAGCTTAGAAGGGTTCGGTCTGGTTAGGGCAGCAAAGAACAAGGAAGAATATCTTCTGGTAAGTGCGATTATCGCACTCCCTGAAAAGGCTGAATACGTGCTTTCAAGACTCAATATTGAAGACCTGAAGGATGAAACCATAAAGTCTTTACTGAAGAAAATTAAGGCACTTGGCGATAAGTTAAATATGAGGTCTCTCCTCGATGAGGCTGATGATCAAGAGAGGACACTGATTACGGGACTCTCTCTTAACCCGGGGTTTGACTTAGAGCATGTTGACAGAAATATTGATGATTGTCTACAGACACTGGCACAGAAAAGGTTCGATGAGAGAAGGAGACTGGCAGAGGAATCGGGCGATATTGCACTTCTGAATTCATTGCTGAAGGAGAAGCGCAAACTATTAAAAGGGCAAACCTATGAAAGAATACCTTGACTATTTTGAAGAGTATAACACCCCTTCAGAAGTGAAGCCACGACCTTTGGTCGGGGGGCTTTACCAAGATATCAGGTATTATCATCCATTGCAAAGACCACGTCCCTGCACCATCCCTTTTTAGACAAACAATACCTCCCATCTTGAAGGCAATAATATTTTTTTCCACATCACCGCAGAGGAGTAAAGATGCGAGCCTTCCAAGGTTTGGGAGGTGTCCTACAAGCATGAGGGGATTAGTTCTGGCTTTCAGCCTTTCCGCCCATAGCCCTGGATCATCTAAAGGTGCCAGACCATCTGTTTCTGAAACACCCCTTGCTATCTTCAGGTTTCCAGCCAGCATCTCCGCTGTCTGTTTTGCCCTTAATTTACCGCTATGAAGGACTTCATCTACCTCCATGTTTAACCTGGATATATAGGATGCTGCCCTGTTAACATCCTCTGTGCCTTTATCAGAGAGTGGTCTTGATGGATCTTTTTCTTCCCTTTTTGCCTCTCCATGTTGTACAAGGTAGAGAAGCACGTTACCCCCTTCGTACCCCCGTTAGAAGAAATATTTCTAACGGCTTATTTTTTATCCCGCTCCGTTAGATAAGGAGCATTAAGATATTATAAAAGTTATAACTGAGTGGGTCAATAAGCTATTCTTTTCTGTTTTGAAGAGAACACAAAATACATGTTAAACTTAAATAAATGATAATAAAGGTAGAAAATCTAACAAAGAGATTTGATAGTATCACTGCTGTTGATGACATCTCCTTTGAGGTGGAAGAAGGTACAATCTTTGGCTTTCTCGGGCCAAATGGCGCGGGTAAGACAACTACGATAAATATCCTCTGCACACTCCTTTCTCCCACTTCAGGCAGGGCCTTCGTTGCAGGACACGATTGCATGAAAGAGCCTGCAGATGTCAGAAAGGCCATTGGCATAGTCTTTCAGGATACAACCCTCGATAAAGACCTGACTGCTTATGAAAACCTTGTCTTTCATACTTATTTATATAATGTTCCAAAAGACGAGATGCGGGGACGTGTATATGATGCCCTGAGGTTTGTGGACTTATATGAAAGGAAGGATGACCTCGTCAAGAAATTTTCAGGTGGCATGAAACGCAGGCTTGAGGTTGCGAGGGGGCTGATACATAGACCGAGAGTCCTGTTCCTCGATGAGCCAACACTTGGGCTTGACCCGCAGAGCAGGGCTAACCTCTGGGAATTCATAACAAAACTACCTGAAAAACATTATGTTACTGTCTTTATGACCACTCATTACATGGAAGAGGCAGAAGTTTGTGACAAGATTGCAATCATAGACAGAGGAAAGATAATTGCTATGGGAACCCCTGATGAATTAAAAAGGACAGTAGGTGGAGATGTTGTTTATATAAAGACTACTGACAATGTGAACACGAAGGAAGAGATAGAAAGATTATTAGGGCTTGCCGTTTCAGAAAAAGAGGACGAACTCTACCTGACTTGCAATATGGGTGATACCTGTATACCCGAAATGATGAGGACGATAGGAGAAAAGGTCCTCTCTGTAAGGCTTCAGAGGCCAACCCTGAATGATGTCTTCTTGAAACTCACTGGTAAGGCTATAAGAGAAGAAGAGGCCCCTCCTGAAAAAGGTATTAAGGAGTATGTTCGTGCATACAGGAGACGGAAGGAAAAATAACTAATGACCAAATTACAATAACCAGGATGGTGAATAACCAATCACCAAACTTAGTGGAATTTAATGCAGTTTATGTAATAGTAGCGAGGGAATTCAAGAAATTCATAAGGGAGAGGAGCCGCCTCTTTTCGACAATCGCAAGGCCACTACTGTGGTTATTCATCGTTGGTGCTGGAATATCCCGACTCGTATCACCGGATGTAGGAGTGCCATATATCCAGTTTATTTTCCCGGGGATACTTGGAATGACAATCCTCTTCAGTTCCATGTTTTCATCCATATCCATAATATGGGATAAAGAATTCGGCTTCATGAAGGAGATCCTTGTTGCTCCTGTATCAAGGTTCTCCATAGTTATTGGGAAGGCATTAAGCGGTACAGTTGTATCCACCATCCAGGCAGTAATTATCCTTGCCCTTTTTCCTTTTTTAGGTTTTAAGCTCGGCCTATTCCAGATCATAGGTGTCATTCTTATATGTGCCTCTATATCATTTTCTATATCCGCTTTTGGTATAGTCCTTGCCACATTCTATGAGAGTTATGAAAGCTTCAGTGTAATAATGAACTTTATAATCATGCCGATGTTTTTTCTTTCCGGTGCAATGTATCCTGTTAAGCTTCTACCAGAAATCTTGAAGGTCGCTTCAAAGATAAATCCCCTCACTTATGGTGTCGATGCTATGAAGCACATACTCTTCCCTTTTGAGAAAGGCAAGATGAGTCCCGATTTTCCGTTTATAATAGATATATCAGTAATCATTATTACCTCTATTATCTTTGTTCTAATAGCAGGCAAGGCCTTCGAGAGGAAAGGATAGAAAGATATGACAATTACTGAGAAGATTCTTGCAGCCCATTCAGTTAAAGAGGAGGTTTCACCTGGCGAATTAATAAATGCAAAGGTAGACCTTATACTCGCAAACGATGTAACTGCACCCATAGCGATATCAGAATTTAAAAAAATTGGATCAAAGGATGTCTTTGATAGGGATAGAATTGCCTTGATTCCTGACCACTTCACACCGCAAAAAGACATAAAGGCAGCAGAGCAGTGCAAGATAGTGAGGGATTTTTCGAGGGAGTATAAAATCAGCCTCTATTTTGAGGTGGGCAGAATGGGAATAGAACATGTGCTCCTTCCTGAAGAGGGACTTGTTGTACCAGGTGATTTAGTCATCGGGGCAGATAGTCATACATGCACCTATGGTGCATTAGGGGCATTCGCAACGGGTGTAGGCTCCACAGATGTGGCTGCTGCGATGGCAACAGGAGAATGCTGGTTCAAGGTCCCTGAATCAATAAAGTTTATATATTATGGAAAACTAAACAAGTGGGTTGGAGGTAAGGATTTAATTCTACATACAATAGGGGACATAGGCGTTGATGGAGCACTTTACAGAGCGATGGAGTTTGATGGTGAGACCATAGGGGCTCTTTCAATGCATGGAAGGCTTACAATGTGCAACATGGCTATTGAAGCTGGAGGTAAGAGCGGAATAATTGTGCCCGATTCGATTACAGAGTCTTATGTAAATAAAAGGGCGAAGAGGCTATATAAGTTTTACAAATCTGACAGTGATGTGAGATATGCTGAGGTGCATGAGTATGACTGTTCGAAGATTTCCCTTACTGTTTCCTGTCCCCATCTTCCATCAAATGTAAGACCAGCAGCAGAACTCTTCGAGGTTAGTATTGACCAGGTTGTCATAGGCTCATGCACAAATGGACGCCTTGAGGATCTAAGGGATGCAGCAATTGTTATTAAAGGCAGGAAGGTTAACCCTAATGTGAGAATGGTTGTTATCCCTGCCACACAAAAAATATACAGGGAAGCAATGAAAGAAGGGCTCCTGGATATATTCATAGAGGCAGAGGCAGCAGTATCCACCCCAACATGTGGCCCCTGTCTTGGCGGTCATATGGGTATACTCGCTAAAGGCGAGAGGGCAATTGCAACTACTAACAGAAACTTTGTCGGCAGGATGGGCCATCCTGAAAGCGAGGTCTATCTATCCAACCCGGCTGTTGCAGCTGCATCTGCAGTTCTCGGGAGGATAGGAACCCCTGAAGAACTGGGATTATAATGTCTCCAGAGGGAAGGCTTAAAGAACTCGGTATAGAACTTCCAGAAGCACCGACTCCCCTCGGCTCATATATTCCTGTTGTAAGAACGGGAAACCTCGTTTTTCTCAGCGGGATCTTGCCCTTAAGACAGGGGAGACTCACAAGGGAGGGTAGGGTAGGGAAAGATATAAGCCCTGATGAGGCGAGGGAAGAAGCAAGAGTGGCCACTATAAATGCCCTATCAGTCTTGAAGGCCCATATGGGGAGTCTCAACAAAGTTAAAAGGTGCGTTAAGATTACGGGTTACGTTGCCTCAGAACCTGATTTTACGGAACAGCCAAAGGTATTGAATGCAGCCTCGGATTTACTCTTCAAAATCTTTGGCGAGAGAGGTAGACACGTAAGAGCTGCAGTTGGCGTAAATGTCCTCCCCTTTAATTCACCTCTGGAGATAGAGTTTATCTTCGAGGTTTCGTAGCTTTCTATTTCAGGCTCTTGTACAAGGCATCTCGCATGACATCAACGGGTGGTTTCCTACCTGTCCAGAGCTCGAATGCGAAAACTCCCTGCCATAGAAGCATGCCCAGACCATTCAAGGTTACACATCCCTTTTTTGATGCCTCTTCGAGGAGCCTGGTCTTTTTATAGATAAGGTCGCAAACAGTCTGGTCTGGCCTCAGGAGAGTTGTATCAAAGGGTAAGGGGTCTTCCCCTTTTAATCCTAAAGGTGTAGCGTTTATTATTATATGGAATCTTTCAGTTCTGGTAATATCATCAACGGCCGATATATTATTAAGAATTTTTTTCAAATCCTGTACGAGTCTTTCCGCCTTTTCTTCGTCAATGTCGTACAAAAATAATCCTTCCGCCTTCTGGCCCAGATAGTAGCTTATTGACCTTGATGCACCTCCTGCACCTATTATTAATATATCCTTGCCTTCCGCAGGGATACCACGCTCGGAAAGTGATTGCGTAAATCCCCTCCCGTCAGTATTATAACCCTTTAACCTGCCACTTGAATTTACTATAGTATTTACTGCGCCGATGAGAGATGCCTCCTCATCAATGTCATCAAGGAAAGGGATTACCCTTTCCTTGTGTGGAATAGTAACATTTACCCCGGCTATATTAAGTGCCCTTATTGCCATTACCGCATCTTTTATGTAATCAGGATGTACCGGAAAGGCAACATAGCAGTAATCAAGGCCAAGTGCTTCAAATGCAGCATTATGCATTGCAGGGGATAGGGTGTGTTCGACGGGATATCCAAAGAGTCCTGTTATTTTTGTCCTGCCGCTAAGTTTCATTCTCCTTCTCCCGCAATACCCCGTATTAGTCCCTCTGGAATTGATTCGATCTTTTTTACGGGTATACCGAGTGCCTCTTCCATATCCCTTAGAGTGATGTCATCGAGAAACACGTCCTCTCTGTCCTTCAGGACTACGTCGGGTACGAGTACTATTTCCTGGGCATCTATTTTATCTAATAGTGTTCTTATTACATCCCTCCCTGTTAGCAGTCCAGTAACGGTAATGGAGGTTCCAAAGAATCTATTCTCAACGGGTATTATGTCTATAGTAAGGCCCTCTTTACCGAAAAGTTTATCTGTAAACCTTTTGAGAAAGGGATAAAAGGAAAGCCCGGTAAATGTAAGAAATTTCTTTTTACGGGGAAGTGACGGTATCTTGAGTTTCTTTGCGCAGCTCATAAAAAGGGGTACCATTCCGACACCATTCTCTATTTGAGGAAAGTCTTTATAATCCTTAGGCGGCGGAAAAGGGATTTCTGCCTTAATATAGAGTTCGTCTGCCCCATATACAATAGGGTCACCATGTTTCTTTTTAAACCTCTTCTGGAAAGACTCGATTATCTTCAGTGCATCTCTGGCTTCTTCTTTCTCGACAGGCCGGATGGTATGCCTCCTGTACATGGTAAGTCCGACAGGGACGACTGCAATGGACGAGACGTAAGGATAAAATCTGCGGAGGTCACTTATTGTCTTACAAAGTTCTTTACCATCATTGTAGCCAGGGCAGAGGACAATCTGTGTGTGGAATCTTATCTTATTGTCTGTGAAGAATTTTAGTTCCTTGAGGATGTCAGGACCCTTTGCATTTCCGAGGAGTCTATTCCTCAGGGCCCTATTTGTTGAATGCACGGAAATATAGAGTGGACTTAACCTCTGTTCAATAATGCGCCTTCTGTCTTCTTCTTTTAGATTCGCAAGGCTGACATAATTCCCATAAAGAAAAGACATCCTGTAGTCATCATCTTTTATGTATAGTGTTTTTCGGAGCCCTTTTGGAAGCTGTTTGACGAAACAGAATATACAGTTGTTTTTGCATGTCATGACCTTAAAGGGTTTAAAATCTGTGCCAAATTCCATGCCCTCTTTCCTTACTGCATGAAGGTTAATCTTTTCTTTACCCCTCTTTACTTCTATCTCGATGGAATCATCAGTGCTGTAAAACATGAAGTCAATAGGATCCCTAAGTTTGTGTGAATTTATGGATACTACTATATCGTCAGGAAGAAGGCCCAGTTTTTCGGCCTGACTTCCGGGATGGATACGATCTATCTCTAAGCCGTTTTCAAATTGCATGTGTTAGTTTCAATCCCCTATAAATATAGTGTAGCCCGGAGGTTATTGTGATACCTGCGGTTGACCACTGAAGTATACTATGTATTCCCGGCATAGAGAGAAGATTCATATCCATAAGCACAAAAGCGATAAATATACTTTGCATCCATATTGTGGCCCTTCCGAGTACTGATGGTTCAACCTTTGCTGCACCTGTGGCAAGATAAAGCAGAAGCCAGCCTGTAATAATTATAATGTCCCTGCTTATAACTGTAATCGCAATCCATTTGGGTATCCAACCATAGGTTGATAAAATGATAAATGATGTAACAAGAAGGAATTTATCAGCGACAGGGTCGAGAAATGTGCCCAGTGCAGTCTTCTGATTTTTAAGGCGTGCAAAGAGACCGTCAAATATGTCTGTAAGTGCTGCAATCACGAAGAGGTAAAGGGCATAGTCATAGCGTTTATATACTACTGTGGTTACGAATACAGGGATGATGATTATTCTCGTTATTGTAAGTGTGTTTGGGATATTCAAAGGTTGCACTTTCAAACCTCTACTAAATAGGGAAAAGATTATGGGATATTAAAAGGTAGCCCTTGAAACTTAAGTTTCAATCCAAGACTATTGTAACATCTATCATCTAATTTTCCGTTAGTAAAGGATATAATCGTTCCAGCATGGCACTTCTCGACAGCAAAGCTATTTGCAGTTGCTTCGTAGAAAGCTGCTTTCAACTGTCTCTTTGCATTGGCCTTTCTGCCTTCGAGAAGATCGAGCTCTCCGAGACCGAGTTTGCAGTAGATCATACCCCTGGGGTCTTTTGTCTTCTTAAATAGTAGCATAGCCCTGATAAAATTATCACGTGCCTTTTTGAAGTTTCCCATCATCTTGTAAGTTGTCCCGAGACTCCATAGAGTATAGGAGTAACTTACCCTGTCACCAATCTTTTTATAGAGTCTGATTGCCTTCTTGAAATTGTTAAGGGCACTTTTATAATCCTTCTTCATCCTGTAGGCGTTTCCGATACCACAGTAGGAATATGCTATTCCGAATATATCTTTGATATTAGAAAATAATCTGTTTGCAGCAGTATAGTATTTAAGAGAATCGCTGTAAAGCCCTGCAACCCTTGATGCACCTCCAAGGCTACAAAGGCAAAAACCAATACCCTGTGTGTCCTTGAGGGTTTTAAATATCTTAAGGGAGGCATTGGATGTCCTGATTGCCTCCATGATTCTGCCTTTTATCCTTAAGGCTCCTGCCTCTGCCCAGAGCGAAAAGGCAAGACCCTCTCTGTCGCCTTTTTTATGGTATGCCTTCCTCGATTCACGGACGAGTTTTATCGCCTTCTTCCATTTGCCCTGTGCCCTCAAGGAGAGACCGAGCCCAACCCTTGCATCAGCAACCCAGATCGTTTCCCTGTGTTTTCTGGCAAGCTCTATTGCTTCTGAATAGCTCTTTGCAGCGAGGTCAAAATTTCCTATCATCCTGTAAATATCGCCCCGAGAAAGTATGCAATGGAGCATGCCTTTTAGGTCACATATCTTTGTATATCTCTGAAATGCCTTTTTAAATAGCTTTAGCGATTGTGGATATAGAGATTTTTCTTTTAGCTTTTCTGCATGATGAAGAACACTATCTGTTTCCAAGGACTTCTCTAAATTGTTTGATGGTTTTCCCGTAGTCTTTAGAATTAAAAAAGGCGGACCCCATTACAAGAATGTCTGCCCCTGCAGATATAATCTCCCCAGCATTCTCGAGTTTTACACCACCGTCTACCTCTATAAGAGTTGAAAGCCCTTTCTTCCTTAGGAGCTTTTTTAAAATCTTTATCTTGTCGAGGATCTGTGGAATAAAGTCCTGTCCACCAAAGCCTGGATTTACAGACATCAGGAGGGCAGTATCAACATCCGATATTATATGCTCAAGATTCCAGACAGGTGTTGCAGGATTAAGCGAAACGCCAGCCTTTACTCCGCTTTCCTTTATCCAATGTACTGTCCTATGAAGGTGTACCGAAGCCTCATAATGGACTGTCAGGTAATCCGCACCTGCTTTTATGAAATCTCTCAGATATTTATCTGGTTCCTCGATCATTAGGTGGACATCGAGCGGCAGAGATGTAATCTTACGGATCGATTCTACTATAAAGGGACCAATAGTTATATTAGGAACGAAGTGGCCGTCCATAATGTCAATGTGAAGCATGTCTGCACCTGCATCCTCGGCAGCCTTTGTCTCCTCCCCGAGTTTCAGAAAATTGGCGGAAAGTATCGAAGGTGCTATCTTAACCATAGTATTTCCACATAATCTCCAATAACCAAATCCCAAACACCAAATAAAATCCAATAACCAATCACCAATTGACCAAACAGTTTTGAAGATTGGAATTTGGTTATTATTTGATTATTGTAATTTGGTTATTGGTTATTTAACCATTTGGTCATTAGTTATTCGTTAAGAACCATTATTTACCCCGTTAGAATGCCCCGCTGCTTGCAGCGGGGGTGAAAATAATTTCCTTTTCGAGCGAACACGGGGTTAATGCCCCGTGTGAGCATTCCCGTTAGAAGGGCGAAAGGTCTTCTAACGGGGTTTACTCAAGTTGTAAATAAATCGTATCTCCTGTTTTTACATATGTCCCGGACTTTGGTTTTTGTGCCCTCACATTATTGCCATGGCCTCCCGTTTCTATTTTTAGGTTTAGCCTTTCTATAAGCTCTTTTGCCTCATCGATAGTTATACCTTTGAAGTCAGGGCAGTAATAGATTACCTCATGAGGTCCTAAACTAACAAGTACCGTGATACGATCACTCACTTTTTCATTGGGTTCTGGCTTTTGAGCTATAATTCTGTCCTTTTCAACTGTGTCCGAGTGTAACCTCATTACCTTTGCTATCTTTAAACCTTTTTGAAGGAGCAGGTATTCAGCATTTGAGAGCGTTTCATTGACGAGCATCGGGATTGACTGCACCCTCGGCCCTTTACTGAGGATGACCTTTATCCCCCTTCCTTCTTTAATCTTTTTCCCGGCTGGAATATCCTGTTTGAGTATGTGCCCAGGTAATATATTTGAATCATAATCTTCACCTTCTATCTTTAGATAAAGCCCACTCTTTGTGAGAAGTTCATTTGCCTCTATCAAGTTCTTTCCATATAAGGTAGGCACCTCGACGGTTCGGCTGAAACTCAGAACCTTAAAAGTGAGATAACCGAAGATTAAGCCGAGGAGTATGAAGGCGAGTATATAAAGAGGGACCTTTATAAGGTTGCTTATCTCTTTCTGCATAGACAACCTTCCCCTTTCATTCCTTGATTTCTTCATTTTCCCTACCTCATAAAATTCTTAACAGCAAGAATCTTTACTAAAGAAATCTACTGCTTCTTTAACTTTTTCTAAATCGACGCTCGTATTAAGGCATGGCCCGAAGGGGCGTTCGTTTGGGATAGCCAGTATCGGAAGTGGATATGTATCAGCGATTCCGCTACTTAATTCATTCTCACATGCAACAGCAACAACTGCCTCTGGTTTTACCTCATTTACAATCTTCCTTGCAAGAGAGCCACCTGTCGCAACGAAAAGGCTTAGGTGATTATCATCGGCAATCTCAATCAGGTCTTTAATCTCACATCTGCCACATCTTTCGCAGTTATAGATGTTATATGTGAGCCTGATATTGCATTCGTTCATCTGGAGGCAGTGTGGTAAAAGAAGAAGTATTCTTTTCACCCTGGGTCTCTCTCTTTTAACAATTTTATTATTAAGATTAATAATCAATCTCTGATAGGCCTCTTTTCTGTTCTTCGAAAAAGAGCCAGCAAGCATAAGAAGAGGATATAAAATTTTAAGAGTAAGCCATCTAATCCACCCAAGGCTCATCAAAAAAGATCCCCTTTTCTAATTTCCTCCCCTGTAGGAAGGCTGTAGCAGACATCGACCTTTTGCCCTCAGGCTGAAGCTCGATTATTGAGATTAATCCTTTACCTGCACCAACAATAAGTTCTCCTTTACCTGCCTTCTCAACCCTGCGGGGAATACCTGAACCTTCAAGAACCTTTACCTTAGTAATTTTAACCCTCCCTTTATTTAAATAACAATAGGCACAGGGCCATGGATACATACCTCTGACAAAGTTAAATATTTCTGTTGCACTTTTTGACCAATCAATCCTTCCATCTCCTTTTTTGAAGGGAGGGGCATAACTTGGGGTCCCCACTTGTGGGATAGGTTCAATTGAGCCATCTTTTATGTCTTTTATTGTTTTAATCAATAAAGATGCGCCCATCTCGGATAGCCTTTTTCCGAGGGTCTCTGCATTATCTTCGTTAGATATCTCTGTCTCTTCCTGTAAGAGGATATTACCTGTGTCAAGTCCTTCATCCATGAGCATTGTGGTTATCCCTGTCTTCTTTTCACCATTAATTATCGCCCACTGAATTGGGGCAGCCCCCCTATATTTTGGAAGCAGGGAGGCATGTACGTTTATGCAGCCGAGTGGAGGGAGTTTGAGAATCTGCAGGGGCAATATCTTACCATATGCAACAACAGCAATGATATCAGGTTTCATAACTGAAAGCTCATTGAGAAAGACAAGGTCCTTAATGTTTGCTGGCTGTAGAATCTTGATTCCTTTATTCATAGCAAACTCTTTAACCGGAGGAGGAGAAGGTATATGATCCCTTCCCCTTCTTTTGTCTGTCTGAGTTACCACTGCAACGATTTCTTCTCCTGATTGAAGGAGTGCCTTTAATGATGGGACCGCAAATGCAGGTGTGCCGAAGAATACTATACGCATTTAAGTAACAAAAAAGTTAAAACAAAGGAATATGGGATTGCTTTTTCGCTCATTCTCGCCCCGCACTATGTTATAGTGCGGGGCTCCGAGGTTAATTCTGTCGAAGACAGAATTAAAAACCGCTCAAGAGCAATCCCATATTCTAAGTTTGTCACTTGCTACTCGTTGCTGTCTTAAGAGACTTTTTATATCGCTTTTTGAAAAACTCTCTTTTAATGGGGTTTATCCTGTCAATAATGAGAAGTCCGTCGAGGTGGTCTATCTCGTGTTGTAAGACTCTGGAGAGAAGGCCTCTAGTTTCTATCTCTATTGGCTTGCCTTCTCTATTGAGACCCTTTACATAAACCTTTGCTGACCTTTTTAAAGTTAGTATATACCCAGGGACACTCAGGCATCCCTCTTTGGCCTCTTCGATACCTTCTTTTTCAATAATAACAGGGTTTATAAGGACTATAAGGGGCCTCTCTTCCTCCCTTATGCTCGTATCTATCACACATAATCTCTTCAGAACACCAACTTGATTGGCCGCAAGCCCCACACCCCTTGCAGCATACATCGTCTCAACCATATCGTCGATAAGACGCTGAATGTCACTATCTATGCTTTCTACATAGGCAGCCTTTTCTTTTAAAATCTTTTCTGGATATTTTTTTATCTCGAGCAGGGCCATATATAATTATAAAACATTCCAGTGATGTATGTCTGTATCATCCTCGTTACTACTTAAGTTCAACAACCTCTACACGAAAAGCCTTGATATTAAAACATTTGTCTT